>CAYWZZ010000014.1:0-48046 GCA_964463005.1 uncultured Candidatus Bathyarchaeia archaeon | reverse complement strand
TACATACGCTAGACAAGCTTATGGAGTATTACGAGGTTGAAATAGCATATCTGAAGCAGAAAGGCATCACGTAGTACTCTGAATTCTCTTCTTTTTGACTACGTGCAACCTAGGTTGTAGCAGTACATGCATTATTGTATATTATCCCAAGACTACCGGTCCTCATAGAGGCTGGCATTATCATAAATGGAAAAACTCAAAATTTGGTTTTAGAAACGAGGCAGAAAATGGAAAATCACCATAAAAATATAATGTAGAAAACTAGGGGAGGGGTCGAGCATTCATACAAGTTTTAATCCATCCTTTAACAATTCCAATGTTAAAATATTATCCACATCAGGGAGTGGGTATGCCAGCCGTAACCCTCCTTCTGTTTTAGGCGGGATTCGACTAATGCGGCTCACCGAAGCCTCGGGTGGAGGTTCATAGGCTTCTTTCGCCTTAACGCCCACAGGACGGCAGTTTCATCTCCACATCCCGGTATCGTCAACGGTTGAGCCGCCTATCATCCACATACACCAGGTGGGAGTGTCTTTTCTGCGCCGGAGCCGGGGCTCTCGCCCCCCACGTTGCCGTGGTGTGGTTCCACCTGCGTGGAGGAGTTTCCTCCAGACGCTATAAAGCGTCCGGAAACCCGCCCACTGGCTTACCCACCCCCTAATGTAATTATGAGGGAGCTTTTATTTTAATTTTTCAAGAATAAGCCTATGGCAGTACTTTGCCTGGATTTAGTATGCCTTTAGGGTCGAATATACGTTTAATCTCCTTCATGAGTTTCACATATGTTGGATCTAGAAACTTCTCAGCGCTTTTCCTTCTAACCGCTCCAATACCGTGCTCACCCGTTATTGTACCACCAAGTTTTACAGCGGCTGTATATATTTCATCTCTAACTTTATCGTAGTCTTCAGTACGCCAACCTTGCTCTTTCATTATGTGAACGTGTATGTTTCCATCTGCGGCATGCCCATAAGATGGCAGATACGTGTTATAGCGTTTAGCTATCTTCTCGACTTCGTCCATGAATATGCCTATGGACGCTGGTGGAACGGTAGCATCCAATATATCCACCATGTAGGGTTTAAGAGATGAGTATATTTCACTACGGATCTTCAGAATTTTCTCTTGCTCTTCTCTACTCTCAGCTAGAAGCGGTTCAAGAGAGCCGAATTCTCCGCAAAGCGATAAGAGTTTTTCACATTGACTGTATAAAGCTTCATCAGACTGTTCAGCTAAGATTACTATGAGGAAGCTTTCACCGACTTTACAGGGCCACACTAAACCTAAACGTTCAGCCGACCTTTCAATAGGAATTCTTTCAACATACTCTAAGGCTAGCGGTAAAATACCTGCATGGAGAATTTTAGGAACGGCTTTAACGGCTGAACCCCTCGATTCAAATGGAATTATCAACGTTGCCGTTGCCGGAAGCTTTGGATATAGACGTATCCAAGCCTTAGTGATGACTGCTAAGGTACCTTCGCTTCCGATTATAAGTTGCATGATGTCGAAGCCAAAGTTGTTCTTTAAAAGTTTACCGCCAAGCTTTAGAATTTCTCCAGTAGGTAGAACGACTTCTAAACCGCGTATGTAGTTTCGCATAACCCCGGTTTTGATGGCTCTAGCTCCACCGGCATTACAAGCTATTAAACCGCCAATTTGAGCCCCCTCATCGCCTGGATGAGGTGGGAAGAATAAGCCAGCTTCATCTGAAGCATTTAAAAGGTCTTTTAAAGTCGCACCCGCCTCAGCTTCAGCCATTAAATTATCCCTATCAATAACTATCTTATTCATCCTCTCAAGAGAAAGCACTATTCCAGAGGCCGTCGGTATGCACCCTCCAACTAGACCTGTACCTCCACCTCTAGGAAAAACCGGAGTATTATATTCATTTGCCAACTTAAGAACTTCAGAGACTTCTTCCGAAGACTTTGGTTTAACAACCACCACGTCTAGGTGAGGTTGAGGTCTTATTGGAGGGGGAGTTTCATCTAACACGTAGCTAGCTACAAGATTTTCACCTTGGATAACCCATTCTTCCCCTAAAACCGCCTTAAGCTTCTCAATAAGATTCGAACTTAAACTACTCATGCTTCTTCAACCTCTTTAAAGTCTCGATTAATTTAGGTACAACCTCGTATAAATCACCTACTATCCCATAGTCGGCTATTCGGAAAATGGGAGCCGATCGATCGATATTTATAGCCACTATAATCTCAGAGCCACGCATACCGGCTATGTGTTGAGGAGAGCCTGAGATACCACATGCGATGTAGAGTTTAGGTTTAACGGTATTTCCACTGAAGCCAACTTGATGGTCTTTGGATATCCATCCATCGTCAACGAGAGGTCTACTAACGCCTAAAACTCCCCCCAAGATGGAAGCTAATTCTTTAAGCATGTTTAAATCCTCCTTCCTCTTAAGACCTCTACCACCTGACACTATAATGTCTGCTTCTGCAAGGTTTACACGTCTCGTTGAAACCTCGCCTAAAACCTTTAAGCCTGTATCCGGAGTCTTTGGAGTAGGTTTCTTAATTATTTCACCTTTTCTAGAGGGGTTCTTTGTTAGAGGCTTCATAACCCGGTATCTAACAGTTGCCATAACAGGTTTACTTCTAGTCTTTATGTAGGCGAGTATGTTTCCAGTGAAGGCTGGTCTTATCTGAACAATCTCACCTTTGTCATCGATCTGAATATCAATGCAGTCTGCAGTTAAACCAGTATTCAACGCCGCCGCAATTCTCGGAGCTAAACTCCTACCCAGCGGTGTTGCGCCCATCAGAATCAGCTGAGGCTTAACTTCTTTAACGAGTTCAACAAGCACATGTTTATACCTGACTACGTCAAACTCTTCGAGCGTTGGATCGTCGTATAGGAAAACACGGTCAGCGCCGTAATGTATGAGCGTTTCAGCTTCACCTTGAATATTGTAGCCAAGTAAGACGCCCCAAAGCTCAACATTGAGTTTATCCGCCAATTCTCTACCTTTGCCTAAAAGCTCCAGTGAAACTGGATGCACCACCCCTTTCTTCTGCTCAGCGTACACCATTACGCCGTTTTCAATCGGTTGATTCAAGACGTAAAACCCCCCTTTCACGTAAGACTTTCACGAGTTTTTCAACAGCATCGTCCCCGTGGAAGATTAACCCTTTCCTTGTGTCCTCAGAGGGAAAGACTATCCTGAATACCGTAGTCATGGAGCCTTGAAGTCCAAATCTACACAATTCACCATAGCCTGCCAAGTCATTGGCATTCCAAACCTCAATAGTAGCCTTCTTGGCTTTAAGAACATTCCTCAAAGTTGGAAGCCTGGGCGTGTTTATGTCTTTAGTCACAGTTATTAGAGCTGGAAGCTTAACTTCAATCAAATACCTATCACCCATATCGGAAACCAGTAGAAGTTTGTCCAATGTAGCTGACCTGATTTCACATACATAGGCAACGTGAGGAATGTTGAGATGCTCGGCGACTTCAGGCCCAACTTGGCCAGTGTCTCCATCTACTGTTTTCTCACCACAAATTATCAAATCGAAATAGCCGACCTTCCTTATAGCCGCAGCTAACGTGTAGGATGTGGCGAGTGTATCAGCTCCAGCGAAGAGCTTATCCGTGAGAAGGATGGCTCTATCTGCTCCCCTAGCTAAAGCATCCCTCAAACTAGATTCGGCTTGAGGAGGACCCATACTTATAACTGTTACATATCCTCCAATACGCTCTTTCAGTTGAATTGCCGCTTCAAGGGCATTTAAATCAAATGGATTTGTCTCTAGTGGTGCTGAAGTTCTATCGATTCTACCTTCTTCAACATTAAACTTGACTTTCTCAATATCAGGTACTTGTTTTATCAAGACGATTATATGCAAACCTTTATCCATGATATCTCAATGATTAAAGATAAACATATTCTAAAGTTTTATCTTAGAGGAGCTGTTACTTGAAAAACAGCAACAACCAACTTATGAAGTTGAACATCGAAGGATCGCTAAGCTTACAGTGTTTAAAGTTCATGTAAGAGTTTAAAAAGGCACCTATTTATCAGGGGATTGAAGCTCCTCTATGGATTTTAAACTTCTTTCAACGGCTGAAAACCATCTCAAGTAAGAGTTTAAAGCCGCCCTCAAAGCCGTAGGGTCTTTAGCGTTGAACTTGAAGATTACCGATCCATCCGTCTTCTCAAGTGTTACAGACACTCTTCTCGATACTAGACGTGTAGTTTCTGGTTTTAGAGCTTTGAAAATAGGGTCTAAAATATTTGAATCCACCTTAAGCTTAACGAAGCACTCAAGCTCCAAAATATACACCTAATCTACCCTTTTACCCGCAATGCTACTCTACCCATCTCAGTAGTAGGTTGATAAGCTCCACCTGCAAACTTATAGCCACACTTTGAACAGAGCCATATGCCTACGCTTACACGTTTCACTTTACGCATACCACACTTAGGGCACTCATAAACTCCCTTAGCCATTTGAATAATCCTAGCGTATCTACTTCTAACTGGAGCACCATACTTAGCCTTTAGAGCGCCCGTACCTGCATTTTTAGGTCTATCAGACACCTAAACCGCCTCCCGTTTCACGATCTCAATAAGTTTTGGAGCAATATTTTTAGCTATAGATACAGCCTTAAATACTTCATCTATAGATAAGCTTCCCTCAAGCTTCTGAATACCGCAGATTCTTCCAAGCTCATCTATGGATATAGATATTCTATTACCTAAACTAAGTTCTTCTTCGAGATTTGGATCAACTATAAATGGACCATTATCGGGTTTAGCTAAAGTTACAGTGACTGGTGTATGCCTTATGGGGAGGGGCATGTAACCATCTTCATATTTAAGTTTCCCCTCCTCAACTCTAAAGCTTCTGATCTTCGTATTAAGCAACGCGAGAATAGAGGCAAGTGAAGAAGCGTCTATGAAATTGCCATCGTAATCTAAGACATATATATCTACAAACACTACGAAAACCTTTTTACCGGGCTCTATGCACAGCATTTTTAAATCAATAGCCTCAGTTTCTCTTAAAGCCCTATCAACTATTCTAGCAAGTTCTACTGCATTTTCATCTGGTGGACCCGGTTCGAAAGCTGGTGATGCAAGCGGGACTAACTCTGCATTGACCGTCAAAACGCCTTTATCAGGTGCGTCTGGAAAAGGCTCACCCAATTCGACTTTAACCCCAGCAAGAACCTTTGTAGACCCTATTGAAACTTGAGCCGAGCCAGCAGCTCTACCTATGAGACCTTTTTCAACCTTGATCTCCCTATAGTCCAATAAACCCCTACCGTCTATTCGGGAGTTCTTACTAAGCAGGTCCATCATTCTCGCTCTGACAAGCTGAGACACTACTTTAAACGTTTTCAATCTTCTTCACCTTTAATAGATGAATAGACACTTCTAAGAGTTTCTCTTTGAATTCTATTAATCTCCATACAGCCTTTAATCGCCAAGTTAAAAGCTTGTTTAAACTCCTCCTCTGTTAAAACACCGTTAACCTGTAGAAGCGTTATCCTGTTGAGACTTGGCATTATCGCTATGGGCATATCTGCTTCAGCGACTTCATCCTCTTCATCGTTTAAATCCAGTATTATGTGACCCTTATACTTGCCTACAGCTACAGATGAAACGAGATCTCTAAGCGGTATACCAGCATTAGCTAAAGCCAGAGAACACGCATTTATACTGGCACATCTCGTCCCACCATCTGCTTCTAAAACCTCTATGAAAATATCTATAGATGTTCTGGGGAAGTTCTCTAGAAAAATAGCTTGAGATATTGCATCCTTTATAACCTTAGAAAGCTCTATCTCTCTACGTGACGGGGCTGGTGTTTTTCTCTCCTTGGTAGAAAATGGTGCCATATGGTATCGACATCTAACCATAGCGGAGTCAGGTGACGCCTGATGCCTAGGATGAAGCTCTCTAGGACCGTAAACCGCCACCAAAACTTTCGTATTTCCCTGTTCAACGTAAGCTGATCCATCAGCCCTGTCGAGCACTCCTACGACCATTCTTATGGGTCTAAGTTGATCTGGAAGTCTTCCATCAACTCTCACGAACTCAGCTGACACTTAATTCCCTCCCTTTCTTCATAAATTTCATAATTCTATCTGTTAAACCCGTAGTATGAGCCTCTTTTTCTATCTTCTTTATCGCCTGGGCAACCAACTCCTCATATTCAGGTTTTTCACCAACTATATGAATTAGACCATTTTTACCTATGGTTATTTGACATCTACCCTCTTTCTTAAGTAGGTTTATCATAGAGCCTTTCCTACCTATAAGCCTAGGTATTTTTGAGGGGGACAATTCAACTATAATACCTTTAGTTATTCCTCCTAAACCAGGACCTTGAACGGTTAAAACAGGGTTTTTAGTCCTATCGAAATCAGCTATTTGCGCTATTATCATATCTCCAGGCTTTAATGCTTTGATCAGAGAGTCTTTAGCTGGGTTAAATCTACCTTTAAAGTAATCGGAGGCATTTAAAACGGCTGTGTAAGGCGATCTTATATCAACAGCCCAACTGAAGGCACCAACATCTACAACCTTACCTATAACAATGTCGCCCACCTTAGGTTCGTAAACGCCGTGCAAAGCTATTACGGAAACTGTCTGTTTGACTATGGATAATATACCTATCTTAGACGCATATAGTCTTTCGCCATATTTAAATACATTTAAACCCGGTTGATATTCACCTCCTTCAACTAAAAGCTCACCGGGTAAGACTATTTTACGTTCACCCATATGGAAAATTCACCTACTTTAGAATTCTGACTTGAGCCGTACCTTTTGTAAGCTTATTAAGCTTATCTAAAAACTCAGCTTGGAGACCAGCTGGCATATCGACGTTTGCCCTCCATGAGCCGTCGCTAAGCCACTCTTCCTTTTCCAAGTAACCATAGCTTTTTACGAAACTATACATTTTAGGGACATACTCCGGTCCAACCTTAATCTCCAATTTCACCCTTTCAATTTTAAGTGGTAAAACAGATTTCAATGCATCGATAACTTTTAAGGCTTGTCCTTCAGCTTCTTTAAAGGGATCTATTGATATCTTTACTTGATCCATAGCCTGTTCGACTCTTAAAGCCGGAATTGGAAGATTTGTTCTAGGGTCTACACAGTTTTTAGCTATGAATGCAATTATCTGCTTTCTTTTATCCTCTATCAGTTTCCTTCTCTGCTCAGCTGTTATCTGAAGCTCCCCTTGTTTAATTATAACATCAGCTATTTTCCTTACATCAGTTGTTTTAAAGTATTTCATGAGTTTATCGGAAGGCGCCTTTAAACCCTTCCTTACGTCTGAGTAAACTTCATAAGCCACTAAAACCTTGTCTATATCGTTTAGCTTACCGAGTTTATAGTTTAACGCGAAATCTGGATTAACAATTATCTCAAACTTTTCACCTGAGATTTGCAATCTAGCTAAAACATGACGTTCGGACATTTTTCCCTACTCCTATACTAGATACTTTCGAGGAACTTGGAAACCTCCCCATTGGTCAGCATTCTAAATTGTTTGGTTTCAACTGGTATTACAGCTATTCTAAACCTTCTATCCTCACTTTTACCACCACTGGCTTTAACCAAGGCTTTAATCGCCATCCGTATCGCCTCATCGATTGTTAGATCCGCCCTATAGTTTGCCTCGAGAAACTCTATA
The DNA here is from genome assembly GCA_964463005.1 of uncultured Candidatus Bathyarchaeia archaeon. Classification (GTDB taxonomy): domain Archaea; phylum Thermoproteota; class CALKCG01; order B24; family B24; genus DTBU01. Next base: position 40,373 of record CAYWZZ010000014.1, on the reverse strand, counting down.
GCAGCTTCACTACCCATACCTACGGATGTAGCCTTATAACTCCAGTAGTCTCCTCCGGGTAACGTTATGAAAAGTCTAGCTCCGTACTTGTCAACCCCTCCGAATAGTAGAGCTACTCCAAACGGTCTAACTCCAGCGTGTTGAGTGTACATCTGTTTAATATCGGCTATGCGTCTAACCAGAACCTCAATATCTATAGGCTCATCGTACATGAGTCTATTGCTTTGAGCATAAATCCTCGCCTGGTCAACTAGAAGTCTAGCATCTGGTCCAAAACCAGCTATGGCAACACCTACATGATCGTCTATCTTAAAAATTTTCCATGTGAAATTTTCATCTAAGAGTTTAGATGGGGGCCTTTCTTCAACGGCTAAAACACAGCATGATTTACACGATAATCCAACTATCGCCGCACCCCTCTTAACGGCTTCAACTGCATATTCAACCTGATAAAGTCTACCCTCTGGAGAGAATATTGTGATGACTCTATCATAAGCCCCTTGTGCTGCAAACACATCCAACACCTCCTAGCCATCTATCAATTAATGATATATAATGCCTCAGATCGCTCCGAGGAATTCTATATTAATATGAAATCAGCTCCTAAAAAGTTTTATGATTTTCCAACCTCTGCGGAGAGAAATTTAGCCTTAAGTCGCTTAATAGTACCTGAGACGCCTAAAACGTGGACTAACGTTCTTACACCGTCTAATTCTCTGATGAGCGCTAGAATGGTTCTAAGGTGAGGGAGAGAACTATGGTTTACAGATAGAATAGCAAGCCCATCATCTCCAAGCTTTAAAAACTTAAGGTTTGCTTTACTTAACCCATATTCGCCGTATAAGCGTAGATATGTTTCAATTAAGTTTCTTTGGAAACTGTCTCTATTGAATTTTCCATCGCATTCAACCTTTAAAGCTAAGTATCTCGTTTTAAACATCTTCATAATATTCACGCCCTAAAATCCTAACACCATTTGGAAGGCCCATTCTTTTAGAAGTTGAGAGTTCAAGCAGTCTAGCAGGTTCTTCTGAAACACAACGGTAAAATTCTTGGACATTCACATCAGCCAGTGTTAAAAACTGAGGCAGTTCAAGAGGAGGGGTGACTTCATATGGGTTGGAAGCCCAACTTGAAATTATAATAGGTATCTTCATCTTTCTAAGAAGTTCAACGTTTCTACGTAAGACTTTAATGACATTGACCATTTCAAACCCCCTAGCATAGATTAGAGGCTTAAAATTTAATTCGAAGAATTTACCTGAAGACGCTAAAACCCTAACGTCTGAAAGATTAAGTGCGAAAAGCTTTTTCTGAAATATTAGATCCACGCGTGTTTTCAAAACGGCTCTAAATTCATCTCTGGAACTACATGAAACAGCGATTATTGAAAAAAGCTTTCTGAGTTTATCTATGGTTTTTGGTTGAGTTTTATCACGGGTAAGATCAAGCCTCCAAACGACCTTAAGGTTTTCCGGAGGTTTAATGTCTAACGGTTTCATATCAACATCTTCTAAAGTTAACCCTACAACTGAGAAGCCCAATTTTCTAGCCATAGAAAGCATTTTATCAACTTCAGGTTTATTGAAAACCATATGTAGATCATGGAAGACTCTAGTGAAGCCTATCCCTCCTTAGACTCTATAAGCTCTGGAAGCTTATTGAAAACATGCGGTTTAAGCTTCAACCTTAAGCATATAGCGTCTATCTGGTCCAGTTTCAAACGTCCAAGATAAGCCTCCTGTTTGTTAAATCTTAAGTATAGAATGTTGTGTTTACCGAGGTGAATGTCGAGAGACGCTTTAAGAGAGACTCTGTCTTCAGGAGACATTCGCCTAATTAAGTTTAAAAGAAGGTCTTCAGAGACGTTTTCGACAGCGCCGCGGTAAACGATTATCGGATTACCGTAATGTCCTCTAAGCGTAGTCTTCTCTAGTTTAATTTTATCTCGAACAGTTTCGAATAGAATATTTCTGATGGCTTCTTCAACTTTAGATGGGTCCTCCGTAGCATGAGCATAGGCTTCTACCTCAACCAAATCCTTAGGTGTTCTAGGCATAATTCTTCAGAAATCTAACCAGTAGAGGGAGACCTATATGTTTTTCCCTCCCACAGTTCTATTCCACTAGTGTATTTTTGCCGTAGCGATTCTACACAAGGTTTAACATATCCGTTTTCATCGAAGAAAGACATCGATCCCCAGCCAAAATCTAAAGGCATCTTCTCTGGTGAACATATTCTTTTTCTTTTAAGCTGATTCTTTAACAAGTAGAGCTCTGGACTCCAATAGAAGGCAACATATACGTTTAACATTCTACAGTATCTTAAAAAGTCCCTCAACCATGAAGCTTGTCCCTCTGGAGTTAGCGGGTAGCCTGGTGAGGGCTTACTCATAAACCAAAACTGTCCTTTCACTGGGCAACTTGGATACGCATATTCTGCAATTGCAATACGCTTCCCCCTATCTTCAGCTACTCTCTTAAGCTCCTCCAATTTATTCAAGCCCGCTCCAAACATTGATGGGTAGAATGAGAAGCATACAATATCGTATTCGACGTTGAATTCAGCCATCGCGGAAAGAAAAGATGATATCAATTCTAAATCCCACCATTTACCTAGATGTAGAGCAACAGGCTTTTCAAAATACAGTTTAATCGCTTTGAAAGACTCATTTAGAATTGTAGATTCATAAGCCCATATGCGTTCTCTAAGCCATTTAAAGTTTCTCCGCTTCTTCTTATCGCGTGCGAATATACCGCATATCCCATAGTCAACCTCATTCCCAACTTGGAAGTATACACAACTATCTATTAGAGGCGTCAACGATTCGACGATTTTCGAAACATACGATTTAACTTGTTTCAACTTACTTTGAAAATCGAGAGGAGCCCAATCTTCAGGCTCTGGCTGTTTATACAAATCAGACCAACCATCTGATAGAAATATCGTGGGCTGGATTTTAAAATCCAGCGCATAAGCCTCTTTAGCCAATTTTAAAGCGTAAGATAATGTTGAAGGACCCGATTCGCCAAACCGTATTCGAACTCTAAGACAGTTCACACCCTTACTCTTAAAGAATAGGAATATGACATAGGTTGTCTATTTCTCTTCCATCAGGATGTCCCCAGTTTAAACCGAGTTCTTTCATTAAGGGAGCATAGTTCATGTCTAAACCATTTAAAAACACGGTCAACCACCTACGTCTGAAGCTTTAACCATCTTTGAATAATCGAATTTATAAGTTTGGTTTAATTCAAATTATTTTAATTTAGTGATTATTGTGGAGAAAGTGGTTATTAAAAGAATTGATCCCTAAGGAAGAATAGTACTCCCTACATCGTTGAGAAAGTTGGCGAAAAGCGGTGAAGCCGTCCTAGTGAATTTGGGGGAGAAGGTTGTGATCTATCCAAGAGAGCCCTCACTTTTAAAGTACGTAGATTCTCTCGAGATTGATGTTAAGTTTTTCGAGGATTATCATAAGTTGGGGAGAGAAGTGAGGAAATTTGAGATTTCTTGATTCTAACATCTTTATCTACGCTTTATTTAAACCTAAAAGGGAGCTTTCAGAGGATGAGAGGATGAAAAGAGGATCAAAGAAGTATCGAAAAAGATAGATGAAGGGATAGATAGTGGTGAAGATGTGATAACAACTATTGTCCATTTAAGCAAGTGGCAAATATTCTTGAAGACATCGCTGGAATCGACTTTGCAGCTAAGTTCATAAGGGATGTGCTATTGAAGAAGAACATTACTATCGAATCGACTACTGTTAAAGACTATATCGAGCTATCGTATTATCCAGACGAAGAACTGTGCGTTGAGCGGATGCCCACTGAAGGACTCGATGACGCTAGCGCTAGGTGGATAATATTCTCTAAGATAAGGCCAGTAGGCGAAGAACCAGTATGGGGTAGTCACCCACGGTGGATTTCTATACTTTGAGTAGAAGGTCAAGTAGTGTATGTCTGGCGTTAGCCATTCAACCCTAGTCCTCAGTACGTTCATAATACACGCAAACTTAACGCTCATCCACTCGAATGGAGACCATTTATGCTGTGCAAGCTGTGCCGCTAGCTTAGGGGTTGGAATCCTGTACTCAGTCTTCCTTTCGACTAGGCTGTTGTAATCGGCTACGTAAGTTATTGGATGCTATCCCATTCTCCTAGTAGATTAGGTTGTACCACGCAGGTTCTTCGACTACTCTAACCACAACCTTACCTACATATATGGACTTCAGGAGGCTTGTGTTTATCGTTAGGAGGATTTTGAAGTCCAAACCTGAAACCTACACTACTTAGATGGAGGGGTTCTAGGACAAACAGGGCAGAACATGGAGAAATTCCATAGAAAATATAATGGAAAAACTAGAGGGGAGGATGTCTGAAATTGAAGGTTGTGATTAAAATCAAGCTTCCGATAGACATGTCGAAGGAGCGGGAGGAAATATACAATAGAATTAGACTTCTAATCCTTTACTCTCCTTCTCTGCTCAAGCCACATGGTGGCCTATGAGAGTAGGCTGATGAAGTGTGAGAAGTACACGCTCATAATGAATAGGGATTCTGCGACTGTGTTAACCTTCAAATGCGTAGAGAAGGGTTTCCTCAAAGAAACCTCGATGAGCTGGTCGAGGGGAGGGGATATGTATGTCTATTAAAGACTACACCACTCAGAGTTCTCAGAAAACTATAATTGATAGTTTAGCGATTGATATGTTGCGACATGCAACCTATTAAGCGTGAATTCCTAGAATTGCTTGAGAAAGATAGGGAGTTCCGCTACGCAGTAGCCGGATATCTAGGGCTAGATGAGATACTTAAGCGTTTAGATAAGCACGATGAGAAGTTCAACGAAGTGCTGTCTAGACTTGATGAACACGATAAAAAGTTCAACGAAATATTATCTAGACTTAATGAGCACGATAGAAAGTTCAACGAGATGCTAGCAATCCTCAAAGACCATACTGCTATTCTTAAAGAGCACACGGCTAGGCTTGAACAACATGATAGGAAGTTCAACGAAATAATCGCCGAGATAAGGGACCTCAGGGTTTACGTCGAGAGGACATCTCTAACGCTTGAAGAAGAAGCTTGGGAGGTTATAACCGGTAGACTCAGGAAGATGGACGTACAGGTTAAGCTTGAAAGGCTAATACTGCCGGATCTAGAGGTGAACATCTACGGAGCGACCGACAACCTATGCATAGTAGGAGAAGCCTCCACCAGAGCTGGGGCTAGAGTAGTCAGGTCTGTAGATGAGAAGCTTGACCTGATCAAGAGAAGATGCCCTGAATACCTGAGGGATAGAGTTTTAAAAGTCATCTACACGATGTGGGCTACTGAAGACGCCGTCGAAGAAGCTAAGAAAAGGAAGGTTTGGCTTCTAAAAGCGTTAGAGGAGTTGACGCCACCAAGCATATGAGCTACCTACCCCTGAAAGGGTGTAGGATTTCCCACCACAATGTTAAAGTAATGGAAAAGAGAGAGTATTCTCAATACCGTTACTTCCACTTCTTCATCTTAGTTCGCTAATATACTTCTCTTTTTTAGCCTCATATTCCTCCCTAGTATAGATAGGCTTGGCGGGAACACCTTTAACAACAGTTTTAGGACTGACATCTCTCGTAACGAGAGAGCCAGCTGCGACTACTGCTTCACGTCCCACAATTACACCTGGCATTATCACAGCTCCAGCTCCGATGATAGCACCGTCATCTATACGTGCACCTAGGAGTAGACCGCTTGGAGGATATCTATCGTTGAGAATGTTTACCATAGGCCCTAGGAAGACTTCATCACCTATAACCGTTTTAGGGGGAATGTAGCAGCCTGTCTGTATCCTACATCTGGAACCTATCGATACATCTCCGTCAACTACCGTGTGGGAGCCAATGATTGTTTCATCTCCTATCGTAACGTTTTCCCTTATCATGACAAAATGTCCCGTTTCAACCCGATTTCCAAGTTTAGATTTTTCATACACTACCGTATAGGGCCGTATTATACAGTGTTCACCTATCGTACAGCCACTACTTTCATCGTCATAGTGTTCCAAGCCTATGGCCCTACCTATTAGGCTTTTTAAAACAGCCCTAGATGGATAGCCTAAGACGGCTCCATAACCTATCACAGACCAATCCCCGATGGATGAAGGCCCAAGTATTATGTTAAAGCCTTCTAATAGAACCCTTCCAACTACGGCTCGACTAGATACGTAGCCCATGAAATATTATAGTAACTCACGTAGTTTTTAACTCTTCAACTCTTCAAAGTACGGTTTAATCTTTTCAGCTATAAGCCGTATGACATTTAAACCCTCATCAAGGCTCATACCTGGATAATGTACTCTAAATATCATATCCGTTATTTTAAGCTCCCTACTGAACCTTTCTATTTGAGAAATACAATCATCTGGACTTCCTATGATAAACCTGTCTTTAGCTATATCTTCAAAGCTTTTAGCACCTTCGACTAGTGGATGACCCCATGAAACATAGTCTTTGAAATACATCCCACCTATATACTTTACAGCCTTCTCATACGCCTCGTCGGATCTCTCAGCTACATAGATCTCTCTAACAAGCGGAAGCCTCTCAAGTTTTTTATCGAGCTTTTTCAAAGCATTTACATACTTTAGATAGCTATTTTTAACGTCTGAAAAAGCTCCAACTGGTCCTATAAACCATGCATCTCCAAGTTCTGCAGCCCTCTTTAAGGCCTGATCACTCCAGCCACCTACCCATATGGGTGGATGGGGTTTTCTCAAAGGTTTAGGTTGAAGAGAGAAATTTCTAACGTCGAAGAATGTACCTTTAAAATTTACAACAGGTTCGGTCCAGAGCTTTCTAATTAAAATCAGTGACTCAGTCATACGTTTTCCTCTATCTTTCATAGGTGTTTGGAAGAGGTTATACTCCTCCTTCACATAGCCTAAACCTACACCTAATATTAACCTCCCACCGGATATTACATCCACCATCGCAGAATCTTCAGCAACGTGAACTGGGTGGTAGAGGGGCAGTATGAGCACACATGATCCAAGCTCTACACTTTTAGTCACCGAAGCTAAGCTAGCAAGAGCTATAAGTGGGGAGGGATAATACATATCTTCTCTTCCGTGGTGTTCTAGAATCCAGATGAAACTGAAGCCAAGCTTCTCAGCGATCAAAGTCTCTTTAACTGTCCAATCCCAATACCAATTCCATTGAATCGGTGCTATTCCAAAACGCATTAGAATCCCGTTCAATATAGTGCAGTAGGTTTTTAAAGTTTTTAACGAGAGTCTAAGAATGGATGTATTTTGAGCAATGTGGGTTTTCATTCAACATATAAGGATGTTGAGGAGAGCAACGTTAAAGGAGCAATACTGCCAATAGGCAGTCTTGAACAACACGGTGTAAATCTACCTTTGGATACGGATACAATAATAGCATCTCAAATAGCTGAAGAAGTTGCCTCAAGACTCAACCTATTCCTCTTACCCACCATTCCAGTAAGCTGTTCGGCAGAGCATAGAGGAGTAAAGGGGACAGTCTATCTTAGACCTGAAACTCTAACCTCTATTTTGAGAGATATCGTCAATTCTCTTAGAGAAGAAGGCTTCAAGTATTTAGTAGTCTTCAGTTGGCACGGTGGAAACTTCATACTAAAACCGGCCGTGAGGTACTTAAACCTAGACTATCCGGATTTTAAGGTAATACTAGTCCCAGAGCGAGTATATGGAAAAGCTTTAAGGGAGATTTTTGAAACAGTCAACGATTTACATGCAGGTGAACAGGAGACTTCTCTTCTCTTACATCTTAAGCCAGATGCTGTTAGAGGAATTTCAGGAGACCATGAGCCGAGCGTAGATAGGGAAATGTTAGACTATATGCCTATGCTTAAGATATCTCCAACAGGTGTATGGGGTATACCATCTAAGGCTAGTACCGGTAAAGGTAAGGAGGCTTTTAAAGCAATAGTGGAGTCGATTGTTAAATACGTCAAAGACGTAGTTGAAACGTTGGGCATATCAAATTAAACCAGACTCTTTAAGAGCATTCCTCACAACTTTACGCTCCGCTTCTGAGATCGGGGTTAAAGGCGGTCTAACATAGGCCTTCCTTAAAACTCCAAGCATTACAAGCGCTTCTTTAAGCCTAGCCCTGTAATTTCTAACGGGAGGCATGAATATTGCATCCACCAGAGGGGTTATCCTCCTATATATCTCAAAAGCTCCATCATAGTCTCTACGTTTAACCCTATCTATCATCTCTATTTGTAAATCTGTAGCTATCGTTCCAAAACCGAGCAACCCTCCATTAGCACCCAATATGAATGATTCGAGAATAAAATTGTCATTACCCGTAAGCATGTAGACCTTTCTCTTCAGAGAAGATACAAGTCTAAGCGTTTCCACAAACTTCTTAGCATTAAAGCTCGCTTCTTTAATAGCGGCAATGCCTTCAACTTCAAACAGCCTTCTCAAAGCCTGTTGAGAATATTCAACGCCTCCAAGGGCTCTTTGAAGCTGAAAAGCTATTAGAGGTATTTTAACGGCTTCAGAAATGGCTTTGTGGTAATTGTATGGAATTTCGGGGTCTAGAGGATCGCCAGCATAGGCTGGTATTGGGAAAACGAGTAAAGCGTCTGCACCAGCTTTCTCAAGCATCTTAGCATTTCTAACAGCCTCATCAGTAAATCTTGCAGATAAACCTGCAACTATGGGTATACGTCCTTTAAGCTCCTCTTTGTACACTTCAATGACTTTAAGTTGCTCCTCAAAATACAGGTGCGGGCCCTCGCCAGTATCAACGTTTACCGCTAAACCACTCACCTTAAATTGGGAAATCCAATTTATATACCTCCTAAGCTCATCCTCATCCAACTTGAAGTTTTCATCCATAGGTAGGACCGTTGCAGGTATAAGTCCCTCAAAAAGTCTAACTTCCAAAAAGACCACCATAGGGAGAGTTATAACCTAACAGCCTTTTAGCCTTTAACCTCTGTTTGATTTTGCGGAGTTTCAGCTTTAGACTTTTCCTCAACCTCCTTTAGAAATCTTTTTAAAACTTCAACATTGTCCTTTCTAACACTTCGTCGTCTAACGTCAACGTATAGGCCTAGTGCCCTAGCTTTTCCAATGGATAAACCAGCTTCTTTAAGCTCTCCTATACTGAAGCCTCTACCCTCTCTAAAACCATAGCCTGCCTTAGGGATTTTAACTACTGGTTTAGGTACACTCTTAGTGGGTACCTTCATACATGGACACCCGTAACACTAGACACTTAGCATACTGCTTGAGAAGCTATTATTAAACTTGCAGTTTAGTTAAAGGAGTGAGGCAGCTTTTCTATCCACTATAAAGAGGCAATCTTCATGGTCTTGGAGCGCTGACGCCGGAACCATAACAGTTTTAGGTCCCTTAATAGCTTTAGATATAGCTTCAGCCTTAGCCTCTCCAGAGGCCAGTAGAATTATACGCTTCGCTTCCATTATCGTAGCAATGCCCATGGTTATTGCATGCGTTGGAACCTCATCTAAAGATTTGAAGAACCTCGCATTATCCATTCTAGTCTGCTCCGAAAGCTTAACCACACGCGTTCTAGATTCGAATGGTGAACCGGGTTCGTTGAAGCCTATGTGACCATTTCTCCCTATTCCGAGAAGCTGAAGATCTATACCACCAGCCCGTTTAATAGAATCTTCATAATTAAGGCACTCTTCATCCAAGTCCTCAGCTACACCATTGGGTATGTGAATGTTCTCTACTTTGATATCTACATGATTGAATAGGTTTTGGAACATATAGTAGTGGTAGCTTTGAGGATGATCGGGAGCTAAACCGACATATTCATCTAAGTTAAACGTTGAAACCTTTGAAAAACTCAAACCCTCTATTCTATGCATTCTGATAAGCTCTCTATAACAGCCAATGGGAGTACTACCTGTGGCGAGTCCTAAAACGGCGTCAGGCTTAGACCTAATGGTTTCAGCTATCCTCAATGCTGCTTCGCGACTAACCTCCTCATAATCTTTAACAACTAAGACTCTTATCATAAGCTCACCCAGTTAAGAGAAAAACTTAGAGAATGAAAATTTTTCTAGTGAACAAACCGTAGCCAGTTAAGGTCAACTATTCAATAATTGGAAGCTCTAGAGCCTTCAGTTTTACTTGGAAGCATTTAACTTCAATAGGCTTAGGCTACTAAGTTAATGTTTTACTCACATAGGGGCCATCATCAACATAACCAAGTCGCTTATAGTATCGTTTAACACCTAAACCACTAATAACTAAAAGCTTACGCTTATCAAATTCTTCAACAGATATCCGCTCAGCCTCGCTTAAGAGGATTCTCCCATAGTTTTTATGCTGCCATCCATCTTCACGTTTTAATCCGACTGGAACCATAGGGCCGTATACGTGAAGCTCCCTTACTACTGCGGCATTTTTCACTTCTGGTCTGTGGGCTTTTTCAGAAGGTATTCTCAACCTTAGCAAAGCAATTAGGATATCGTTCTTCACATCTTCAAATGAAAGAAATATCTCATAGCCTTCACTCGCCTCATAATCTGTTCTAAGAAGCTTTACGTTTGTCACGTCTGGTTTAACCCCATACTTCATGTATACGTGTCCAACTTCACGGCATCTTATACACCTGCATCTTAATCCTTTTGATTCAAGCCTCCTCTCAACAAGTTCTCTTAGATTGCTATGTTTAACACCGTCAACTATTAGATGAGCTGGAATATCTCTCTGAACCCTTTGAACCCTAACGTAGCTTGGGATTTCTTTAAGGGCTTCTGCTAAGACCTCTACAACGACTTTTTCATCGTATGGCTTGTACAATCCCCTAACCCACATATCGTAGAGCTTCGTGCCTTCTACGACTAGACACGGGTATATTTTAAGAGCATCTGGTCTAAAAGACGGGTTTCTGAAGATTTCTCTAAACATTTCCAAATCCCTATCAGGATTGGACCCTGGTAGGTTTGGCATTAGATGATATGTGACTTTCAAACCAGCATCCTTAGCTATTCTTGTTGCTTCAACGACTTCTTTTATACCATGTCCACGATTTATGATCTTATAAACATCTTCATATATCGTTTGAACACCAAGTTCAACTCTTGTAACGCCGAGCTGAAGCATCTCATCTACACAGCCCTCCATACACCAGTCTGGGCGGGTTTCCACGGTTATACCTGAAACCTTTATAGGCGCCTTTTCAGCTAGTTTTTTAGCCTCCTCAAAATCTTGGGACTCTACACCATTTAACGCGTCGAGGCAACGTTTTATGAACCAAATTCGATAGTCTAACGGTAGTGCTGTATGTGTTCCACCTAACACTATCAGTTCAACTTTATCCACAGGATGACCAATGGCTTTAAGTTGATTTACACGACCAATCACTTGTTTGTAAGGGTCGTAATTGTACTGTATACCTCTAAGAGTAGCCGGCTCACGCCCGGTATAGCTTTGAGGAGAACCCTTACTTGGACCACCCGGGCAGTATATGCATGGCTCCTCTTTTGGACATGGGAATGGCGCAGTCATCACGGCTATAACTGTAACACCGCTTACAGTCCTCGTCTTCTTACGCTTGAGCACTTCCAAGAGCCTCTCTTCACCGGGCTTCAGACTCTTTATAAGTTCAGAGTTGCTTGGAATTCTACTTAGGTTTAAAATCCTGCAGACTTCAAACTTAATCCTTTCAACATCTTCTCTAGAGGGATTTCTCATAGTTAAGAGCCGTTCTATTATGAGCCTTGGAGCTTCAGCCATCTTCACGATTTAATACCGAAGACTTTAAGAAAAACCTTTTTTTGACTTGAATTGAAACTTTCAAAAGTTAAACTTTTAAATATAAGAACCCGATAAATATCCTGTGGAAAATTGAAAACATTGGAGGAGTATATCCTTCCAAGGGAGGTTAGAAAGTTCATATTCTTCGGTGGAAAAGGTGGTGTTGGTAAGAGTAGCCTAGCGGCCGCCACCGCTTTCTGGTTGGCTGAGAGAGGGTTTAAGACTCTACTGGCATCCACAGATATTCAAAAGAGTCAAAACGACATTTTCCAGCAAGATATAGGTAGTGAGGAGACACAAATTCCCGGCATCGAAAAACTCTGGGTGGTTAATGTCGATCCTAAGGAGAGTATAAGAAAACACCAACTTGAGGTTTTAAAACGTATAGAGGAACTGGGAAATTTAACGGCTGAGAAAATCAGTGAGTCTGAAATAAGATTTCTAAAGGAGTATTGGGAGAAAAACCCCATTCTTCCATGTGAAACAGCATCATACAACGTCTTCATACACTATATGAATACTGATAGATATGATGCCGTTGTATTCGATACCGCACCTGGTCAGCACAACATCGAAATGGTGAATTATCCGTGGCGTTACGTTTATAACCTTGAAATGGCTATAGCGGCAAAAAGAGAAGTGGTAGATTTAACTGGTAAAGTAGCCGAGCTTAAACTTCTTGAGAAACTTAGAGATGAAAGCTACTCAGCCATAAAGAAGCTGGCTTCGGATCAAACAGTCTACTTTGTAGTTACGCATCCTGAAATGCTACCAGTTTACGAGGTTAAAAGAATTCAGGAAGGACTTATTCCATACGGTATTAAAGTTAAAGGTATTTTTATAAACTCTGTACTTCCCGAGGAATATTGTAAAGACGGATTCTTCCTTAAACGTAGACTTTTGCAGGAGAAGTATATAAATTTGGTTAGAAAGGAGTTCAGCGATATACCTGTAGTCGAAGTACCCCTCTTGGATACAGAAGTCGTCGGCTTAGAAAACGTTAAAAGGCTTGCATATCTAATATATGGTTCATATAGAGGGTGAAAAATATGGGTCAAGTTGTTTTAGATGTCTTCCCAACTGGGCTTTGCGGCTGTGGAAGAAGAAGAGAGGAAAATGAAAAGCTCTTCGCGCTTTTACGAGAGGTTAAGAGGGACTTTGGCGATCGCGTAGATATACGCGTAGCCAAATATGGAGAGAACCTTCTAGAGGCGCAGAGGAAGTTAGCTGAAATACTTGAAGCAAGTGGAAAGAAGAGAGTTGTTGAAATGGGCCTCGGACCTCAAGTCATGCGAAGCCTCATACCTATAATAGCTATAAACGGTAAAATAGCCTTTGTAACAAGCGTCCCTACAAAAGAGGAACTTTATGAAAAAATACGTGCCAGTCTCCAATAATCTACTAAACATCTTGAAAACGACTTAAAACTTAACAAGTTTAAATCAAACATTCTATTTTTTGACTCCCATAAGAGTTATAGTTTTCACATATGAAAACACAACGGAAGTTGGAGATTCAGATAGGATATTTTAAGGAAAGAAAAAGAAGACATTGGAAGAACAGCCTAAATTTAACTCGGGAAGAGATCTGGATAAAGTTCTTTGGCCTTTTCTGTAAGATAGTATAGTTTAGACCCGGCTGGCCGTCCAATTATGCCTTGAGTTATTAAGAACCTATAGCCAAGTCGTTTAAGACCCATTTCCCCAGCAACTTCTCGGCTAAGTTTAATCAATACAGACCTCCTAACGCAGTTTCTTGGGGATTTGAGAAGTTCTTTAATTATACGCCGTGCTAGTTCAACTCTAGCTTGCTTTAGTTTAACTTTAGCATGTCTTACACTTGCGACTTCAGAAACATCGACCCATTTGCCTTGATAGTATACTTTAACACCTGGCATTAAACTGGCTTTAGTAGATTTGACTGTCATTTTTATCATTTCAATTAGGAAATGAAATGTTTTATATAAAATTTTTCTTCAAAATCAATCATAAGAAACTGTAGGAAGATTATATAGTATAAGAGTTGAGAATTTTAAAATTGACACTAATGTGAACAGTAACCTTTAGTAGGACGTAAATATTTTTCATGCACCATTCAAATATAAACCTTACTTTAAACTCAAATAGTTAAAGATTCTCAGTACCCTTCAAAATATTGAACATAATGATCGATGGAATTTTAAGAGGATAAATGAATTCTGAAAAAACTACACAACTAGATTTAGAGGACTCACGACGTATATGAAGTAGTATTAGCTTTGACCTCACTGATTAAATGGGGGATAGATTTAAACCGGAGTAAGTTATCTTATATAGATAGGTGAAATGACTAAAGTAGCTATAGAGACTATAGACCTTGTTAAACGATACCCTATAAGCCTCAGAAGTATTGCTGGAGGAAGACATTGGGAGTATTGGGGTAGAGTTGGAGGTTTTAAAGAGTTATTCGCACGTAAGAGGGGATTCATCCAGGCCTTGAACAAAGTCAATCTTAAAGTTTACCGTGGCGAGGTTTTTGGCCTTCTAGGACCTAATGGAGCGGGAAAGACTACACTTATAAAAATCTTGTGTACGCTGGTCTTACCTGATGAAGGGGAAGCCTACGTAAACGGCTATAACGTCGTAACACAATCCAGTGAAGTCTTAAGAAATCTTCAAGCCGTTCTGGGTGAACAGCATAGGGGTTTTGAATGGAGACTAAACCTTAAAGACAATTTGGAATTTTACGCAACCCTCTACGGACTATCTAGAAGCTACGCTAAGAAACGTATCGAAGAGCTCTTAGAGTTTATGGGGTTAAAAGAGAGGGCTGGTGATATGTATCAACGTCTATCTACAGGTATGGCTCGTAAATTGCAACTATGCCGAGCCCTTCTACTAGACGTACCTATCCTACTCTTCGATGAGCCCACGGCGGGGTTAGATCCTACAGCAGCCACGGACTTTAGACGGTTACTGAAAAAGCTGGCTAAATCTGAGGGAAAAACTATATTCATATCTACGCATAACATGTGGGAGGCACAATCCATATGTGACAGAGTGGCCATAATAAATAAGGGTGAAATTATAGCATGCGATACGCCTGAAAACCTAAAGAAGTACGTAAGCCCTGAGAAACATTACAGCTTAATTTTAGATGGAACATCTAATGAAAAACTGAATGACATTATAAACGAGTTTAAAGACCTTAATGGTGTTAAAGACATAAGTCTAGAATTTGGTCTACCAAATAAGATAATAGTGAAAACTGATGAAAACTTTAGATTTCTAGATATGGTAAATCTTATAACTAAACATGGTTTAAACGTGAAGGATATGGAGACCTATGAGCCTAGTTTAGAGGAGGTCTTTATAAAATTGGTTAAACGGTGAAAAAATGCGTAGAATAAGTTTGACTACCAGCATAAGGCAGATCATAGCTTTCGCGGAGAGAGACTTCAGAGGATGGAAAACATATAAGATGCAGGTTACAACTCAGCTCATAACAATAGCTATTGGAATTTTAAGCTGGTCCATTAACGCGATCTATAGAAACAGACCAGTCCCTGAGTACGATACAGACTACATATCCTTCCTAGTAGTAGGGTTGGTTATAGGGAACCTAGTCATGCCGATATCACAAGCATTGGAGAGACATCTCAATCCTTGGAGCCTAGAAGCCATAGTAATGACGGGTATACCAGTACCCATATTCGTTATAGGACGAATAGCATGGCCGTATATTTTCTCAGTTATAACATTCATACCTCAAATACTAGTTGGAATACTGGTTTTTGGAGTAAAACTTAAGATAGACTGGTTTTCAACATTTCTAGCATTCATAATATCTGCTATGATATTACTCGGACTATCCATGATAAGTACGGGTTTTAGACTCGTTACGAAGTCTACAGATCCAATAACGTGGACTATAAATGTCTTACAGCAACTTCTTGCTGGCATATCTTTTCCGGTTCAATTTCTAGATAGCTTTATACCAGGCATATCCATGATATCTTGGTTTTTACCTCAAACATGGGTTTACCATCTATGGCGTCTATCTATGCTTAAAGCTGCATCGATATTAGATCCAACAATCCAACTAGAATTTCTAAAGGGAACTATTTTTGGTATAATTCTTCTTCCAATAGGTTATAAAACTTTTAAATGGAGTTTAGACAGAGTTAGAAAGGATGGTACACTTGGATGGTTCTGACATCTAGAAGTTTTAAAGTAAATTTGGCGACTGATGGTTAAGCTTTCAGGTGTTTTTTAAGTCTTTCGATTTTCTCTTCAACGTTTTCCAAACCAAGCTTTCTAAATCCGATTACAGCTGAGCCTATGATAGGCTGAAACCCTATAAGCGGTGGTTTGAATTCAGCCCTTCTGAGTCTACGTTTAAGCCAACTGTAGAAGACGTCACTAACTATTTTAGATTTAAAAACACTACCAACAGTTCCTACCACCATATGCTCATCAACCATACCGAGTTTTAAAGCCGTAGAATAACACGCGAGGGCTAATTCAACACCAGTTCTTTCAAGAATGCTTATAGCGACTTCATCTCCATCTTCAGCAACCCTATCCACGAGAATTGCTAAATCAGCTATTCTTAACGGATCACTTCCCATGTTCCTATAAACTACTTCAAGCATATCAAGAGGGTCATTTATCTTGAAGTTTTTCATGAAAGCATCGAGGAGCGCTGTTTTCGGCCCACGGCCATCTGACGCTCTGGCCGCAGCTTGAAGAGCTTCTTTGGCTATCCAATATCCACTACCTTCATCTCCAAAAAGCCAATTCCATCCTCCAGATCTAGCTCTTTCACCAAACCTGTTCATGCCGAAGGCTATGCTACCCGTCCCGGCTATAACCGCTACACCTGGAGCTCCATATGTTACGGCATAGTAAGCTACAACGGCATCATGCTCAACTACAGTGATGATGGAATTAGGTATTGGAAGTTCCTTAATCAGCGAAGACGCCCTTTCAACGTCGCGTTTAGTATCGATATCTGCTAAGCCTATGGAAAGAACGCTCACGTTCTCTATACAGAGTCCAGCCTGAGAAAGAGAATTTGATATGGCAGTCCATAGATTCTTCTTAACGGTATCGCTCGGAAGCAGTAGTCCGCTAGGGCCGGATGAAGACGTGGATATAACTTCACCCTCTTCATTAAACACTACACATGACGTTTTAGTTTTACCCCCGTCGACCGCAACGATTATCAAAGATAAACCCCAACTTCAAATAGTATATTTTCCAGATTTTAAAATTTCTAAAGATGATTTAGACTGTACACAGATGAATCGAATGATAACGGGTGATCCACTTGAAAGTATATAAGAGTGTAGGTAACCCCGTTAGGCCCTTGAGGTTGTTTGTCGGAGGATTGCACGGCAAAGAATGCTTTACAACCAAGCTATTACTTGAGAAGCTCGTTAAAACTGGAAGACCTATGAACGGCTCAGCGATAGTCATACCGTGCCTTTACATGGGTAAGTATGTATCGACTTTAAGCTTAGACTACTTAAATACGAAAGCATATAAAAGGCTTGTTAAGATAGTAGAGACTTTTAAACCAGACATGTACATTGAAGTGCACTGCTACAAGCTATCGAGTTATGATAGTTTAACAAGCCCGAGCAGAGTTCATGTGAAAGGGGTACCTCCTCTTCTAGAGCTTGAAGGTGGCGTTTTAATAGGTTCGATATCTCCTCTTCTAAAGGCTAAACTCAAACTTAACCTGCCCGTCTTAATTGAAACACCATGTGGCAGAAGAGAGAATTTTAAAGTAGCCTTGAGAATACTGCACGTCTTTCTTACGGCGAATTCAATTTTAGAAGCATTAGAGACCTTAGGCTTAAAACATAAGTTAAGAGAAACTTAAAGAGGATGCATAGTTTTCAACTCACCTTACTAGATTTTATCTTCTCAAGCTTATTTTCAATTATCTTACGGACAAGATTCGGGTCGGCTTTACCATACGTCATACGCATAACTTGACCGATTAGAAAATGAACGGCTTTCTCGTTTACAAGAGCATCTTCAACGGCTTTCGGATTTGTATTAAAGACTTTATCAACCAGTTCACTAATCGTGTCTACACTGCTTATCCGATGAAGCCCTTTCTTCTGAATTATAGAATCGGGGTCTTCACCCGTAATTATCATCTCCCTTAAGACCGTTTTAGCAGAAAGCCCAGTCAATACTTTATCATCGAGAAGCTTCAGAAGTCTAGCTATTTGACTGGGACTAGCTTTAATATCTTTAACAGACATGTTTAAACTATGCAACTGGGCTAGAAAGTCTCCAACGAGGAGAGAGCTGAGCTCCTGAGCATTACTGTAGTGCTCAAGACATTTCTCAAATAGGTCGGCTAAAGCCTTATCACTCACAAGGACGTCAGCGTTCTGTTCAGAAACACCATATTTCTCTACGAATATGCACCTTCTTTCATCTGGAAGCATGGGGAGTTTACGCTTTATTTCATCTAAAAACTCGTCGGTCAACACTATGGGTGGTAAGTCGGGCTCTGGAAAATACCTATAATCTTCTTCGGTCTCCTTAGTTCTAAGGGAGACTGTTATCCTCCTACGCTCATCCCAAAACCTCGTCTCTCTAGCTATTTTAATCCCCCTTGACAGTAGACTACTCTGTCTCGTTATTTCAAACATCAACGCACGTTCAACTTCCTTGTAGGAAGATATATTTTTAATCTCAACTCTAACACCGTTCTCAAGAGAAATGTTTGCGTCACATCTCATAGCACCTTCAAGCTCACCATCAAATACACCTAGATGTTCAAGTATCGACCTCAACTTTTGGAGGAAAAGTCTAGCTTCTTCAGGTGAGGACATATCCGGTTCCGTGACTATTTCGACTAGTGCAATTCCATGCCTGTTATAATCTACGAGCGCTGAGGGGGCAGTGTCTATGGACCCCTCGTAGACAAGCCTAGCAGGGTCTTCCTCAAGCTGTATTCGTCTAATTCTAACTGTTTTACCGTTGTTTAAGACGATGTATCCTCCTCTAGCTAAGGGTGCACCACCAACGCCATCATACTGTGATATTTGAAAGTTTTTAGCCATATCTGGGTAGAAGTAATTTTTACGTGTAAAATATGTAAACTTTGAGACCTCTGAATGTAGAGCTAGGGCTATCATAATAGCGCTTCTAAGAGCCTCCTTGTTTAAAACTGGTAGAGTCCCAGGTTCACCCATGCAAACTGGGCATATATTTGTATTTGGAGGTTTTCCTCTATAATCCGTAGGGCATTGACAGAAAAGCTTACTTTTAAGGTTTGTAAGTTGACAGTGAACTTCAAGACCTATTTTAACTGTTTTAAAAGCCATCAGGTATTATAAGACTTAAGAGCAGGTATTTATACCTTCATGGACGGGGACTTAAAGAATTCCTTTTTAGCAGGAGCTGAGGTGAATTAGAGGGAGTCCTGTTCAGACAGTGGTGTTTGGACGTTTATAAAAAAGTCTTAATATGCTCCACATCTAAAAAGAGGTGTGGAGAATCTATGGTTTTAATGTAAAACTCCATTTACCTAAACTTTCATAGGAGTATGAGACTTTGAATAGCCGGCTTTCCTCTAAGGGGGGTGCGATGAGCTGTAGACCAACAGGTAGGCCTTCAGATAGACCGCATGGTATTGATATGGCTGGTAAACCAGCTAAATTAGCAGGCACCGTGTTTATATCGCACATATAAAGTTCAAGTGGATCCTTTATCTTCTCACCTATTTTAAAAGCCACCATGGGCATCGAGGGACCAGCTAATACGTCAAATTCTTTAAAGGCTCTCTGAAAATCCATCAGTATAAGCGTTCTAACCTTTAACGCCTTCAAATAGTACGCCTCATAATATCCGGCGGATAGCGCGAATGTACCTAAAATTATTCTACGCTTCACCTCTTCACCAAAGCCTAAACTTCTGTTTTTAGCGTAAGCTCTACTCCAGTTTAAACCCTGATCTGGAGCTCTAAAACCATATCTTAAACCATCATATCTGGCCAAGTTTGAGCTGGCTTCAGACATTGCTATTACGTAGTACGCCGCTAATGCATACTCTAAACTTTTGAGAGAAATTTCACCTACGGATGCGCCTAGTTCCTCTAAACTGTATATTGCATCTAAAACCTTACTAGCAACACCTTTCTGAACACCTTCACCCATAAACTCTTTAATCACGCCTATACGTACACCTTTAAGATCGCATGGGGCATTTAATTCTTCGAGATAATCTTTAGGTTGAATCATAAGCGAGGTGCTATCTCTGGGATCGTAACCAGCTATGACGCTTAAAGAGAGCGCACAATCCCTAACGTTCCTGGCAATTGGCCCTATCTGCTCTAAACTATTCGCATAGGCGATAAGCCCGTATCTACTGACAAGACCGTACGTCGGCTTTAAGCCGACTACACCGCAGAAGGCTGCGGGACACCTTATAGAGCCGCCCGTATCAGATCCAAGCGCTAGAAATGCTTCACCTGAAGCTACAGCCGCAGCACTACCGCCGGAAGAGCCGCCTGGAACCCTCTCTAGATCATACGGGTTTCTAGTAACCTTGTAGGCGCTGAATTCGGTGGTAGAGCCCATGGCAAATTCATCCATGTTTGTCTTGCCTATGATAACCGCATCTTCCATATCTAACTTCTCAACAACTGTAGCGTTATAGCTTGGAACATAACCCTTAAGGATTTTTGAACCGCAAGTTGTTTCAACACCCTTTACACATATTACGTCTTTAACTGCTACTACAACGCCCGCAAGCCTACCTACCTTAAACCCTCTTTTTACACGTCTATCTATGTCTTTGGCCTTCTCATAGGCTCTATCTTCAGTAATCGTTATGAATGCATTTATCTTAGGCTCTACTACCTTTATCCTCTCAATAACTTCATCTAAAATCTCTACGGCTGATATTTCCCCGTTTCTAACGGCAGATGCTACCCGTTCAGCTGAAAGCTGTAGAAGCTTCAACGCTAGACAATCCTCGCAGCTTTTATAAACCTACCCTTCTTTTTAGGAGGATTTTGGAGTACAAGATCTGATGGAAACTGACGCGGTTCATCCTCCCTTAAGACGTTGTAATGTTTAACTACATGGAACGTGGGTGGGAGGTTTTCGACATCAGCTTCATCTATCTTGCTGAAATACTCTAAGATCTTTGAAAGTTGACTCCTGAAAGCCTCCACTTCTTTCTTGGAGAGCTCTAACTTAGCTAACCAAGCTAAATGCTTAATGTCTTTAGCGGTAATTTTTCTCTTCTGAGGCATACTTATCACCAGTTAGGGTGCAAGCCTACTCTGATCTCTAGGGAAAAGCGTGACCTCTCTTATATTGGAAACCCCAGTTATAACCATCACAAATCTTTCAAGCCCTAGACCGAAACCAGCGTGAGGGGGCATACCGTAATCATAGATTCTAAGATGGTAATCGAAAAGTTTGGGGTTTAAACCCTGCTGTTCTAAACGCTTAACGAGAAGTTCACGTGACGATATTCTAGACCCACCTGAGGATAGCTCTAAAGACCCATACATGAGATCGAAGCTTTCAGAAATCTCAGAATTATCGTCTCTGGGCTTAATGTAAAAAGGCTTAGAAACAGTAGGCCAATCCGTTATAAAGTAGAAGCCTCTGTTAATCTGCCCAAGTCTTTTAAGAGCAAGCGTAGAGAAGTCTTCGCCCCATGACACCTCAACTCCCAAATCCTTTAAAGTATTGTAGGCTTCGTTGTAGGTTATACGTTTAAAGGGCAACTTTGGTTTTTCCAGCTTCACTTCTAAAAGTTGAAGCTCTTCGGAACATTTATCCACCAAGTCTCCGATAACATGACTTATCATTTCTTCAAGAAGACGCATTACGTCTTCGTAGTCTGCGAAGGCCATCTCAACGTCAACGGAAGTTATTTCACTAAGATGCCTAGGTGTTTTAAATTTCTCCGCTCTAAAGACTGGCCCTATTTCGAAGACTCTTTCGAAGACTGAAGAAAGCTGTTCCTTATAAAGCTGGGGACTTTGAGCTAGAAAAGCTTCTTTATCATAATATAATAGGGGGAATAGCGCCGCTCCTCCCTCCGTAGCGGAGCTTATGATTTTAGGCGTATTAACTTCTATGAAGTTTCTTTCGACTAGGAAGCCTCTAATGCTTTGTAAAACTTGGTGCCTAAGCTTAAATATGGCTTTGGACTTAGGCCTACGTAGGTCTACGGCACGTATTTCTAGTCTTTTATCTAAGCTGGGGAGAGTTTTAGCAAACATTTCAAATGGTGGAAGTTTTTTAGGTTCGGAAAAAACATATAGGTCTTCCACTTCAACTTCAACCCCTCTAGGGGCTTTCTCAATAACTTTCACAACCCCTTTAACGCCTATGTAACTATGAGGCGTAAGCTCAATCATTCTATTAAATACTTGAGTGGGCGTTTTATCTTTATGAGCAGTAATCTGTAGGATTCCACAGCCATCTTGAATCATCATAAAACATAATCCACCTTGTCTCCTAACGCTTAAAACCATACCAAGCACTACGACCCTACTACCACTTAGAGAAGCAGTTATTTCTTTTGAAAAATGACTTCTCTTCCACTCTGAAGGAATGGTCAAAGTCCCCCACCGCTTAGACAATCTTTAGACATCAATAACTCCATAGAAAAGCTGTTTAAAAAAGTTTGTAGGAGGTTTTTCATTCTTCATTTAAAACCATCAATTTTCCAAATCTACCTATATTAAGCTGGAGAACCCCTCTGAATGCGACTGTATAACCGTTATTTATTTCGACTAGCGATCCTGGAGAAACCTTATCAATATCTTCATTCCACAGAATGAGTTTAACGGACCCGGAGTCATCTTTAAGAGTGGCGGTAGCTACTTTAGCGGTTGTACCGTACCTAGTAACTACTTCCTTTACCTCAGAGACTTCCGTAATTTCTCCTCTAACGTTAACACCGCGCATACCTTTTCTAAGGTCTGAGATTTTCAACATATATCAGCCTCTAATAGGAGAACTACACCTACTAATAAGCTTATTTACCACAGTTAAGTAGTCGATAAGTTTAATATGAGATGTCAATGACCCCATCTCACGCATACTTCAATCAATGCTCAAAATACAGTAGAACTATTGTAGTAAACTTTTTAAGAAGGAAATATTTCAAGAACTTTTCGATAAAATGAGGATGTTAAAATTTAAACTCTGTATGATTGGAACCATAGCGTTTCTAGTAGCATTGTCTACACTATTCTTCACAATAATACTGAGCTTAGCCGGAGCGCCTCTACTGCTCCTAGCACCCATAGTTGTCATATTTAACTTAATCCAATGGCTTATAGCGCCATATATGATAGATGCATTATACGGCGTTAGAGAAGCGTCTCCATATCAATATCCAAGACTACATGAGATTGTTGAAAAGCTCAGCCGCAGATCAAATATAGCTAAACCTAAGGTAATGATCTCTCGAATACGCATACCTAACGCCTTTGCTTATGGCTCTCCTCTGACTGGGTCTAGGGTTGCAGTTACGGAGGGTCTCTTAGAAGTTCTTGATGAAGAGGAGGTTGAAGCTGTTATAGGGCATGAGCTGGGACATTTAAAGCATAAAGACGTACATATAATGATGTTTGCTTCGGTTTTACCAGCAATATTCTACTACGTGGGTTATTCTCTTATGATGAGCGCATACTTCAGCGGATATGGTAGTAGAGACAGGAGAAATAACACTGGTGCTTTAATATTGATAGGAATGCTATCTCTCGTCGTCTATTACATAGTTTCACTTGTGGTACTATATTTAAGCCGTCTAAGGGAATACTATGCGGATATGCATAGTGCGTCTATAGTGGAGGACGGTGCGAGAAAGCTGGCAGAGGCTTTAGCTAAGATAGTGACATTTACGGGGAGGTATACGGCTAGGAGGGGTTTAACATCAGATGTAGGGGCGTTTAAAGCACTATTCATATCCGACCCTGACACGGCGGCGAAAGATGCTATGGATCTAAGTAGGTACGGTATTACAAGAGATTCTGAACTAGTCAGATCTATAGCTTCACGTGAAATAACATGGTTTGATAGGCTTATGGAAATATTCTCAACGCATCCAAATGTCGTTAAAAGGATTAGAGCACTACTAGAATTGCAGTAAAAACTGTGGTTCATCTTTCACTCGAATTTTTTTTACTACCATGAGTATGCTTGAGTAGTTTATCTTTTATAAATTTCAACATTATAACTACAGGACTTCCCGTAATTGGAATTAATGATAGCTCTAGAATGTAGTCTAGACTGTAGGAGCTCAGTAAATCATCCATAGATATGTACGTGATAAAGCCTCCATCACTCCTTATGCTGAGATTACCGCCAGATAATATTATGACAGAGGCCGTTAAGAGAAAAATAATAGAGGCCGTTAAGTATACGGAGATTAGACTATATATGAAATAGCAAATAACTCTGTACATTTCACCGCGCCTCTCAAGTTTAAATTCAGGTATTAGGAGACTACTTATACTGAAAATGCAGCCTACTATGGCGCCTGAAGCGATTATTAGCATAAGATTTGAGAGATCATAGTCTTTTAAAGGTTGAATTAACGCCCAGAAAACGCCACCAACTATGTTGATCGTTAAAACTCTCAAGAAGATCTCTACTTCATTACTGTAAGTTTTTGAACCGCGATTTTCAGTAGCACCTGCAGTGGCCAATGCTACGAAATGTTTAAAACCCTACTTTTAACATTTAAGCTTTAGGATGTCTTCTATGCCTAGGGAAGTGTTCGATGTTGAAGAGTTTCTGGAAATTTCAGCAAGAGCATCTGAATGTCGCGTTAAGAAATTTAAGGATGGAGTTAAACTCAAACTTAGAACTAAAACGATGCTGTATACGATTAAACTTCCAGCTGAGAAGGCCGAAGACGTTTTAAAGAAGATAAAATGCAAAATTGTAAGACTAGATTGATGAGACGGCAAAATTTATGAGTGTGAAAATACTCATTCAGGGGAGAGATTATGTATAGGGTGCTTGCTAAGGCTTGGAGAAATCCTGAGGAATCATGTATAGCGGAGCTTATGCGGGAGAGAGCTATAGCGTGGAGAAGGCGACCTACAATCGTCCGTATAGATAAACCAACTAAACTTCATACAGCTAGAAAACTCGGTTATAAGGCTAAACCGGGCATAATCGTCGTAAGAGTTAGAGTTAGGAAAGGGTCTGGTGAGAAGCCTAGACCAAACTCTGGACGTAGACCTAAAGCATTAGGTGTTAAAAAACTTAAGAGGGAGATAAGCAAGCAGAGAATTGCTGAGGAGAGAGTGGCGAAGAAGTTCCCGAATTTAAAGCTCATGGGAAGCTACTACGTATGGGAAGATGGAATGTATAAGTGGTATGAATGTATACTATACGACCCTCAGATTCTCGAACAGTCGAAAACAGCTTGAAGATTAATACAGAAGAGGTATTGACTATTTTCCACTTTAGATGGTGATTTGAATGAGTTTGTTTTTAGATGAGATGTTTGATCAACCTAGAGCCGTCCGGGATACCGTAGCATCATACTTAGATGTTAGAGGTGAAGTTGAAGACCTTGTTGGAAGATTGATCAAGGGAGAGTTTAGAAGGATAATTATGACTGGAATGGGAAATTCATACTATGCACTTTTACCGTCATGGATTAAATTAAATAAAGCCGAATTCAACGTTCAAATGATTGAAACATCCGAACTCTTATACTATATGCTTGATATCTTAAAAAACTCTGTAACAATTGTGGTTTCAAGGTCTGGTGAAACTGTTGAGGCAGTCAAAATTGCAGAAGCTCTGCCTAAGGGCGCATTCATGTTAGCTATAACGGATAATCCAAAGAGCACTTTAGCTTCTAAAAGCAGTCTAGTAGTACCCACTAAAGCTGGAGAAGAGCACTTAGCCGCTTCTAAAAGTCATTTAGCATTGTTAACGGCGCTACATATGCTATCTGCAGACTTCATAAGAGAAGATATAGATTCTGAGAAGGAGAAGTTGTTAAAAGTGGCAGATATCATAGAGAATTATCAACGTAAAATTTTGAATGAAAGCAAATATATAGGTGAAAGGCTAGCTAAATGTAATTCAATAATAATTGTAAGTAGAGGACCGACGGTTTCGTCAGCATACACGGGGGCACTAGTAATGAAGGAGATGGCCAAAATCCACTGTGAAGGATATTCTGCGGCGCAATTTAGACATGGACCAATGGAAATACTTGGACCGACAACGGGAGTCATAGTTATGTCTGGTCCTAAGGAGACTAGAAGGTTGAACATTAAAATGGCTTTAGATACGGTAGGGTTCGGCTCACCAACAGTTTTAATAGATTACGGTAAGGAGGACCATATTGAAAACTGTATGCTGATTAAGGTCGATGAACCTCCAGACAGCTATACTGATGCTTTAGTAGAGCTACCACCGATATACGCTTTAACATACCATATCGCTTTAGAGAGAGGGACCCCCTTGAAATTCATTAAAACTGGGAAAGTGACATATGTCGAGTAGAGGATCAGTAAAAGTTTAATAGCGGTAATGGAAGTCTTTTTATGATGCCTCAGAAGATCATTTGTAGCGGTTGTAAACGCGTACTATATTGTGGAGATGAGCTGGTAAACCCTGAAGAAATAATAAATAGGTATAACTGTGTTTGCCCAGATTGTAACAAACCTCTGACGCTAAACCCTGAAAGAGTAGAGGTTAAGAAGATCCAGACTAATGGATTTTTAAGGTAAATTTCTACATAATTGCATGGAGGGGCTTGATGCTTCAAGAAGGATTGACTAAACTGGGTGAAATTCTTAAAGTTTTTAAAAGAATCAAAATAGAGCGTAAAATCCTTAAAATCTCAATTGTCTTATCCGCTTTATGCTTGATCTTGATATCTGCATTCATCGTAAGGATGTTACCAGCGAAATGGGGGGTTTACCTTCACGAGTTCGACCCATACCTGCAGTATAGAGTAACTGAAAGAATAGTTGAAAAAGGATTTTTATCCTGGCTTAACTGGACGGATTATAAGTCATGGTATCCCAACGGTAGAGATATGACTAAGACGATATACCCAGGACTACCTATGACTGCCACGTTCTTCTACATGATTGCGAGAACATTTGGTACGTCGATGACATTGTATGAGTTTCTATGCTATTTTCCAATAATAACGTCTGTTTTAACCTGTGTAGCAATCTTCTTTTTAGGCAGGGACTATGGCGGTTTATCGGTGGCATTACTATCTTCACTATTTATGGCTACCTGTCCAGCTTACATATCTAGGACGCACTTAGGATGGTTTGATGATGAAACTGTTGGAATATTCACTTTGGTCATACTATCTCTATGCTACGTAAGAGCTATGGATCCGAAGCGGGAACTTAAAAACTCTATAGCGTATGCGCTTTTAACTGGAGTGTCATTAGGATATTTGTTCGCATCATGGGGTACGGCAAGGTATGCTCTAGGACTTTTAGCTCTTTCAACATTCTTCATAACTTTAAGAGACTATAGAGCAAAATATGTGATTGCATATGGAGTAATGACATGTAGCAGTTTATGTATAGCCGTTAACGTTCCAAGAGTTGGTTTAGGTATAATCAGAGAAATAACAGGTATAGCTACACTAGGTCTTCTCATAGCCTTAGCCTATGGTCTTATCGTTAAAAGTAGGATTGAGACAGTTAAAATGCGTCTAGTCGCTGTGGTTGTATTCGTAGCTGTTTCAGCTACAGCGTTATACACAGCTTGGTTGTTGGGATATACAACAGGAATACCTACCAAATACTACGCTGTTTTAGAGCCTTTATACAGAACACTTATACCTCTTATAGAGTCTGTTGGAGAACATAGACCTGCAACTTGGATAGGCTTTTTCACAAGCTTAGGTTTTCTAGTAGTTCTAATACCAGTTTATGTGCTAATAGCCATTTATGAGCTCGATAATAAACATATTTTCCTACTTATACAACTTTTAACAACTCTATACTCTGCAGCATCGTATGTCAGACTTATGTTGATCTTAGCGGCACCGGCATGTTTAGCAGGAGCGTATAGTATCAGTAGAATCATTAAGTCTTTAATTAAAATGACTGAAGCAAAGCCCTCAAAAAGAAGGGAGATACTTCTTGGAAAAGAGGCGGTAGCTATATTTAGTATCATACTAGTCTCACTATCAATAGTCCCACTCGTATACTTCGGTATACAGACTGCTGATAGCCCTGTTACGATAGCATGTTCATCAGTTCCAGTTAACGAGTTTAGAGGAGATTGGATTGAAGCCTTAAAATGGCTTAAAGAGAATGTTCCAGACGATTCCGTGGTGATGGCCTGGTGGGATTACGGATATTGGATAACCATATTGAGCAATAAAACGACATTAGCGGATAATGCGACGTTGAATTCTACCCAGATAGCCGTGATAGCACGTACTTTCTTATCACCGGAAGAAGAGGCTTTACAGACGATGAAGCAGTATAACGTGAGCTATGTGGTAGTTTTCGTAGACTTTATCGTTAGAAGTTATGGAGGCTACTATTACTATCAACCGGAGGGTTATGGTGAAGAGAACAAGTTCATATGGATGATTAGGATAGCTGGCTTAAATGAAACTGAATACATTCAAAATGGAAATCCAACTGCAAAGTTCTCAGCATCCTTAATCGGAGAGCTAATACCCTTCAAATTCTACCCCATCGATAGCGGAGGGATATACTTGGGTCCAGTATTCTACGAATCTAACTATATAAAGCCTGTTTTCTACTCAAGCAGTTTGGCTTCAGGAGGGTACAACGGCAGAGTTACAGGTGTAGTGATATACAAAGTTTACTATCCCTCTAACGATGGATACGGAGTTTAGATTCTTTAATAAACAGATGTTTTCCGCGTACTTAATTTACAGCTCTGAAGCGTATATGTTACAATGCAAAGTGGAGGGCGTTAAAACTTTAAAAGCTTCAGCATACTCACAGCCAGCTTTTTCACCCATGAGCCTGAAGACAGACTTCAATAGGTTTATCATACTATCGGATAATTGAGAAGAATGTTCCATAATCGCTTTAAACTTTATATCAATCCACTCGGTAATATCGACGTAAACGTTTGGCTTCTCACTCCAATAGTAAGCTATAAAGTTAGGGGTATGAGGCTCTAACCCGTTAAGTAAGTCTACATGATTAACGTTTGGGAAGCCACTTAAGAGGTAAGCCTCGGAGACGACAATACCAGTAATCCTATGATCAGGGTGTGCTTCATAGCGGAGCCATGGATCTACTGTCAATACGACATCGGGTTTAAATCTTCTTATGAGTGTTATTAATTTACTTCGAAGCTCCATTGTTTGTTCAAGCTCTGAATCTCTATAATTGAGCCATATGAGTTTGGATATTCCAAGTATTTTAGCAATATCCGTTATCTAAAAGAGAAGTACCATTTAAATCGCGGCTGGAAAATTGAGTAAACATATAGCTTGTAAGCATGTTTTTGACAAGGGCAATTATAATAATCCTTATAACGGTCTTTATCCATTCTACTTTATAAGCGTGGAGGTGTGATGATTATATGGTTCTACGTTTAACAATGGCTGAAGCTAAAACTCTAAGGAACATTCTTACATCACTTTCAGCATTGGTAGATGAAGCATGTATAATAGCTGATGAAGATGGGCTTAAAGTTAAAGCTATGGATCCGAGCCACGTAGCTATGGTGGATTTTGAGTGGAGTAAGAGTGCATTTGAAGAATTTGAACTAGACAAACCTACGACTATAGGACTGAACCTCGAAGAAGCTTTAAAGCTTCTGAAAAGAGCTGGTGATGAAAACCTTGAGTTAAATTTTGACGAATCTGTAGGCAAACTCGAGATGAAACTCACGGGAAGGTATAAGAGACGATTCGTCATACCGACTTTACAGCTTACGGGTGAGGAGATACCCCCGTTAAAGATTGAGTTCGATGTAATGGCTAAGATAACTTCTAGCTGTCTTACTAAGACAGTCGCAGACGCTGCAACTGTTAGCGATATATTGAGGTTTAAAGCCACCACCGATAAGTTGATTATGGAGGCCAGTGGAGAGCTGGGGGAAATAGCAGTTGAACTTGATAGGACAAGCGAAGCTCTTCTAGATCTGCAAGTTAAACAACCAAGTAATGCGAGTTACAGCCTAACGTTTTTAGAGGATATTGTTAAATCAGCGTCAAATTTAGCTGGAACCGTTAGCTTAGAATTTAGTACAGATAAACCTCTTAAGTTGAACTTTGATATTCTTCAAGGTAAGCTCGTATACTACGTAGCACCGTATGTTGAGTAGTATGGGTGATTGAAAGGGATCACATGGAAGAGTCTATAGAGACTCTAGCAAAATATCCTTTCATACCTGAGGCAAGTGAATACTTTAAAGTTAAAACTGGAACTGGAGACGTTCTTTTAGCAGATTTTGAAAAAACGGAGTTTGAGAATGTTGTAATTAGAGCTGAAGAGAGGATTAGGGAAGCTCTTGATAGGGAAGAAATAAGCTATAAAGGCAACGTATACATCGAACTTTTATCATTTCCATTGGCACTTGCCATAGTGAAGGCAGTTGGAGATCCATTTTTAAGCCAACGATATGCTTCAGCTGAAGCTAAGAGGCTTATAAAACTCCTCCAAAATGAGAAGACTCACACTATTTTCCTCAAGATAGCTAATGAGGTGCTCATGTGGAGGGCTGAGCATGTTTGGCAAAAAGCACCTTACGATTATGCATTAAATGTCAGAGACTACCTTCAAATCGCCCCGAGCTTTCACAATAGGAGTTGGAAGCTCATAAATAAGCCAGTTAGAGACGGCTACGTGTATCTAACGAGGGGGGAATTCACTAGACTTATAGCTGAAGGAATTAAAAATATGATTGAAGATGAACTTGAAGATAGATTTGATAAAGAATTGCCGGGTAAACTTGGTAAACTAGTTGATAGGATTAGACTTATCATATCCGAAAAGAGGCCTAAAACTGAAGGGTTGGAGGACTTTAAGGGTAGGATCGTTTTAGAAGCCTTCCCACCGTGCATTAGAGCGATCTACCAGGCATTGCTCAGTGGGCAACACCTACCGCATACTGCTAGATTCGCTGTAACAAGCTTTTTACTGAATATAGGTGTAGACCCAGAGGATATCGTTAAGCTATTTATTAAACTTCCAGATGCTAATGAGAGAATAACGCGCTATCAGGTTGAACACATAGCTGGTTTAAGAGGATCTAAGACAAAATACACGGCTCCTAAATGTGAAACTCTTAAGACTCATGGTTTATGCGTTGAAGGTGGAAGGTTTTGTGGAAGAATTAAACACCCACTCTCCTATTATAAAAGGGCTATAAGGAGGATTGGAGGGGTTGGAGAGGGAGAAAAACCTGAGGTTCCTGAAAAGCCTATTCAAGAAGTTTTACGAGAAGGAAACACCGTTTGAGAAGATAAGTGCGATTAAGTATAGGGAATTTGGATTTTCAACTTTCGAAACGCACATGATGATTAGACATTTAAGTTTTGAAAATGAAAATAACCTAATCAAACTTTTAAGTGAAAAAGTGCCAGCCGATTGTTATCGTTCAACCGCATACTACTTGAACCCCTCAGCTGCGAATATGAAAGAAAAGGGATGGCTTGGAGCAGACTTAGTATTTGACATCGATGCAGACCATATACAGACTTCATGTAAAAAGAAGCATGATAGATGGAGGTGTTTAAACTGTGGAGAAAACGGATATTGTTCAGCCCCGGAAAATTGCCCTAAATGCGGTTCTAATAGGATCGATGAAAAAGCTTGGTTCTGTTCAGAGTGCCTTGAAGCAGCAAAAATTGAGACAATTAAGCTCTTAGAGTTTCTTGAGTCAGACTTCGGCTTAACTGATCAAGAGATTTTCATATACTTTTCCGGGCATAGGGGATACCATGTACACGTTGAAAGTGAAGAATTTAAGGTACTTGACCAAGATGCTAGAAGGGAAATAGTGGATTACATCACTGGGCTTGGACTAGATCCATCACTTCATGGTTTAAAGGATGTGAGTGGGGAGGAGGATTTGACTAAGATTTTAAAATTTTCAGCTTGGGCTGAGAGGCTTATGAAGAGCGGATACGACATCATACTTAAATACGGTTTGGAAGATCTTTTGAGAATCGGAATTAAAGATAGGGTTGCTTCAAGCATAATCGAGAACAGGGAGAGAATAATTGATTTATGGTGGAGGGGAAAATTTAACCAAATAGTTGGAGTCGATAGGAAAACGTGGGAGAGTATATTTTTAGAGGCTGCGAGAAGGGGAGGCGTCTTAATAGATACCGTTGTCACGGCTGACATCCACAGGCTTATAAGACTGGAGGGGACGTTACATAGTAAAACGGGTTTTAGAAAGGTTAGAGTGTTAAAAGCTCTTGAAAACTTCGACCCCCTTAAGGAGGCCGTGGTCTTTAAGAAAGGTGAGGTGAGGGTTCATGTTTATGAGAGCCCAGAGTTTAGAGTTGAAGATTCCGTTTTCGGCCCGTATATTGACGTAGATGTGGAATTACCTATTTCAGCCGCTGTCTTGTTGATATGTAAGGGTTTGGCTTACGTAATTTGAGGTTGAGTAAAATGTATGATGAAATTCTTAATGCTTGGAAACTTGAGAGAGCTAATGAAGATCTACAACCACTTCCTAGGGATTTCTACAAGAAGGTAAGCACGTACTTTAAACGGTTAGTGGAAAACCTTAGAATAGTCGATAAGGAGAGTATATCCGCAGAACTTCTCAAGAGTGAAGTAGAATATGCCACCGTACTTTTTACAAGACTCTACAAATTAAGGATCAATAAAATCATTTCCAAAATCGTTAAAAATCAAGAGGTAGCCAGGTCGAATCTAACGGATGAAGAAGACGCGCTCATAGGATTTTTAAAACTCTTCAAAGAAGAAAGCGATACGATTGTTGAAAGTATTTTAAACGGTAGAGAGCCTAAGATAATTTCTCCGGAATTCAGAAACAAAATGACGCTGGTTAGATTTTTAAAGGAGAGCTCAGCCATAGTTGGAGTAGATTTAAAAACCTATGGACCGTTCAGACCCGAGGATTTAGCATATATCCCTGAAGAGAACGCTGAAATATTGGAAAAGAGGGGAATAGTCGTTAGAATTAAGACGACTTGAAGATTTAACGGAGCTTTCTACGACATCTCCCGCATATTATTGATCCACTAGGCGTTTTAGTGAGGTTTGTGCTTCCGCAATATGGACAGTACATAAGCCCTGGCGCTTCCTCGGCTGGTTTACGTCTAGCAGCTCTCCTAGCTGCAGGCGCTCTAACGCTTGGCATTGTGATTTTAGGCATCTTAAGCTGTGTCAACACGAAACGTATATCTTCAAGTTTCTTCGTGAGTTCATTAAGTTTAGCTTTTAAAGGTTCCGCTGAGGCTTTATAATCTTCCTCAGACATCTCTCCGAGCTTGTAGGCTATGTTGAGCTTCTCTATTTCAGTATTGAGCTTTTGAGCTTCACTATTGAGTTGCTCATACAGTGGCTCAAGTTCCAATCCAAGCCTCTTTATAGCCTTATTCAGCCTATCGGCTTGAGCGGCATATTTAGCCTCATACTCAGCTAAGAGCTCGGATGGAGTTGTAGCTCTAAGCTTCTCTATGGTTTTAAGCTTACTTGTAACCACATACAACTGCTCCCTGATGACTTTAACATCTCTTAAAACGTCATCTACGGTTCTAACTCTCGTCACAGGTTGAACCCTCGTTATATCCAGCCTTATACGCCTCTCCCTCCAAGATGGATAGTTGAGCGAGGTTTTTTCAAGTTCGTATATGAACCTGTGTAAGTCCATAGCATCCGAGTACTCAGATGGAAACTCTAAAACTGGGTATATTGTATCGCCTCTCCTGATACCTTTAAGCGTGCACTCTGTGAGGACGTTTCTAAACTGGAATGTGAATTTGAAGTCGAACGTTCCGTCTTGATAAGCGTTTCCAGAGAGCTTTTTAACTTGGAAAGCCTTCGTGAAGAAGTTATCCTTCAAATACGTGTATAATGCTTCACCGTCTAAAGGTGTCGCTCTAATGGGAAGCATATACTCAGCTATATCGCCACGTCTACGTACATCAGCACCTATATTACGCCTAGGAGTCCTACCTAGTAGAGTTAAACCTTGGGCTTTAACGCATGGGATGTAGCTTCCGATCAATGGAACACCTAGACCTATAAGCACAATCACCAAGATTGATGAAAGCTCGAAACCTGAAACCATTCTCATCTCGGCAAATATATTAAACAGTTCAGGATACCAACCGCCTATCAAGGAGGCAATAATATTAGATGATAGGTAGAAGCCAGTATAGAATAGGTATCCTATCGCAGTAGATAAGAGTCCTATTATGAAGGCCTCTAGTAGAAACATGTTTGTTATAGAGCGGGGGTTACCGCCTACAACGGCTAGAGTCCATATTTCTCTACGCCTTTCGTAGATTATGGAATTCATCATTAAAACTATTATTGAAGTTACTATGAGGATCGGCGGGATAATCGATGAAAATCCTACTATGTTTAGAATGTAAAGTTCTTCGTATGTCTTACACACACCGTTTGAATATGCGAAAACTCTACAACCTGTAATATCTAAAAGCTCTTTAGCCTTCTCATATATGTCTATGTGCAACTTCTGATCTGGGATTATGAAGGCGTACTTAATCTTGAAAATATCTACATAATAGGGTTCAGTCTGTGAAATCCCTAGGGAGAGTCTAGGTAAAGTTATCCTTAATTTACGGGCATCGATGGAGTCTGGGAGAAGGGCTTCAGAGACTATTATCGTCTTATATGGATATTCTATTAGCGGAGAACCATCTGGGAGTTTAATTTCCCCAACAGAATCGGGGTTAAAGAAGCCTTTCACTATGAAGTCGCCTAAATCATACTCAGCAACATCTACTAAATTATTAGCGATGTTGCTTACTATTACAAATCTAACTCTAACCCTTTCAGAAAGTCTTAAATAATTGCTTAATGAAGAAGGTACTAATATTGCACTTTCATTTCCAGAAATGTAGCCACCCCTCACAATATTTGGAGAAAACTTGAAATAGTCGTTTAGAAAAACAGGATCTATACCAATTATATCGAGTCTCTGATCTAAAAGACCTGAACTTGGAGAAATTAATCTTATAGCGGTGAAACCTGAAAGTGGACCTATTGTAATAGTATCGTAGAGAGATTTAACATAATACGATGAATTGACCCATTCTATAGATTTTATGAAAACTAAATCATTCTTGACTATAATGTTTTCTGAAGTAGATTGTAAACATACGACGTCTGTTTTGAAAGACGTTTGAGTTATTTTCTCTGATAGAATATGACTATAAGATATTTTGAATACTGCTAAAACTGAAGCTATTATGAGAGAAAATGCTAAGATTGTTAGGAGAGACCTCATTAAATGTCTCTTGACGTCTCTTATACTCAAATCTAAACTTAAACTTATAATCGGTGGAGAATATAGAGAGATTAATGTGGGTATGAGGATACCTAGACTTCCAAGAGTTGAACCTATAACTACGATTGTGAAATTATCTAGGTATTTAATGTCAGTGAGGAGGAAGTTTGACGATAGTATTGACAATGCTATTTTAAATTCATTGTGAGATAGTAGAAAGATGAAGAATAGAGAGAAGTATAGTATGAACCTTAATAGGAATTTCTTCCTAGCATCATCTGTTATTAAAGTTGAAGTGAGTGAAGAGAATGCGTATATGAACACTATAACTATTACGCATGATAGTGTTAGTGATATGTTTAAATTAGATAGATTGGATTGGAGATTTGATATTTTTTTAGCTAAAAATCTTAGTTGGGTTAATGCAGCGTCATAGCTCCTATTTTCCACCAAGCGCAATATATTGGTATTCTGGTTTACGATTTTTGTAAGAAGTCTTTCTTCATCGATCATTGGAAGTCCAAGGATTTTTAAAGTATCTATTTTTTCTATAATAGGTGATAGTGTTTCATTTATTCTGAAGTGTAAAACAGGACCCATAATGTTAACGTAAGATGTATTTTCAGTCACCAGTGCTTTAACTGGATATGTTTCAGGTAGAAATCTAAACCTGAAAATTCTCACTTTAACTGTAACAGCGTAGTCTATTGGGAAAAGATATAAGCTTTCATATCTATTCAACTGTCTATCTACTGGTACGGCTGGTCTGGCATCTAAAACGAGTTTATCTCTTCTGAATTGTATTTCACCGTTTGGAAGAATCTCCATAGTTGAGACGTCTAGATCACTTACATTGACAAATTTACTTTTCAACGTATATATGTAATAGTATAGGAGCGTTTCCTTCTCAGTACTTACTATTTTCGGCCTCACTTCTAAACCAGTATAGGTTAAGATGTTTTTTGAATAGGTGACGTCATATCTTAAATCTTCCACCATGTAGTCTTGAATTTTCACAATGGTGAAGTTCCCATATACTGACAGACTATTCAATAAAATGCTATTAGCCAAGTCTTTAGATGCGTTGAAAGAAGATTTTAAAGAGCCGAAATCATCAGCTAAACCCTTCACGGTAAAACCGTTTAAAACCAATGTGACGTTTAAACGTGGCACTGGGGAATTTGTTAAATAGTCTATGAAGTAACTGATTAGAGTATATTTCACATATGGAGTTGAAGCCGTGGATGCTTGTTCGGCTTTTACAGCTGTATTAAACGTATAGGCGGATGCGAGTATTGTAAGAGAAATTATAAATATTGCTATTTTAGCCATTTTCAAGTATTTAACCTCCTTCAAGAAGCTTATGTAATCTATCCTCATACTCTCTTTTAAGTTTTCCGTAGAGTGATGCTTCCACCTCACCACTACGGTAGAGCTCATCAAGCTTGGATAACATGCTCTTCAATTTTAAGACCTCAACTGAGAAGACTCTAACCCTTCTCCTCCAACTGTATACCACGAATATCCAGAAGAAGACTGTCAACCCGGGCATGAAGACGGCTGAAATCCTTATAGACGTTTTTAAAATAAGCCTAGTGGATCTTCTAAGAACTATATCCGAAGAACCTTCATACAAGCCGCTTGATGCTCTAATAGTGCATGAAGACCCTTCAGGCAACAATAATGATATCGGCTTTTCAGGGCTCTTGAAAGACCCAGTGAACGTCTGATATGTGTAGGGTGTTGGTCTGAAAGATACTGTGACCTCAGATCCTATCAATGGGTTATTCCACGGATCTACTGGAATAATTTCTAGTTTGCATATACGGCATGGTATCTCTAAGACTTGACCTGCAATAGGTACCTCAAAGTACTGGTAGCCGACCATTACACCAAGGTATTCAACTCTAACGCTGTAGTTTCCTCTAACCAAACCACCTAAGAGGGCAAAACCATCTTTATCGGTCGCCACAGCTTTTATCTGCGTCATGTTTTCGTCAAGCAGGTATACGGATGCGTTTGAAACAGGAGCCCCATCTACATCTAAGACTCTGGCTTTAACAACCCAAGCTTTAGCTATAACCGTATGGTATAGCTCGTCTTTCTGAATCGTTACAGTTGTGTTTTCAATAAGTTCGCCTTGCCAACCGAGTATTTTAAGGTTGTAAGACCCATTGATAATGTCGCTAAATCTTATTAAGCCGTTTGAACCAGATAAACGGACGTATTCTTTTGATATACTCATGCTTAGAGACTTAAGGATGGCTAAAACCCCCGCCAATGGACTACCGTCGCTACTTAAGACCATTATATTAAAATCGTACAACCAAGTCTTTAAAGTGATATTTTCAGGACGGAAGATCTCCACTACACCTTTTCCTATTGTCTGATTCCCATCATACGCGTACCACTCGTATCGACCCATTTGGATTTTAGTGGACACATTACCGGAAGAACCTATAGGTAGATTCAAAGCTATACCAGCGGGGCTTAAAAGTTTAAGCGTGACATCTCTAATGATGGATTCGCCATCGTAATCTGAAACAAAGAACGTTACATTGACGGACGGAGCTATAACAGGTAATGATACCTTCACGGGATAGACTACGACAAGCGTTTCATTCCATGTTGTTAGTGTGAATTCTATGTTGTATAAACCTTCAGCTTTACCTCGGAATATCCAACGGGTAGTCCAAATACTTTTAGCCGGTAGAGTACTACGATAGACGGCTTTAGAAAGACACTCCAAACCAGAACCATACGAGGCATTTAGTATTAAGTCGCTTAGATCCTTCAAAGCGACTACATTTAAATTTATCGTTAAAATATTGCCTAGAATTGTTTGACTAGACCCCTGTGCTTTAATCAATGCCATTGGGGTCTTAACCTCAACAATGGGAGGTTTTTCAAATCTTAGAAACTCGTTCTCTAGAGTTTTCATATTGAAGTACTCTGGGAGAAGCATAACTCTACCTTTAAAAACTAAATTTTGACCTTCAACAAGCCTCATATGGTCGGCGATATACGTTATCATGTAGTAGCCCGGTATATCCGTCTGCACCATTAGATGTGTTAAAACATCCCTCGGCTCTATTGACAACCATATTCCTCCATGAACACCTCCTAAAGCAGACCAATTTCCAGCTTTAAACGATCTAGCGTAAGAAATTGAAGTCAACGGTAGAATAGAACCATCTGATAATATCGTTGTCTGGTAAAGTTCTTTTCTGTACATTGTATTGAATGGGCTTAACGCTGTGATATTTAAGCTCCTTATAGGTTTGAATGATGTTTCAAAGTCGAAGAAGCGGCTGTTTGCATAAAACCTGAAAATCCGCTCAACCAGAACACCAGGATAAGACCCATTCACACGAATTTCAACACATAATGAACCGTTGACAGAAACCGTTGTATTCACCTTACCCATATCAATTGGTGTAAGCCAGGTGTTGTTTATCATTATGCATGGTGATGCAAAACTCCAAGAAGACGGTATTAGAGATTCATTTAAACTGGATGAGAGATCGTAGAGAGCGTAGAGGCATAATGGAGAATTTTCTATGAAAACAGCCTGAACATAGCTATTTTTAACGATCAAGTGCGTCACGTTTCCAACGACCACCCTTAACAGCCTTAGATCCGACTTTTCTGTGTAGTTTGGTGGGGTTGTGGTTTCAGGGGAGTATTTGAGTATGTAGCTTCTATTCATACTGCTTGTGACGTCTGTTAGTATTAGGATTTTAGCATAACTGTAGTATTGTGTATTTGGATAGTATTGTGCTTCAAGTATCTGATACGGTACCTCCACACCATTTTCATCTAAAAGCCTTAAAGAACATAGAGCAGCTTCACCATAAGAGAAGTTTGCAGAAAAAACAACAGGCTCAGAAACATACCTGATGTCTCTAGGTGCAGATATAATTATTTTCATAGGCCATGCGTTAAATACAGTTTTATATGTAAACTCGTCGCTTTGAACGTTAACTGTTGCGTTTTCAACCAATTCATCCCTCCAGAAAATTTCCAATACATACGACCCGTTGAATACGTTTTCAAACCTTGCTATACCACTAGAGTTTGAGGGAGTTCTATACCTAGAACCAGTAGAACCGTTTAAAGGCTTCAAAACGGCCAAAGCTCCTATGACTGGCTTACCAGTTTCATCCAACATTATTACGTTAAAATCGTACAGCCATGTTTTCAAGGTTATGTTTTCAGATCGAAAAACATTCACATAATTGCATCCTATTAACCGTTCATTTTTATAAATGAGTATCTTGTATCCGCCCATCTGAAGCGTTGTCGTCACATTTCCAGCCATATCCACGTATAGTTTCTTAATAGGGCGGTCAAAACTGTCAAATATCTCAAGTAGGGTATCTCCTAATGCGATTTCACCATCAAAGTCTGTGATTCTAAACGTGACGTTAACCGTAGGAGTTAAAATCGGTAGAATAACTCTAACTGGATATCTGACCGTGAACGTTTCATTCCATGTTGTTAGTGTGAATTCTATGTTGTATAAACCTTCAGCTTTACCTCGGAATATCCAACGGGTAGTCCAAATACTTTTAGCCGGTAGAGTACTACGATAGACGGCTTTAGAAAGACACTCCAAACCAGAACCATACGAGGCATTTAAAAGTACATGATAAAGTTCACTTTGAATAATGGCTCTAACCGTTATAACGAATTCATCATATATGTTAACTTGTCTAGGCCCGTCTACGTTAAAGAGAACCTTTGGCAATGAAACCTTAACGATCAGTGGAGTAACATATTTGATATACTCGCCATCCAGTGTTTTCACATCAGGAGATCCCTTGAATAAGAAGACTCTTGTTTTAAAGGTTAAACTAATGCTCGAAGATACTTTCGATGGATCTACAAGATACGTCACTACATCGTTATCTGGAATGCTTGTTCCGACAATTAAACGACCGAGTAGTTCTGTCGGAAGTATTGTTACAAATACGCCTCCATTAAAGTCTGCTAGTGCAGACCAATTTCCAGGATTGAAGGATGAAAATTCCTTCACTGAAGATAGATCTATGGATGAGCCGTTTGACAAGATAAGCGTCTTAAAAATTCCTTTTCTGTACATTGTATTGAATGGGCTTAACGCTGTGATATTTAAGCTCCTTAT
>CAYWZZ010000013.1:0-48573 GCA_964463005.1 uncultured Candidatus Bathyarchaeia archaeon | reverse complement strand
CCGAGGTCAACACCATGATCCATAGTAACGACAACAGCCCTACCAGTCCTTCTATTGAAGATCCTACCAAGCCTAATACACTTACCAACTAAACCCATAAGGTGACCCTATAAACCATAAATTTAGAAAGTAGATTTAAGCATTTAGCAGAATTGAATTAGGATGTTTACTCTTTAAATAATCAATGTCCTAGTTAACGGCATCTTTTTCCCGTATAAAGAAAAAGCTTTAAAAGTCTACGGGTTTGAGGTCTTTAGCATGAAGCCTTTAGAGGTTATTTCTTTCAAAATAGATCTATCCCAAACCTATCAGAAGATTGATGGCTTTGGAGTGAACATTAACTCTAAGTATTGGTGTGGTGGTGCTTTAAAACCCATCGTAGACTTATTGATTGATGATCTCGGCGCTGTCCTCTTTAGGGTTGACGTTTATGGTAAGTCTAACTGGATTGACCCTGACGGTTCATTAGGGCCATCTTCCCTGAATCAGGAACACTACCAGAAGATCTATAGAAATCGTGTATTTGAAGACGGCTGGGGTATGATGAGATATTTAAATGAAAGAGGTATAACCCCTTATATCGCCGCCAGTGGGATTGTTCCATCCTGGATGACCAACGATGGAAAAACCCTAACCAGATACGACTACTTTGCCGAAATGATGCATTCATTTGTAAGCTGGGCTAAGCATAAAGCTGGGATCAAGTTTACACTTTTCGGCCCTCTAAATGAAACGGATATTGGGCCTCCAGAAGGGCCTAAAGTTGAACCTGAAGAGTTTGTAGAAGTCATTAAAGCTTTAAATGAGCGTTTTAGAGATGATTTAGAAGATGTGAAGTTTGTCCTACCGGAGCAGGCATACTTTAATACAGATTACGTGCGACACATTATAAATAATCCAACAATAGTCGGAAGAATTGGTGTAATATCCATGCACATGTATTCCAATATTCCCGTGGAAGTCCTTAGGAGATTTGTCAATACCGTGAGGGAGAGCCTCTGCGGTGACCGTAGTATTTGGATGGGGGAGTATGGTGATTTGGATCAGTCTGGAGAGATGGAGTGGTATGTCGCTTGGATATCTACTTATAGGCTTTTCAACATCTTAGAAGCCGGGTTTAACGGAGCTATATTCTGGGACGCTTATGACAACTACCATG
This sequence comes from uncultured Candidatus Bathyarchaeia archaeon, assembly GCA_964463005.1. Lineage (GTDB taxonomy): Archaea > Thermoproteota > CALKCG01 > B24 > B24 > DTBU01. The sequence goes on along the minus strand of CAYWZZ010000013.1, from coordinate 47,414 downwards.
ATCACGACGAAGCTTGGACCATATACGGGTTATTGAGGGTTGGGAGGAGAGTCTTCACACCGAAGAAAAGATACTACGCGGCTAAACAAGTGTATAGGTTTGTAAGACCTGGCTTCGTCAGAGTGGATGTTAATGTAGAGTCTGATAAAGTGAGGATCTTAGCGTTTACTGACGATAAAAGGGAGGAGTTGAGCATAATCGGAATGAACTTATCCCATGAACCTCTATATCTCAATGGCTTTTTAGAGGGAGAATATTTAGGGATTAAAAATAAGAGGTTATCTTACTATAGGACTACTGAAGAGGAGAACTGTGTAAAGGTTGGAGAGTTTAATCTAAAAACCGAAAACTACCCGTACAGCGGCATATTCTTCCAAGCTCCACCTAAGAACATATTCACCATTACAACAGTAAAGTGAATAAGGTTGATATTGCAACCATTTACATAGGATGAGCTTTAAAAGGGCTGATCGACCATGGTTAAAATAGCTATTATAGGCGTGGGTAACCTAGGCTCCTGTATAGCATTTGAATTAACTGTTAAAAACCTCGTGGACGAGCTTATACTGCTCGACGTGATTAAGCCTTTAGCTGAGGGTCAAGCTATGGATATCGCACAGTCTTCCGCTTCAATATCCGACGTAGAGGTTAGAGCTGGAGATTACGAGGACATTGCAGATTCAGATGTTGTCGTTATAACTGCTGGGAAGCCTAGAACCCCCGACATGAAAAGCCGCCTTGAACTGCTATCTGTAAATGCTCCCATAGTTGCAAGTATCGCGAGAAATCTCAAATCGATCGGTTTTGAAGGGCTTATAATAACGGTCACAAATCCAGTAGATGTTATGAATCTTTTGACTTGGAAAATTGTTGAACTCGATAGGTTTAAAGTTTTGGGGAGTTCAAGCTTGTTAGATTCTGCTAGGTTTAGGCTGATAGTATCTAAGCGATTCAACGTGAAACCGAGTTACGTTGAAGGGTATGTGATAGGTGAGCATGGAAATAACCAAGTTCCACTCTTCAGTAGGCTTAAGGTCATGGGTAAACCACTAACGCTCTCCCTTGAAGAGAAAAACGCGCTCTCTGAGGAGCTTAGAAATACTGCTTCAAACGTAATTTCTAAGAAAGGTGCGACTGTATATGCTCCAGCAAGCCATACTGTAGCTCTAATAGAATCTATGCTTAGAGGTGGGGCTTCTCTAAGTTTAGCTTCCATAGTGTTAGATGGGGAATATGGAGTTAAGGGGTTAAGTATGGGTGTCCCATTTAAACCTGGACCCCTTAAAGTCGATGGTGTAGTTGAGTGGGATTTAGATGAAATGGAGTTCTCCCTATTCCATAAGGGGGCTGACGCGCTTAAAAAAGCATGGGATGAAGTTGAAAGAATAATAAAGGTTTAAATTAAACCATGTCATTATCTCTTCTTCCTGAAAAACAATCATTATGCCCTAGCTTAGTTAGAGGTGTTAAAGTTGGTAACCGTTTACGATGTACCAGCTGACGTGTTGATTAAAAGACTAGCTGAGGAGCTCAAAGAGAATTTCCCCGAAGTGACTCCTCCACCATGGGCTATGTTCGTTAAAACAGGTTGCTTTAAAGAGAGGATTCCAGAAAATCCAGACTGGTGGTATATTAGAGCTGCCTCAATACTACGTAAACTTTACGTTAAAGGTCCTCTAGGGGTTTCTCGACTTGCTACCGAATACGGAGGTAGGAAAAGGGGGAGGCGCAGACCGCCCCATTTTAGGAAAGCTGGTCGCAATCACATAAGGAAGATTCTGCAACAGCTAGAAAAATCCGGCTTGGTTTATAAGGTTGATAAAAAGGGGAGGAATCTTACACCTAAAGCTGTAGGTTTTCTCGACTCTCTAGCAACGGAAATAGTAAGGGAATATAGAAGTAGTGCTGTCTCCTCGACCTAGGGGGTGAAAATATTGGCTGAAGATCTTGAACTTGAAGAGCTTAAACGTAGAAGACTTTTAGAGCTTCAGAGAAAGCTTGAAGAAGAACGTAAGGTTGCTGAAGCTAGAGAGAAGTATGAAGCTGAAAAACAATCTATACTAAGAGTCATACTCACCCCTGACGCTAGGCAGAGGTTATCGAATCTTAAAATAGTCAGGCCTGATTTTGTTGAAAAATTGGAAAATGAGCTTATACAAGCAGTTCAGTCTGGTCGCATAGAACCTCCTATAACAGACGAAATGCTTAAACGTATATTAATTAAACTTCAAGGTTTTCAGAGGAGGGAAATAAGGATTAGGAGGATTTGAAGTTGGCGATTCATAAGCCTGCTGGCAAAAAGAGAAGGCTCGCCAGAGCTTTAAAGCAAAACAGGCCAGTCCCACCGTGGGTTTACCTTAAAACTAAAGGTAGGGTTCGTACAACGCCTAAGCGGAGGAACTGGAGGATTGTTAAACTTAAACTTTAATGGAGGTGCGAGTCTGAGTGAGTCTAATTCTGAGGAGAAAATAATCTCTATAAATCTCAAGAGGATCTGGGATTATTCAGGATATGCTCGAACTCCAAAAGCCGTGAGGCTCATCAGAGAACAAGCTGCTAGACATCTTAAGACAAGCGTAGATAGTATAAAGATTGATGAAGGTTTAAATGCTTTAATATGGTCTAGAGGTTTAAAGAAGCCACCTAGACTGATTAAAATAAAAGCTGAAAAAGAAGAGGACAAGTATGTTCTCAAACTAGTTGGTTAAACAGGCTTTCCATTATTTCCTTAAAACGTAAATTTAACGTTTTAATAATCGAATACGTGAAGAATAATCACGTGGCTCTCCAGTACTTTCAGTACTTAGGCAGTCCAAACATAGGTCTCTTCATAATAGCCACAGATGAGTTTGTACTCGTCCCAAGTGGTATGAGTGAAAGTAAGATAGAGTTTCTTAAAAGGTGCTTCAAGGTAGATAATGTTTTAAGCCTAAGGATTAGGGGCTCTAAACTTTTAGGCGCTTTATCCGTGGCAAACTCTAACGGTGTACTACTACCCTATGGTTGTGAACGTGAAGCCGATCTGATCCGTGAAAGACTCGGTGTTAAGGCAACCTCCATAGAAACCTTCATATCGCTAGGTAATAGGGTTCTGGTAAACGATAAAGCTGCAATAGTTGATCCTCAAATACCCGAGGAGATCGTATCTATCATTAAAGAGGTTTTAAACGTTAAGGTTGAGCGCTCAACAATAGCTGGCTTACCCTATGTTGGCTCTTCAGCCGTAGCTTCGAATAGGGCTATATATGCTCATCCAAAAATAAGGCCGGATGAAGCCTCCTTAATAGAAAACGTTTTAGATGCTCAGGTTCACACTGGAACGGTGATGAACGGACTACCCTACGTTAAGTTAGGTTTAGTCGTAAATCAAAAAGGCGGAGTTGTTGGAAAAGGGACGTCAGGTAGCGAACTTATGGCAATAAGTAAATGCTTCTCATTATAACAGCTTTTGTAACATTCTGAGCAATATTTTCATAAATTCCCGTATAACGAGATAGAAAAACTTAAGCTAAAGTCGATGAATTTAGTATTTACGACGCCTACAAAACAACGTTTACGCATTTTAAACGACGGGGGTCTTCATGAATGAGATTAAAACATTCCGTATAATTGGGAGGATACCGATGGGTTTTCAAAAATCAAGGTTTGTTAAAGAAGTTAGAGCCTTAAAGCTAGAGCATGCAATCGAAAAAATATATTCTGAACTTGGGAGCCGTCATAAGTTAAAAAGAACAATGATAGACATACTCTCTATCGAAGAGGTTAAGGAGCCTCAGCCAAAGACTTAGGCTTCCAAAGTCCTCTCGCCACCGCTGGTATGAATCCTCTAAGGGCTTCAGGGTTAAACTTCACTTTTTTACCCTGCTCTGCAGACATATATGACGCCATCATTAATTGAACTATCAGTAATCCGTCTCTCCAATCCTCTCTAGGAATCCTTCCGTTAATGAAGCAGTCCACCATGTAACGGTCCTCATCCATATATCCGTATGTGAAAGCCTCATTAGGAATAGTTGGCATTAACCCCTGCTCGGCAGCCTGCTTCTCAACGAATTCTTCAGTGGGAGGTATCTTCACATTCCGGCTGAAAAACGTAAAGAGTTCAGGCTGTAGGGTATTTATGCTCATAGAATATTCTGGACCTAAGACTTCAAAGCTTAGTCTGAGAGCGGGTCCAGTGAAGCTCCAAGATGTTCTAGTTTCCGATATTAGTAAACTACCATCCTCTGCCTCATACGTTACAACCGCTAAAGCGTAGTCTTCCGCAGGTTCTTTCGAATAGTCAACCTCCCCTTTAAACCTATCTCTAAGCATCGAACTATAGGGTTCATAAGCCCATTTAAGTGAAGCTATTTCACCGTAGACTGTTCTAGGTTTTAAGGAGCTTTTCGGTTCATCCGGATTGCTTAATAGAAATCTAGCCGCCTCTAAACTATGACACATCATATCCAGCATAACACCTCCACCTGAAAGTCTGGCATTCCAGAACCAAGATGAATGCGGTCCACCATGTTCTTCAGCGGCTCTAGCTAAGTAAGGCCTTTTCGTATACTTGGCACCATACCTCCATAATATGTCCCTACCTTTAACCACGGAGGGCATGAAAACTTGATTCTCAAGATATCCATGGAGAAGACCTGCCTCCTCAATTAGTTTAACAAGGGTTTCAGCTTCATCCACATTTCTAGCTAGGGGTTTTTCACAGCAGACACCTATTAGATCACTTCTACCCTGCTTAGCTTCCTCGGCTATAGATTTGACAGTGTCCAATCTTACAAAATTCGGATTAACTATCCAAACAGCATCTACGGATTTGCTAGAAAGCATGTCGAATATATCTGTATAGACCTTTGGCTTACCTACGCCGAGGCTCTCAGCTAGAGACGCCAACTCACGAGCGCTCTTCTCTCTTATATTATATATCGCAGTTATTTCAGCATTTCTAACACCTATCCAACCCAGTATATGGAATCTAGCGGCGAAGCCAGAACCTATAAACCCCACTCTGAGTTTATTCACCCACCTCACCCAGAATATTTTTTATAGTTTCCTCAGATATAACTTTAGGGTTCATGGATGGAAACGTAATAGTTCAGGGTTGACTTAGAAGCCCTTTTATCATATGCTTTCAAGCGATATTAATCCTAACCTGAAATGTAATGTATTGGTAAAAATCCGCAAAAATGTTGTAAAATCATCTAAGCGTTATAGTTTACGGAGGATTATTTATAAAAGCTTTAAGCTACTGTGAAATAAGAGATTGGCTGTTGAGGAAGGGAGAGCTTAAGGGAAGACTTGCCTTAATCCTTCTTGTTGCCTCATGGGGTGGAACATTCCCAGCCATGAAGATCGCCGTATCTAACTTAGACGTCTTCTTCTTCCTATTCTTGAGGTTTGCAGTTGCTCTACTAGTGCTCGTACCGATTCTGATACTAACAGGAAGAAGACCATATCCTAGTCTAAAGGGTTTAGGTCTTGGAGTTGTAGTTTTCCTAGGTTTCTTATTCCAAGTCTTCGGAATAAGGTCTACTAGTGCTATAAACTCAGCATTCATAACAAGTCTAAATACTCCACTTATCCCCATCCTAGGCTTTTTACTATTCGGTAGAAAGCCTAGTTTAAGGGCTATTCTTGGCATAGCCTTAGGTATGGTTGGATTAGCTTTACTGACGGAAGCCTATAGAATAGCTTCGATTTCAATCGGCGACTTGTTGACGTTTATATGTGCTTTCCTATGGGCTTTACAGATACTCCTGGTAGATAGATTGTCTAAAGATTCGGACGTATTAAAGCTCGCCTATTCTGAATCCATCTCAGTGTTAATGCTTTCAGCACTTTCCTCTCTACTTATTGGAGAAAATTGGACAAAACCTGGAGATAATGCATTGGCGGCAATAGTGTATACGGGAGTTATCGCTACGGCCTTCGCATTCTATATTCAAGCTTGGGCTCAGAGAGTAGTTTCCCCAGAAATAGCGGGTCTAATACTTCTACTTGAACCAGTTTTCGCGGCAATGTTCGCATTCCTCATACTCCAGGAAATGCTTAACTTAATAGAAGCTTTGGGAGCGGTTCTGATACTTTTAAGCATCGCAATATCCATGTAGCTTTACGTTTAAAATCAACCTTTGAGTTTAGATTCGAGTAAGTTAACTGGCTTGACGGAGCAATACTGCTTGGAAAACGCAAGTAATGTAAAGTTACTCGTAAAAGGTTTTATATCTCTGCTTGAGTTATGGATTATGAGGTTTATGAGCACTCCTTCAGATGAGGAAATTAATAGGCTAGCTATGGAAATCCAGCTTTTAGAAGCAACTCTAAGTGTCATCAAGTCAAGGCTTGACCTAACCGAAGCGACTTTAAATGAATCTAGAATGGCTCTTGAAACTCTAAAGGCTTTAGAATCTGCTAAGGAAGGCGATAATATACTCGTCCCCATTGGAGCAAGCTCTTATATATTCGCCAAAATCGAAAACGTTAATAAAGCTATTGTAGGTATTGGCGCAAATGTATGTATGGAGAAGAGCATTAAGGAATCAATAGATATGATCAATGATCGTATAGCTAAACTTGAACAGATCAAATCCTCTCTACAGCAACAGTTCATACAAGCTTCTCAAAAACTTGAGGAAAGCAGGGAGAATCTTGAACGTTTAATAAGAATTAGGGAGGCTGGTGCTTCTGCTAGAAAGTCTTAGGAAAGCCTTCTCCCTTTTCATAGAGAAAGTTAGCTTAGAAGAGCTAAACCCTGATAAACTTAAGCCTCTACTAGAGGATTTTAAAATCACGCTTGTGAAAAGTGATGTAGCTTACAGTGTAGCTGAGAGTATATGCTCAGAAGTCGCTGAAAAGCTTTCAGGTATTAAGGTTAAGAGGTTTGAAGACGTTAAACCGATAGTTAAGAATACGCTGAAACAGGTTCTCTTAGAGAAATTGTCAACGCAATACGGTAAGGATCTGATTGAAACGGTTAAGCTTAAACTGTCGAAGAAAGAGCCAGCCGTCATACTATTTGTTGGAATCAATGGTTCTGGTAAGACTTTAACCATAGCCAAGGTTGCTAAACTTTTACTTAAAAATGGGTTTACCGTCTGCGTTGCGTGCAGTGACACGTTTAGAGCTGGAGCTATAGAGCAGATTGAGATATTGGCGAATAAGCTTGGGATACGTGCTATAAAGCAAGGCTATGGAAGTGATGCAGCGGCAGTAGCATTCGACGCCATACAGTATGCTAAAGCTCATGGAATTAACGCGGTTCTAATTGACACAGCTGGACGGATGCAGACTAAGAGAAATCTTATGGAGGAAATGCGAAAGATAGCTAGAGTGGCTAAACCAGATTTAGTAGTGTTTGTCGGAGATTCTTTAACTGGTAATGACGCTGTAAATCAGGCTGAGGAATTTATGAAATGCTTAAACATAGATCTAGTCATACTCACTAAGATGGATGCTGATGCTAAAGGTGGAGCTGCCATATCGATATCTGCATTAATAGGTAGGCCCATCGCCTATATAGGAATTGGTCAAAATCTTGACGACTTAGAACCTTTTAATCCTGAGAAGTTCGTAGAGAACATACTCTCATAGTCTTAATCCTAGGAAAAGTTTAAGAGATTGGTTCGTGAAAAACCTGACGGGTGTATTTGGTTTTTGCCTCTTAAATCCAAGAATCTTCTAACCCTCCAGGAACTGGAGGACCATGAAATTCTCCGGATAATAGACATAGCATTAGCTATGAAAAGGAACCCTCAAGCGTATTCAAACTCTCTAGAGGGAAAAGCTCTGGCGATGATTTTCCAGAAGCCGTCAACTAGGACGAGGGTTTCCTTTGAGGTTGCAATGCATCAATTGGGGGGTTACGCTCTTTATTTGAGGTGGGACGACCTTCAATTAGGTAGAGGTGAAGCGATTAAAGATACTGCTAGAGTCTTAGCGAGGTATGTCGATGCTGTTATGGCTAGGGTTTTAAAACAGTCAGATCTAGACGAATTCGCTAAGTGGTCTCCAATACCCGTGATAAACGGCTTATCCGATAAATGGCATCCGTGTCAAATACTAGGGGATCTTCTGACGATTAGAGAGGTTAAGGGTTTTCTGAAAGGCTTGAAATTAGCTTACGTTGGCGACGGTAATAACGTCTGTAATACTCTCCTAGTTGGCTGTAGTAAATTGGGCGTAAATGTTTCCGTCGCATGTCCGAAGGGGTATGAGCCTTTACCTGAGGCCATTGAATGGGCTTATCTAAACGCTGAGAAATCTGGTGCAAAAATTGAGATACTCAGTGATCCGGAAGAAGCAGTTAAAGATGCAGATGTTGTCTATACGGATGTTTTCGTATCCATGGGTTTTGAAGCTGAAAGAGAGAAGAGGCTTAAAGACTTCTTACCTAAATATCAGGTAAATGCTAGGCTTATGTCTATGGCTAGAAAAGATGCAGTTTTCATGCACTGTCTACCAGCTAAGAGAGGTGAGGAAGTTACAGACGATGTCTTAGACTCTCCCCAATCCATAGTTTTAGAGCAAGCTGAAAACAGACTTCATTCTCAAAAGGCACTTTTATACGTCATGTTGGGCGGGACATGACCTTTGAAGCTCCTAGTCTTCTCCGAATCCGATAAAGCTGGTGTAAATATAGCTAGAGCTCTAATAAACAAATATAGATTTGAAAAGTCTGAGGCTACATATCAGAATAAGCCAATTTATAAACTCGATATCGAAAATGAAACCGTTCTACTGATTCCAATCATAGAAGACGTCGTTAATGCTCAATACATTGAACAGAGCTTTAAGCCAAGCTTAGTTGTATTTCTGTCTAGACATGCAAGTCTTAGTGGAACGGCAACTCTTTCAGTTCATGTGCCTGGAAACTTGGGACCTGAAACCTACGGTGGATTGCCATATAAATTGTCTATAGCTCCAGCTAATGCTATGAAGGCGGCGCTAATCGAGATGAACAAACTCGTTGAAGAAAAGAGTCTTAAGTTTAAAGTCTCCTATGAAGCCACACATCATGGCCCATCGCTTGACGTCCCATCAATGTTTTTAGAAATTGGTAGCACTCAGAGGGATTGGGATAACCCTGAAGCTGGTGAAGTCGTTGCGAGCGCTGCTATGGCCGCTATTCGATGTACTCTACGTTTCCCGGCCGTTTTAGCCGTAGGTGGACCGCACTACAATCCCAAGTTCACCAATGTAGGCTTATGGAGGGATTTAGCACCAGCCCACATAGTCTCTAAGTACGCTCTCGAAGCTTTTAAAAATGTCCGCATTCTAAAGACTTGCGTGGAAAGAACGCTTGAAAAAGTTCAGTCTGCTCTAATAGACTGGAAAGGCATTCCAGGTGGTATTCGTATAGAAGTAGTCAATTACTTGAGAAACATAGGCTTAGATATAGTTAGAGTTTAACGTTGAAATGGAAAACTAACACTCTACGGGTAATTCATGGCGATTAAACCACTAACAGTATGGCTTTAGCTAGAAACGTTTATCTTTAATTGATTTCCTCATAAATGTTGATCTCATGAGGTTGGTATCTTTCGCTAAATCCTGTATAAGAATGCTTAGGCTATCAGTTAAACCGAGTAGAAGAGAATTTTGGCTATCTGTAAAAATATCCATTATAAGTGTAGGTGCCATTGGTATCGTAGGCTTTATAGTACGTCTCATAGCTTCATTACTTGCAGTAGTTGGTTAGGTGTTGACCCATGAAGAAGCAGTCAAAGATTTACGCTATTAAAACTACAATCGGTCAGGAGAAACAGGTTTTAGAGATCTTTGAACAAAGAGTTAAGGCTAAAGGTGAACCATATAAATCGGCAATTAAAGCCGCTATGTGGATTAAAGATGTGAAAGGCTACATATTCGTTGAAGCCGAAGACCCGACTCTTATAGACGAGCTTCTACAGGGTATTCGACATTCCAGAGGAAGAGTTTTAGGCTTTATAGACCCCTCAGAGATAGATAAATACTTAGTAGCAAAACCTGTGATAGAGTCTTTGAAAACTGGAGATCTCGTAGAGATCATAGGAGGCCCATTTAAATCTATGAAGGGTAGGGTTGTAGCTGTTGATAGACAGAAGAGTGAGGTAACTCTAGAATTGTTAGAGTCCGTCTCTCCGTTTCCGATAACTATATATGCTGAATATTTAAAAAAGATCGAGGGAGGTGTGTAACTTTAGGCGAGAAGAAAGTAGTGGATGTCTTAGTTAAGGGTGGTGAAGCTACAGCTGGCCCACCGATAGGGCCAGCTCTGGGTCCTCTCGGAGTAAATGTACCGGCTATCGTTAATAAGATTAATGAAGCTACGAAAGACTACGCTGGTATGAGGGTTCCTGTGAGAATCATAGTAGACATTGAAACCAAAGTGTTTAATATAGAGGTAGGTATTCCAACGACGGCGGCTCTTATACTTAGGGAGCTTAAATCTGAGAAAGGTTCTGGCAAAGCTGGCTCAGAATTCATCGGAGAGTTAAGTTTCGACTCTATAGTTAAAATAGCTAGAATCAGAAGGCCTAAGAGTTTGGCTAAAAGCCTTAAAGGAGTTGTGAAAGAAGTTCTGGGCACATGCGTAAGCATGGGCGTTAAAGTAGATGGTAAGCATCCTAAGGAAGTCATAGAAGAGGTAAACAAGGGAGTCTACGACGAGGTTATAGGTGAAGGTTGACTCTATTATGGTTAGTTCGATAGAAAAGTTTTTCTCTCACGACGTTCCCTCAATGGTTGAACCTATAGGCTGATGAGGTTTGAGTCTCGAATTTAAGGATATCGTTGAAGTCGTCGATAGAGTTAAGAAGAGTTGTGAGGGAAGGAACTTCACTCAATCTATAGAGCTTATTGTAAACCTTAAAGACATAGACCTACGTAAGCCTGAGAATAGAATCACAGGTACACTCGAGCTCCCACATCCACCCAATAAGCCTGTAAAAATCTGTCTATTTGCTACAGGTGAGCTTTACATGAAAGCTAGAGACTCTAAAGTAGACCTCATACTAGATAGGGATGAACTCGTAAAACTGGCTGGTGATAAGAGGCGGGCTAAGAAAATAGCTAAAAACTATGACGTATTCTTGTCTGAAGCATCTCTTATGCCCCTTGTAGGTAGAACATGGGGCGTATACCTAGGGCCGAGAGGTAAAATGCCTACACCCATCCCACCAACGTTGGATTTGGCTGACGTTATTGAGAAGTCTAAAAGAACGGTTAACATAAGAGTCAGAAATCAACCGTTAATCCAGCTTAGAGTTGGTACGCAGGACATGGATAATAAACAAGTGGCTGAAAATATTCAGGCTGCCTTAAATTGGATTATTGGGAAATTGCCTAAGGGCTTAGGAAATATTCAAAGCGTTTATCTGAAAGGTACTATGACTCCCAGCTTCAATCTTACGATTAAGAGGTGAAGCTATGCCTAAGCGTACTGATAAAAGAGGTATAATTGAGGAGCTTAAAAGTATTTTCAAGGAATATCCTACCGTGGGGCTTGCACCCCTCTACAGAGTTAAGGCTAGTCAACTCCATGAAATACGTAGAAAGCTGAGAGGTGTTGTGCTACTCAAAGTTTCTAAGAACACGCTTGTTAAGATAGCTTTGAAAGAGCTTATGGAAAATGGAGAGTTTAAGGGGGCTGACGCTCTATTTAAGTACCTTGAGGGACAAAACATCCTAATATTTACGAAGGAAGATCCTTTTAAACTCGCTAAGATGTTGGATGAGGTTAAAATTCCAAGCTTCGCTAGACCAGGTGATATTGCTCCCGAGGATATAGTAATCCAAGAAGGTAATACCGGGTTACCTCCAGGGCCTTTAGTTAGCGAGTTTAACGAAGTAGGGCTACCTGCTAGAATAGTCTCGGGGAGTATTTGGATAAGTAAGACGACTGTTGTTGCTAAGAAGGGTGATGTGATATCTGATAAACTTGCATCTGTACTGGCTAAGCTTGGTGTGAAACCGGTTAAAGTAGGTTTAAATTTTAAGGTTGCGTATAGTGATGGTTTAGTCTATCCAATGGAAATGCTTAAGCTTGACATAGAATCCTATAAAAATGAATTTTTAAAGGCTTGGGAAAACGCCTTTAAACTAGCTTTAGCATTGAAATACCCAACACCTGAAACTCTGCCCATAATCCTTATCGAATGCCGCAGTACTTCTTTGAGGTTAGCGTTAAGCCTTGAGTATCTCACTCCCGAAACGCTTCCATTGCTTATTCAGAAAGCTCTAACTGAAACTTCAATTATAAGCTCCTTAGTATTTAAAGCCGAAGGATCTGAGAAGCGGAAAGTTGAAAAGGAGGAACTTTCTAAAGAAGAGAAGAAGGAGAGGGAAGAGGAAGAAATTGGTTTGGCATCTCTATTCGGTTAGGGAAAAAATAAACAGGAGGTTGATATGAAATGGAATGTATATATGCAACCCTCCTCCTCCATCATGCCGGGCAGAAGATAAATGAGGAAAATATAAAAAGGGTTTTGAAAGCAGCCAATATAGAGCCCGAAGAGATTAAAATAAAAGCTCTTATCGCCGCACTTTCAGAAGTAAACCTTGAAGAAGTGTTAAAAGGAGTTGCAACAATGCCTACAATGCCCGTTGCAGTGGCACCTACGACCGAAACCAAAGTGGAAAAGAAGGAGGAGAAGATAGAGAAGGAGGAGAAAGCTGAAGAGAAAAAGGAAGAGGAGGCTTTAGAGGGTCTGAGTGCGCTATTCGGATGATGGAGGAGCTCCATCTACCCGCCTTTTTTCAACAGGTACTCTGACTATCCGCCCACATCTTAGACATGTAAACGCTATATGCTTAACTCCTCCAGATTTAACTCTAACTCTTAACGTACAACCGGGATGTATAAACTGTTTACAACCTCTACATACAAGTCTTCTATACTTACGTGGTATTCTAACGCGTGTCTTCATGCCTATGCGACGTGCTAATTCAACATATCTCTGAGCAAGTTTAGGGTCTTCTTCGTGGATTTGAATAGCTCTCTCAAATAGAATCTCCATACGTTCTCTAGCTATTTGCTTGATGTCGTTCTTCATAGCCCTACCTTAAGTTCAGCTTAGTAAAACTGTGACTATAAAGTCTTCTATCATTACATTTTTCACATGAAAACTTTTAAAAGCCCATTATCTAGCTTAAGATGTGCATTTAGCCAAGTTGATACTGGTGTTAGCAGAATCTGCTTTAGAGACGGTGCCTGAAGCTTTATGGGGGCATCCTGAAGTAAGGCGTGATGCTCGCGGGAGGGGTTTAAGCCCAAGTGAAATTCTCTTGGATAGATCCTACCACCATAGAGCTATGAAGTGTTTGAAGGATGCTCATAAACGTGGCAGACCCGATATAGTGCATTTCTCTCTTCTAAATGCTTTAGAAACTCCCTTATGTGAGAAGGGGCTTCTAAGGGTTTATGTTCATACTATTCAAGACTTGATTCTAGAATTCGACCCTAGTGTTAGACTGCCACGTAACTACATGCGGTTTAAAGGGTTAATGGAGCAACTTTTCAAAGTAGGAAGGGTTCCACCTAAAGGTAAAGTACTAGTAATCCTTCAGAAAGGCTCATTAGCTGATTTAAAAAATGAACTTAAACCTGACGTGGTGATAGGTTTTTCCAGTAGAGGTTCTCTAAAACCATTACATACCATAATCTCTGACTTGAGTCATTTGGAAAATGTGATGGTGGTCGTCGGTTGCTTTCCACATGGAGAATTTAAAGAAGAGAACATGAAGCTGTTCGACTTTTGTTATTCAATATACCCTAAGTCTTTAAATGCTTGGGTTGTAGTAGCTAGACTTATCTATGAAGTCGAGAGAAGCATTGGCTTAAATTGATGGATAGATTCATGTTTTCAGAAGCCTCTATTTCAGAGTGGTTGAACATCATTTAAAACAGCCTTTCTAATACCGTAGATAGCGGTTAAGAGATTTTACAATTCTAATCTATACTTACAAGTTACTGTAACAGTTAACATGTGCCGTTGTACTATTAATCCATAGGTTTAATAGCTTCTTCATAAAGAAGATATTTTTGGACTTAAATATGCCCCCCTTAAAGGTTATTAAAAGGGATGGTCGTGTAGTAGATTTTGATAAGAATCGTATAGTTGAAGCTATTTGGAAGGCGTTTAAAGCAACCGGTTTGGAGGATAAAGCTCTTGCTGAGAAGCTTGGAGATGAAGTGGTTAATCTTATCGATGAGAGGTTCGGCCTAGAGTATACTCCGCATGTTGAGCAGATTCAGGATGCTGTTGAGGAAACGTTAGTTAAACATGGACTTTATGAAGTCGCTAAAGCCTACATACTCTACAGACGCAAGCGTTCTGAAATTAGAGAGTTTAAACGTATGCTTGGAGTTGTAGACGATATGAAGCTTACGGTTAATGCTATTACTATATTGAAAAGCCGCTACCTTATGAGAGATGAGAAAGGTGAAGTATGTGAAACACCTAAGCAGATGCTCTTAAGAGTTGCTAGATACATTGGCCTTGTAGACGCCTTCTACTGGAGTGACGTCTACGATAAAAATGGTAAACAGCCAGTAAGACAGGTTGGCCATTTTCAATATAAACCCAGTATTGAGCTTTCAAATTATGAACTTGAAATGATGAAGAGACTTTACAATAGACTTGGTAGAGAAGGTAAGATGAAAGTTGAATTTGAAAAACTACTATCGATTATAGAAGAACGTTGGAATGACCTCTATGAAAACGTCATCGACGTTTTCTTCCAACTCATGGCCAACCGATACTTCCTACCAAATTCTCCAACTCTTATGAATGCCAACGCACCATTAGGTCAACTTTCAGCATGTTTCGTCCTTCCAGTAGAAGACTCAATAGAAAGCATATTTGAAACGCTGAAAATCACAGCCTTAATCCATAAGAGTGGAGGAGGTACTGGTTTCAACTTTTCAAAGCTTAGACCTAAAGGTGACACCGTGAAGTCTACAAGTGGTGTTGCATCTGGTCCGGTGAGTTTTATGCGTATATATGATATGGCTACTGAAGTGATCAAGCAAGGTGGAAAGCGTAGAGGAGCAAACATGGGTATTTTGAGAATAGATCACCCGGATATAATCGACTTCATATATGCGAAAAGTGAGGAAGGTGTTCTGAGAAATTTCAACATATCTGTTGCTGTAACGGATAAGTTCATGGAAGCTGTTGAGAAAAATGAAGAGTTTGAGCTTATAAATCCTAGAACTGGTAAACCAACCCAGAGGGTCAATGCCAAGTATCTATTCGACCTGATCGTCTATAATGCTTGGAGGACTGGAGACCCGGGGCTAATATTCATCGATACGATTAACAGGCATAACCCAACTCCAAAATTGGGGGAGATTGAAGCTACAAACCCCTGTGGTGAGCAACCTTTATTACCCTATGAGTCGTGCAATTTGGGCTCTATAAACCTAGAGTTGATGGTAAAGTATGAAAACGGCAGGTGGGATGTTGATTGGAGGAAGCTTGGGGAAGTCGTTAAGGTTGCAGTCCACTTTTTAGATAATGTGATAGATGCAAATAACTTTCCATTAAGTGAAATTGAGGAAGTGACTCTCAAAACCCGTAAGATAGGGTTGGGAATTATGGGGTGGGCTAATATGCTCTTCCGACTTAGAATACCGTACGATTCAGAAGAGGCTGTGTCCCTTGCTAGAAGAATCATGGAGTATATAAACTATTACAGTAAGCTCGCCTCAATAGAGCTTGCTGAATCTAGAGGCTCATTTCCTGCGTTTAAAGGATCGATCTATGATTCGGAAAACCCTAGAATGCCTTTTGAAGTTGAAGGAGAATCAAAAACTTATAATCTAAACTGGGGGGAGATTAGAGATTTAATAAAGAAGCATGGTATTAGAAACGCTACAACAACTACCATAGCACCGACAGGAACTATAAGTTTAATAGCTGGGACTTCAAGCGGCATAGAGCCTAACTTTGCCCTAGCTTACTCTAGAACTGTACTCGGAGGCGTGAGGCTTTTTGAGGTAAACCAAGTTCTTGAAGAAGTCCTTAAAGAGAGAGGGCTTTACAGTGATGAATTGATAACTGAAATATCTAGGTCTGGCTCTCTCTTAAACATCCGAGAGATTCCGGAAGATATTAAGAGGGTCTTCGTGACGGCTTTAGAGGTGGATGTAGACTGGCACGTTAAAGTTCAAGCCGCTTTTCAAGAGTTTACGGATAATGCCGTCTCGAAAACCATAAATCTAAGGCAAGAAACCTCACCTGAAATTGTTAAAAGGGCTTTTCTACTGGCTTATAAACTCGGATGTAAAGGTGTAACCGTTTATAGATATGGTAGTAGGAGAGAGCAGGTTTTAGAAATCGGGGTTAAACCAGCCAGTAGCTGTCCAGTTTGCGAGGTTGAATAGTCTATGGGTAAGATCTTCCTCTACTATGGAACTGGTGCCGGAAAAACAACTAATGCCTTAGGGCTAGCTTTAAGGTGTGTAGGTCATGGTTTGAGAGCCGTAATAATTCAGTTCATGAAGGGGCGTAAAGACATAGGTGAGTATAAGGTGATGGAGAGGCTTAAGCCATACTACGAAATATACCAATTTGGTAGAGTAGAATGGGTGGATTTACGAAACCCGTCTGAGGAAGATAAAATCTTAGCTAGAAAGGGGCTTGAGAAGGCTGAGGAGATTTTAAAGGATAAACCGCATCTACTGGTTTTAGATGAAATCTGTCTCGCGGCTTTCATAGGCCTCGTGGATACTGAAAGCGTCCTTAAGCTTTTAAACAATGTTCCAGATGAGACAGATGTTGTATTAACTGGCAGATATTGCCCACCAGAGCTTATAAATAGGGCTGATATAGTGAACATGATCGTTGAAGTTAAAGCCCCGAGAGAAATCTACACTAGAATAGGAATAACCCATTAACCCCGTTAAATTTACTCCGCAGATAGTACAACGGCTTTATAAGACCAGTCTTGAGGCAATTTTCCAACAGCTTTGTAGTACTTGGAAAGTCTGTATATTTTCGCCTCTATTATTTGAAGAGCCCTCTTGTTATGTTTATCTTTCTTATGTTTTTCGAGGTGTTTCTTCAACCTCGTAGCTTTTCTCAAGAGGTTTGTCAAATCCTCAGGTATATCTGGAGCTAAACCGTGCTCCTTGAGTATCTCCGTAATCGTTTTCCCAGTTATGTATTTAACGAGAGGTATGCCATATTGATCCCTCAGAATAATCCCTATCATGCTTGGTGGTATCAGATCCTTACCTAGTTTAACAACTAGTGCTTCCACTTCCTCAGGTTTATAATTGCACCAAGGTGGTGGTCTCTTAGCAACGGGTCTTATTGAGTGAGATTTCCCACTGGCATGAGCCCTCTTCTTCAACTTACTCTCAACCACCTAGAGTTAACTTGTAATATAAAGATTTCCTTAAAAGAGAAACAATTTAAGCAACTCTATAGTAAGGTGATATGACATGCCCTTAAGAATCTATAATACTATGACTAGGCAGAAAGAAGTTTTTCAAAGTATAGATCCAAACGTCGTTAAGATTTACGTTTGCGGTCCAACAGTTTACGATAGCCCTCATTTAGGACATGGTAGAGCGAGTGTTGTTTACGATGTCCTCATCAGATGGCTTGAATATAGAGGCTTCCACGTCAAATACATTCGAAATATCACAGACGTTGGGCATATCCTTGAAACAGTTGGAGAAGACCGTATGATTTTAGGAGCTAGGCGGGAGAGGCTTCATCCCATGGAAATAGCTGATAAATACCTTCTCGAGTACTTGGAAGCTATGGATAGGCTTGGAAATAAACGACCCAACATTCAACCTAGAGCTAGCGGTCATATCATGGAAATGATAGAAGTCATTGAGAAGCTTCTGGAGAAAGGCTATGGTTATATCGTAAACGGAAACGTCTACTTTGATATTTCAAAGTTTGAAGATTACGGTAAATTGTCCGGTGTACGTAGGGAGGAACTTGTAATGCATAGGGTTGAACCAGATCCTAGGAAGCGTAACCCAGCCGATTTCGCCCTGTGGAAGGCTGCTTCGGAAGATTATCCATTGAAATGGAGGTCTCCATGGGGTTATGGCTTTCCAGGATGGCATATAGAATGTTCAGTTATGTGTATAAAATACCTTGGGGAGCAGATAGATATACATGGCGGTGCTAGGGAGCTGATCTTCCCTCACCATGAGAACTCTCTAGCTCAGAGCGAAGCATATACTGGTAAAAAACCCTTTGTGAAATACTGGGTTCACTGTGGACTTTTGACGATAAATGGTGAGAAGATGAGTAAGAGTAAGGGTAATATCATCAAGCTCGCCGATGCTTTAAATGAATGGGGTAAGGACGTTCTACGTATGTTCTACATATCAGCTCACTATCGAAGCGATATAGACTTCAATGAGAACTCTATTAGAATAGCCGAAGAGAATCTGCGCAGATTGTCAGACTTCATCGAGAATATAGAATCCATGGAAGCTATAGAATCCCCCCTTGATGAGCGTGAAGAAAAACTGTTGGGGATTACTAGAAGGGCTAGATCCGATTTTGAAGAACGTATGGATGACGACTTAGACACTCCAGGTGCCCTAGCAGTTTTATTCGACTATATAAGAACCTTCAATAATTTAATAACAACTACTTCCAAATTAAATATAAGAGTTAAGAAAGAATCTTTAGAATTCTTAAATACTGTTAAAAGGGTTTTCGGAATACTTGAAGTATATGAACCACCTTCGAAAAGTGTAGTTGAACAGACGATTCAACTTTTAGTAGAAGTTCGTGAAATCCTTAGAAGAGAAAAACGCTACGATGTATCAGACATGATAAGAAGTAGACTTAGAGAAATAGGTGTAGAACTTGAAGATACATCTGAAGGAACAAAGTGGAGAATTAGAAGGTTTTAAATTTAATAGTAGGATTTACCGTTCATTTTTAATATTGGAATCCACACGCTCATAGGACCCGGTTCTCTATTAGCCCACGCGTAGTATGGTATTGCCGTAAATTTAACTGGTTTAAGCTTCACCGTGTTTTCTTCGAGGCGATAGTAAAGCGACTTAGGGGTACTTTCAAGCGTAAAGCCCTCACATTGAATCACGTAAATGCCGTTGAGTACATTCGACCTCTGCATAACGTTAAACGATGAGTCTTGAGAAAGTATTAAATCCCATACGTCAAACTCCGGATTGTCTGCTTGTTCTACACAGTATATGAGGGGCCCCCGCCTTAATGCAACCCTACATGTATTCTCTAAAACGTGTGGGTGAGATAATAGAATATTCACCCGCATATCCATGTCTAACGATATTACATCCCCCTTCTCCCAAGCTCTCCTAATCTCTAGGTATTGCGGAGGCTTCAGATGACAGTCTAAAGGTTTGCCGTTTAAGGCTACTGTCGTCTTCAAGCTCCACCCTGGGATGCGTAGGAATATTGAAAACTCTGACAGTTTTTCAGAGTACACTGTGATTTCAACGTGGCCACTCCAAGGATAATCTGAATCTTGAGTTAATTCTATAAGTCCATCATCAAAGTCTATGAGGGCTTCGTTGGATGCGTAAGAGTGTATCCATACCCCGTCTTGTGAAGTACTGTAAAAGTATCCCGGAATAGACGCTATAAGCCTCGCTATATTCGGTGGACAACATGCGCAATCAAACCACCTACTTCTCCTATGTATCCCCCTGTCCGCCAATGGATTGACATAGAAGTACGTCTTACCGTCCAAGCCTATTCCAGCTAAAGCCCCATTAT
The DNA here is from genome assembly GCA_964463005.1 of uncultured Candidatus Bathyarchaeia archaeon. GTDB lineage: Archaea > Thermoproteota > CALKCG01 > B24 > B24 > DTBU01. The sequence continues at coordinate 27,693 of CAYWZZ010000013.1, read as the reverse complement.
ATAAAGCCAACTCCATGACGTCGGCATATTCAGCTCCACCCGTTGCCAATAGCATACGCCAGTTCCACATAACGTTTGCAACTGCAGCGCATGTTTCAGCATAGGCGCGTCTATTCGGCAGTTCATAGTTTTCCCCAAACGCCTCCCCCTCATACCTAGAACCTAATCCACCAGTAACGTACATTTTACAATTGACCATATTCTGCCATAAACGTTCTAAGGCTTTTAGAAGCCCTTCATCTCCAGTCTCCATGTATACGTCTGTGGCTCCACAATTTAAATACACGCTTCTCACGGCATGACCAACTATTTCATCGAGTTCTCTGAAAGGCTTATGGTCTATATGGTATGGGCTTCCACCTATTAAACCCCTACCTCGGTTGTCTATGAAGAATCTTGCTAGCTCTAGGAAAATGCTCGTACCGGTAGTTCTGTAGAGTTCTACAAGTGCCATTTCGATCCCGGGGTGGCCTGGCACTCCCAACCGCTTACTGGAGCCGAATATACTGAGTATATGGTTTGCCAGTTTAATACCTACGTTCAAAAGACTTTTCCTACCTGTTGCTCTATAATGTGCAATGGCAGCTTGAATTAAGTGACCAGCACAATACAATTCATGCATGTCACGTAGATTAGTCCAGCGTTGGGCTTTTCTTTCAAACGTAAAATACGTGTTTAAGTAGCCATCCACATCTTGGGCATCCGATATCTCAGCGATTACGTTTTCCACAATCCTCTCCAAGCGACTGTCAACATTATAAGCTAAAGTGTAGGACGCTGCTTCAATCCACTTATATACGTCTGAATCGTTGAAGAATAACCCCTTAAACTCTGTCTTTACCTTCCCAGCCGCCCTACGGAAGTTTTCTATTCTCCCTGTCTCCTCAAGTAGTTCATACTGCGTAGGAAGAGTCTCCTTTATGAGTGTTTCTATCCTAGGTTTCCAGAAGCTATCCTTAAGTTTAACGGAATCTAAGGGTACGGGCTTAAGTAACGAATATGGACTCCGAGAACTATCTACTACAACGCATCTAGGCTTCAACTAAAACCTCCATTAAACTATGGAGTCCTTCATAAGACAAAAGCTTATAGGTTTCATTTTAAAGTCAGGTGGTTAATGTCTATTCGGTATACTGACACTTCCCTTCGAAAAAGTTAAATTTCTACTGGACTCCAACCCTTTAAGATATCTAGAGCGTTAGATGTACCTATACGTTCAACACCCATTTTAATGAATTGTAGAGCTTTTTCAAAAGAAGATATTCCACCTGCAGCTTTTATCTTCGCCCTCTTAACGTTCTTCCGTATGATTTCAATATCCTCAATTGTAGCACCGCGGGGGCCGAAACCAGTACACGTTTTTACGTAGTCAGCTCCAACTTCATCAATCATTCTACATGCTAATGCTATCTCTTCAACAGTTAAATATCCAGTTTCAATTATTACCTTGACGGTCACACCCATAGGTTTTGAAACCTCTAATATGGCCTCTATATCGGATTTAACTTTCTCGTAAAGCCTAGATTTGAAAAAGGGTATATTCATCACCATGTCTACTTCACAAGCTCCATCACTTATAGCCTGCTCGGCTTCTAACACCTTAAATTTGGTGGTCGATGAGCCTAATGGAAAACCCACCGTCGAACACACCTTAGTCTCAGACCCTTTAAGTAATTTAGCCGCGTATTCAACCATGACCGGTAGGACGCAAAGAGCACCTATGTAATTCTCCCTGGCGGTTTTAGCCGCCGTCTCTATATCTGTAAGACTATGCGTAGGTTTCACTAGAGCATAATCTATCATGGATGCTAATTTTCTACGTGTAAGAATCATACAGGTAAATTAACCTCGTTAAGAAGTTAAACTTTCACTTTTTAGTTCTAACGTGAACAATACTGGAAGTCTAAATAAAGGGGGTATTTGAATTTCCACGTAGATACGTGTTGCCTTAGCGGTATCTACCGTATTTATGAACCAGTTCTATTACGCGTTTGTAGTTTTGGAAGCTTACGTTGTTTGGAATGGAGTGGTCTGAATGGTATATGTAGCCTCCGCCTTGCTTCGCAAAGGTGACCTTCCTCTTAATCTCCTCTTCTATGGGTTTAGGGTCGTCTAAAGCCATGAGTCTAGTATCTATACCGCCCATGAAGGTCATCTTATCTCCATATTTTTCCTTAAGCTCTATTAGATCCATACCCGCCTTAACTTCTAAAGGCTGTAGAACTTCTATACTCTCTTCTATGAAGTATGGTATTAGGTCTTTTACGTTACCGCAACAGTGGAGGAATACGTACATGCCTCTAGACTTGAAAAATCTACATAGTTCTTTGAAAACGGGATGTAACTGCTCTTCATAGTGTCTTGGTGAGAAGAAGAGCCCCTTCCTATAGCCTAAGTCGCAATATAGGAATGCTCCATCGAATTTGAAGCCCCCTCTAATCATTATATCGCACATCTCCATGACCAGTCTAGCATCTGTCCAGTACATATCTTTAACCCACTCTGGGTCTCTTATTATAGCTTTAAGAAGCTGGTCTGATTTAATGTAGTTTTGAATCTTATCATAACCTACGGCGGCACCATACATTATAAACCTCCCACGGCTCCTCTCCCTGTGGTATGCGTTCAATGCTAAAACCCAGTCAACTCTCCTCTCACTCGGCTGAAGTCTAACCTTGATCTTCTCCCAATCTTCCCTAGTTTTGCAAGGCCAATCTATGATCTCTGGAGTCGTAGAGTAGTCCCTATGGTTCCTACGTATACCTCCAAATGACGTTCTTTCCACAATATACTCTGCATCTTCACTTATGACTTCCACAGGGAACATTGGAGATGTATCTGCACTGAATATAGCAATTTCATAACCGAAATAGTCTTCGGGGGACATTCCGTCGGGTAAACCCTCTCGTATCCATCTGCTAACGGTAGCCCCCCAAGGGCTATCGTGTATCGGTATCCTATCGAGCCTATCCTCTCTATGCTCTAAAGCTGCAATAACTCTTTCACGCGGCGTCAAATTAACCACATCAATATATTCGTCAAAATTTATTTTAAACTTACCTAAGTCGATGTTTCAAATTGCTATTTAACAGTAGAACCCCACTATGCCTCATAGAGACTTTAATCAACTACCGATAGTACTTGGTGGGATTTTGAGAAAAATTTACATTTCTTACCGAGTTTCTTCTAATCGGTGTTAAAGTGCCAACTAGTTTAAAGTTTGGTGTTGTAGGTACGGGTGTAGGTAGTAGTTTCATATCTGGAGCTGCATCTGAACTCGCTAAAGAGGGTGTTTTAGAGCTTACCGGAGTTGTAGCTAGGAATAGGGCTAAAACTGAAGAATTCGCCAGAAAATACGGGTTTAAAAAAGCTTATTCAAACATTTACGATATGATTAGTTCAGAAAAGCCCGACATAATAGCTGTATCTGCCCCCCACTATGTACATTTTCAGATAGCTTTAGAGGCTATAGAGAACGGCGTTAACGTGCTCGTGGATAAACCTATGGCCATCAACTTAAGGGAGGCCGATGAGCTTATAAGAAGGGCTGAAGTTAAAGGCGTTAAACTTGGCGTAATACTTCAATCTAGGTTCGATGACTCTTTTAACTTTGTAAAATCTCTTGCAGATAAGGGTGCTCTCGGAAGGCTGATAATGGGTGAGGCTATAGTTGAATGGTATAGGACAGAAGAATACTACGCAAGTAGCTCATGGAGGGGGAGATGGGCTACGGAAGGTGGTGGCGCCCTTATAAACCAGGCAATTCATACAATAGACTTGCTTTTATGGATTATGGGTGAACCGGAATCCGTCTGGGCTAAAGTAAGTACAGTAGGTCATAATATTGAAGTTGAAGACTTAGCCGTAGCCGTAGTTAAATTCAGAAACGACGCATTGGGTGTTATTCAGGCTAGTACCGCGGCATATCCAGGTCTACCTACGAGGCTTGAAATTCACGGTTTAAAGGGGACCGTTATAGTCGAGGGAGATGAAGTTAAGTTTATGAAGCTTGCCGAAGAAGTTCCTGGCCTAAGGCCTCCAGTTAAGAGAACTGAGGGGCTTAAATCGTGGGAAAGGCCTGAAGCAGTTCCAATAGAAAACCATAAGCGCCTCTTAAGAGACTTTGTTAACGCAGTTTTAGAAGATAGGAAGCCGCGGGTGGACGGTTATGAAGGTCGTAGGAGCCTGGAAGTAATAAGAGCAATATACCGATCTTCAGCTACTGGAGAAGTTGTAAAACTCCCTTTAAAAGAATAGCGTCTCCTCCAGTGTACCTTAAAATTCATCTAAACGTTAATTTACCCCTCCCAGCTCAATATCCTTCTGAATGGACGTATTAAGTTATACGAAACTTACGCTGGAAGACTTCATAGATAAATATAGATGTTTTCTCAAACAGCCTAGCATTTCAGCGAGAAACATGGGTGTAAGAGAATGTGCTTCCCTACTTAGGGATTTAATGGAAGACTCAGGCATATACGCTGAAGTCATTCAAAGTAAAGGCAATCCAGTTGTTTACAGTGAAGTCGAATCTAGAGAGTCCGATAAAACCCTCTTAGTCTACAGCCACTACGATGTTCAACCCCCAGACCCCATAAATGAATGGATATATCCACCTTTTGAAGCAGTAATAGTTAATGGTAAAGTTGTAGCAAGAGGGGCCTCAGATTCAAAAGGCAATATTATAGCTTTTTTAAAAGCAGTAGAATATTACGTTAAAAGTGAAAAGTCGATTCCAGTAAACGTTAAATTCCTCTTTGAAGGTGAAGAGGAAATTGGAAGTCCCAACCTCCCAGACTTTGTAGAAGCACATAAGAGCCTTCTTAAAGCAGACGCCGTCGTGTGTTGGGATGGCGGCCTCCACCCCTCAAATAGGCCGTCAATCTGCTTAGGGGTTAAAGGTATCTTATACGTCGAGCTTAGGTGTAAAACCGCCAAGGTGGATGTTCACTCCTCCTATGCACCAGTAATCATCAACCCAGCTTGGAGAATAGTGTGGGCTTTAAACTCCATAAAGTCTCAAGACGGCCGGATAAGGATTAAAGGCTGGTATGATGATGTCCGCCCGCTTACATCAGAAGATGCCAAGCTTATTTCAGAGATACCTCCCGAAGATGAGGATATTGTAAGAGAGCTTGGAATAAAAGAGCTTCTCGGTGGAGTTAGAGGAGTTGACGCCCTTAGAAAGTTGATATGCGAGCCGACTGCTAACATAGCTGGTTTAAAGTCGGGTTATATTGAAGAAGGATCTAAAACTGTTCTACCGTGTGAAGCGGTTGCGAAATTAGACTTCAGATTAGTGGTTGATCAAAAGCCAGATAAATTGTTTGACTTGCTTAGAAGACATTTAGACGATGAAGGCTTTAGAGACGTGGAAGTAGTTAAATTAGGCTCCCTTCCACCGTCTAAAACACACCCCTCTGCACCGATAGTTCAAGCTTCCTCACGGGCGGCTGAAGAAACATATGAATCTAAGCCTGTGGTATATCCAAATGCCGCGGGTTCTGGACCAGACTACGTATTCACAAACATCTTACATTTAGACTCTGTCTGGACTGGATGTGCTCCACCTTTCTCCAAAGCCCATGCACCTAATGAATTCAACACAGTCGACTACTTGATTAAAGGCGTCGTATACGCAGCTAACATATTACGTGAATTTAAAAACGTTAAAACTAAAACGTGAGTGGAAGTAAACACTTAAATCCCTATGTGAGTCTTTATAATGGTCTCTATGAATATCGTTGAAAAGATCCTATGTAGGGCTTCTGGTAGAAGTGTGGTGGAGCCCGGTGATATAATAAGCGCTAGAGTTGACCGAGTGATGTTCCACGATCTCACGGGCCCTTTAACTGTTAAAGCCTTCAAAGAAATAGGTGTTCCTAGAGTCTGGGATCCGGATAGAGTGGTTGTCATATTCGATCATCTGGTGCCTCCGAATACTGAAAGAGCCGCTTTAAACCAAAAGATCATTAGAGAATTCGTCAGAGAGCAGAAGATCAAGTGGTTTTACGATATTGGAAGGGGAGGGATATGTCACCAAGTTATGGTTGAGAAAGGCCATGCAAAGCCCGGTGAGCTTATAGTAGGAGCAGATTCACATACGTGCACTTACGGTGCAGTAGGGGCTTTTTCAACGGGCATGGGGGCTACGGATGTAGCAGCGATTCTAGCTACTGGTGAAACTTGGCTTAGAGTCCCTGAGACGGTTTGTGTGAAAATCGACGGTGAATTGGGAGACATGATTACCCCTAAAGACGTAATTCTCCACGTCATAGGACGTTTAGGTGTCTCAGGCGCCGTTTACAAGGCTGTTGTTTTCAAAGGCTCTACAGTTGAGAAAATGAGCATAAGTGGACGTATGACTATGTGCAACATGGCCGTTGAAATGGGCGCTAAAACTGGAATCGTTGAACCAGATGAAGTTACCGAGCAGTTCTTCAAGTCTAAAGGTATACCGTATAGCCCAGGGTTCGTCAGTGACCCAGATGCTACATTTGATGAAACTTACACGTTTGATGTTTCAAAACTAGAGCCGCAAGTGGCATGTCCAAGCTCTGTTGACAACGTTAAACCTGTATCTGAAGTTGAAGGTGTTAAGATCGACCAAGCCTATATAGGCTCTTGCACGAACGGGCGTCTCGAAGACCTAAGATTAGCCGCTAGGATAGTTAAGGGTAGGAAGGTTAAACCGGATGTGAGAGCAATAGTAGTTCCTGCGTCTCAGGAAGTATATCGAGATGCATTGAGAGAGGGTCTAATAGATATATTTCTACAAGCCGGTGTCCTAGTATGCAATCCAACATGCGGTGCCTGTATAGGAGCACACATGGGCGTTATAAGTGAAGAGGAGACATGTATAGCCTCAATAAACAGGAACTTCATAGGACGTATGGGGAGTCCCAAGGCTAAAGTTTACCTAGCCTCTCCCGCAACGGTTATAGCGTCCGCTCTAACTGGTGTTATAACAGATCCTAGGAGGGTGGTTTCTTGATAATAAGCGGCTCAGTTATAAAGTACGGGGATAACATAGATACAGACGTTATAGTACCAGGTAAGTACCTCGGTATAACGGACTACGGAGAACTTGGAAGACACGCTCTAGAAGGGATAGACCCAGAATTCCCAAATAAGATTAAGCAAACTGGCATCTTAGTAGTTGGTGAAAACTTTGGATGTGGATCTAGTAGGGAGGAGGCTCCAGTGGCTTTAAAATATGCTGGTGTTAAATGTATAATTGCTAAGTCATTCGCTAGGATATTCTATAGAAATGCTATAAACGTGGGTTTACCGATAGTCGTATGCCCGGAGGCTTCAGAGAAGCTGAATAACGGCGATATTGTTACAGTAAATCTAGCCGAAGGAACGATAATCAACATGTCTAAGAATGAAGTCTATAGGACTAAAGCACTTCCAGAATTTGTACTGGAGATACTTAGGGATGGCGGTTTAGTAGCTCATCTGCGGAGGAGGTTAACCTGAAAACTTACAACATAGCTGTAATACCTGGTGACGGTATAGGTTCGGAGTTAACGGAAGCTACTATGCCCGTTTTAAACGCTGTTGAAGATACTTTAGGACTTAATCTCAACTACACATTTCTTGAGGCTGGAGATAGATGTTTACAGAAGCATGGTGTTGCATTACCTGAAGAAACTGTTAAAGCTATTATGAAAGCGGATGCCACGCTAAAAGGTCCTGTAGGAGAAACGGCGGCCGCAGTCATAGTGAAACTTAGGCAAATGTTAGACCTATATGCAAATGTTAGACCGTTTAAGTCTTATCCAAATGTCCCGTGTTTAAAGCCCAACATAGACTTTGTAATAGTTAGAGAGAATACGGAAGATCTTTACAAGGGCTTTGAATATACGTTAGATGATGTAGCCGTAAGCTTGCGAGTAATCACTAGAGCTGGATCTGAACGTATAGCTAAGTATGCGTTTGAAGAAGCAATTAGAAGAGGCGTTAAGTATAAAGTTACGGCAGTTCATAAGGCCAATGTTTTGAAAGCTACGTGCGGTCTATTTGCGGAAACTTGTAGAGCTGTTGCCAGAAAATATCCCAATGTTTTATACGAAGAGCTCTACGTCGATGCTGCGGCGATGTTTCTAATAAAGAAACCTGAAGACTTCGATGTGCTCGTTACTACGAACATGTTCGGAGATATACTAAGTGATGAAGCCGCGCAACTTGTGGGCGGATTGGGTGTGGCGCCCTCCGCTAATATTGGGGAGAAGTACGGTCTTTTTGAACCCGTTCATGGAGCAGCGTGGGATATTGCAGGTCGGAATTTAGCCAACCCAAGTAGCCTTATATTGGCGGCTAAAATGATGTTTGAATGGTTAGGCTTTAAGAACACTGATGAAGTTTGCTTAGAAGCAGCTAAGATCATAGAGAAGTCTATTATAGAAGCCTTTAGAAGGGGATACGTAACCCAAGACTTAGGTGGTCGTCTATCAACCAATGAGATGGGTTTAAAAGTAGCCTCTCTGGTAAGAGAAGCGGTTTCTAGAAGAGCGATTTAAGAAAGATTTTTTAATCGTTAAACTTTTATCTATTCAACTATGCCCTCACGATATATACGAATATTCGATACCACGCTGAGGGATGGCGAGCAAACACCGGGTGTAGCTTTGACGGTTGAGGATAAACTCACCATAGCTCGTCAATTGGATAAACTAGGTGTCGACGTTATTGAGGCCGGTTTCCCAGTAACGTCTAAAGGTGAAGCTGAGGCTGTTAAATTGATAGCTAAAGATAGTCTGAAGGCTGAAGTTTGCGGCTTGTCTAGAGCCTTAAAATCCGATATAGACGCCGTAATAGACTGCGGTTTAAATAGCATACACCTCTTCATAGCGACATCTGACATCCATTTAAAATACAAGCTCAAAATGAGTAGAGAAGAGGTCTTACGTAGAGCCTTAGAGGCTTTAGATTATGCTAAAGCTCATGGTTTAACAGTCGAGTTTTCAGCTGAAGATGCCACTAGAACCGACTTGGGTTTTCTTAAGGAGTTTTATAAAGCCTTATGTGATGCTGGCGTCGATAGGGTGAATGTTCCAGATACGGTAGGGGTGATGACTCCTAGGCGTATGTATGAGTTGATAAGTGAGTTGAAGAAAGTGGTTTACCGGCCTTTAAGCGTACATTGCCATGATGACTTTGGAATGGCTACTTCCAACAGTTTAGCCGCTTTGGAGGCTGGAGCTGAGCAGGTTCACGTAACAGTCAACGGTTTAGGTGAGAGGGCTGGTAATGCTGCTTTAGAGGAGGTCGTAGTCGCGCTTAAGTTGATTTATGGCTTCGAGACGAATGTTAATACCAAGCTGATATATCAGACTTCTAGACTAGTTTCTAGGTTGACTGGTGTTCCAGTGCAACCGAATAAAGCAATTGTCGGTGAGAATGCCTTTGCTCATGAGTCAGGCATCCACACCCACGGTGTTATAGCACAACCATTAACCTACGAGCCTATACCGCCTGAACTCGTAGGATGTGAGAGGAGGATTTTAGCTGGTAAGCATGCTGGTACGCATGGTTTAAAAGCTCTACTTAGTCAAATGGGTCTCGAACTCAATGAAGCTCAGATTAAGGAAGTCTTAGCTAGAGTTAAAGAGTTAGGCGACAAAGGTAAACAGGTTACTGAAGAAGACTTAATGGCGATAGCTAGAATTGTAGCCGGAGAATTAGTCAAGGAAGAGAAGATTCTAAACCTAGATGAATTGGCCGTTATGACGGGTAATAAGGTGATTCCCACTGCTTCAGTCAAAGTATCTATAGACGGTAAGAATTATGTGACATCTAAGACGGGTGTTGGACCAGTTGACGCTGCAATCAAAGCCCTCCAAGAGGTTTTAAACCCGGTAGTGAAAGTTAACTTGAAAGAGTATAGGCTTGAAGCTATAACAGGGGGCTCTGATGCTTTAGCTGAAGTCATTGTTAAAGTTGAGGATGATGAGGGTCATGTTGTATCTGCGAGAGCCGCTAGAGAAGACATAGTCATGGCTAGTGTAGAGGCTATGGTCAATGCTATAAACAAGCTCCTACTTCGTAAGCGTGCAATTAGTTCAAGGGGTTAAATTCTTGGACGTTGCATCTTTCATACTGTACGTATCTGCAATTACGGTATCAGGTGCATTAAGCCCAGGTCCTCTAACAGTGGCTACGATTATCCACGGTGGTAAAGGGGGGCTTAAAGCGGGTTTAGGTTGTGCATTAGGGCACACCATCGTAGAACTTCCACTCGTCATACTAATATGGTTTGGACTATTAAACTTAATTAGTCAAATGGTAAAACGTTCTTTGGAAATAGTGGGAGGTTTAGCTTTAATAGTTTTCGGTGCGCTTCAACTTCGAGGAGTTTTAAAATCAAATCAAACGCCTTCGAATGATGCAGTTTCAGTAGAGAGGGGTTCTATATTAACTGGAGCTATGTTGTCGGGTTTAAACCCATACTTTATCCTATGGTGGTTTAGCATCGGCTCAACCCTCGTATATGAGGCTATGAGCTTAGGCTTAATCCAAGGATTAACTATTATGTATCTATCACACGTTTGGCTAGACTATCTATGGCTGGGGTTGTTAGCGTACCTTTCAAAGTGCGGTAGGAAGGTGATCGGCCTCAAGATCTACCGTTACATATTAGTGCTTTTCAGCTTACTATTGATACTCTTTGGGGTTTCTTGGATTTACTCCAGCGTAAACGCTCCATAGCTTAAAATTTCAAAAGAGTCGAAAACACTTTAAACGTGGTCGTATAATCTAGTTCAGATGCCTATTAGACAGTACATTAGACTGCTCAGACCCGTAAACTCTTCCATGATGGGTTTAGCCGTCCTAGTAGGCCTATATATGGCTGAACCAGATTTAAATTCATGGACCGCACAGAATGTAGTATTGGGATTTATAACGGGTTTTACTTTAACAGGTGCTTCTATGGCTTTAAATGACTACTTCGACCGTTACATTGATGCTATAAATGAACCTGGTAGGCCTATACCAAGTGGAGCTGTAAGTCCATCACAAGCATTAGTGTACGCCGTCGTACTGTCTATCATAGGCTTAATGGCCTCAGCTTTTACATCCATCAGATGCCTTCTACTAGCGCTAACATCTGTAACTTTATCAACGGTCTACAATTCCCGAGGTAAGAGAACAGGACTACTGGGTAATATGATGGTTAGTGGGTGTATAGCAATCCCCTTCATTTATGGTGCGTTACTCGTAGATAGATTGAAAATATCAAATCTTTTAGCAGCTTCAACGGCTTTCCTATCCAATACTGGTAGAGAAGTTACGAAAGGTATAGTAGACGCTGAGGGGGATAGAAAGTACGGCATCAATACGATAGCCGTAAAATATGGAGGTAGAATAGCCTCATATGTTGCTGTCGCCTTATACCTATCTGCCGTCCTAATAACGCCGATGCCTATTCTAATTGGTAACCCACCTTTAGGCTACTTACTTACGGTAGCGCTTACCGATATGGGCTTCATAAGCTCCTCCCTAATCATTCTGAAGGACCCATCTAGAGAAAATGCTAGAAAAGTCAAAAACATGGCCGTATTTTGGATGTTTTTGGGGCTTCTAGCCTTCCTACAACTACAATTGTAGGGTGGAGTTTTTAGACTTCCCGGTAAAATGTCTTTAAATAGACTAAGCGTATTTAGACGGCCTCACTTATGGGCGTAGTAGAAAACCCAACAATCATCCTTCGAGTCTAGTCTGACGAAGCCGAATCGTTCAAATTGAACAACTTCACCCAATTCAACTGTTATACAGTTTCTTTCGACAAACCCTTCCAGCTCCGTTGCATCTGGCATTATGACTTTAGCCTTAATACATTGGTCTACTGGAAGCCAGTGGATGAGCGGCATATTTAAACTCCTAGCCTCCTCATAGGTTTCGCTGTGAAACATGGCCTCTACTAGATTCTCTGAAAACTTTACCAGTTTAACGTTGAAAAGCTCCATAAGTCTAACCATACCCTTATCCTTCAGGATTTTAGCATCTTCTGGGCATATGAGTAGACTAGCAGAATCGCCTTTGACTTCAACCTTTATTCTACGGAATCCCACTTCTGGTTTAGATGGATGAAACCTCACCTTTGCCTCGTACTGCTTCGACAACCCGTAAACTACCAGTTTAACCGGGTTGTGTACGAAGAATAGTCTCTTAGCCCTAGGTTCAACTATCCGTCTATTGTAAGCGTAGAGGTTATCCCAGCTCAAGGAAACTTCAGACTGTTTAATGCCTACTTCCAAAATCATCTGGTGAATAGCCTCCGGTTGAATTCCTCTACGACGTAGAGCAGCTAGAGTTGGTAGTCTAGGGTCATCCAGCCCCTTAAAGAGGCCAGCTTTAATGGCTTTGAGAGTTTTAGACTTAGACATGGCTCCTCCTTTCGGCAGAAGCCATCTACCATAGTGTATGGCCTCTGGATAACTCCACCCAAAGTGTTTATATAGGTATAGATGCCTATCCAAGGTCGATAGAAACTCCTTCCCCCTAATTATGTGGGTGACGCCCATTAAATGGTCGTCTAAGCCATTGGCGAAATGATAAGTTGGCCAGAGGATATACTTATCTCCAACTATGGGATGTGGGTTTTTAGACGTATCTATTATTCTGAATGCAACCCATTCTCTCACAGATACGTTCTTATGCTGTAAGTCTGTTTTAACTCTAAGCACGGCCTCCCCTTCTCCGTAAAAATGTTCGAGCATTTTATCCCATCTCTCAAGGTTTTCTTCAACCGTTAATCCTCTACATGGACATGCTTTACCAACTGAAACCATTTCTTTAAAAATTTCAGGGTTGCATGTGCATACGTATGCTGCTCCAGCTTCTATGAGTTTTCTCGCATACTCGTAGTAGATTGGTAGACGTAGGCTTTGAATGTACTCCTTATCCCATTTACACCCAAGCCACTCTATATCCTCTCTAATGGCGTCGTAGTATTCTAAAACTGGCTTTTTGTTCTTGGGATCTGTATCTTCAAATCTAAGTATAAATATGCCGTTGTACATTCTCGCGTAATCGTGGCTTAAGTATATGGCTCTAGCTTGGCCGAAGTGTAAAACGAAGTCTGGGTTGGGTGCATACCTCGTTACAACTCTAGGGTATTTATCTACATTCGGAAGAGGAGGTAGGGTTTTTACAACTGGTTCAACCTCTTTCTCGGCTAAAAGTTCTGGAAAACTGTCTTCTAGAAGTTTCCTCTGCTCTTCTAAACTCATCCTGTTAACTTCATCTACGATTTGCTGGACTACGTCCACTAGATCCTTAGCCATTGATTTAAGCTCCGGTTTTTCAGCTAAAACTTTACCCATGACAGCTTTAGACTGTGCTTTACCGCCGTATTTGTAGGCGTTTTGCAAGGCGTATTTACGTATGAGTATTTTGATAGATTCCTCCATAACCCCCCTCAATCCTCTCCCTAGATAACTTGTAGCGGGCGTTAAAAAGTTGTCTAAAAATCGGCTGGGTAATTTGAACTGGATCTGTTTAAAATCAGAAAACTCTATAAGCGTACTGGAGAATAGTAGTAAAAGAATATGGATGTTGGAAAGCAAGAGAAAATGATAAGACAGCCCATAGTCGTCGTCTTAGGACATGTAGACCATGGTAAGACAACGCTTCTAGATAAGATTAGGGGAACCGCCGTCGCTTTAAAAGAGCCCGGTGAGATGACCCAGCATATAGGTGCAAGCTTCTTCCCCCTCGATGCGCTAGAGAAGTCATGTGCTTCTCTGCTAGCTAAAACCGGGTGGAAGATAAAAATTCCAGGTCTTCTAGTGATAGATACTCCCGGGCATAGTGCGTTTATGAATTTGAGGATGCGCGGCGGCTCCGTAGCCGATATAGCAATCTTAGTAATAGATGTGATTAAAGGCGTTGAAGAGCAAACAGTTGAATCGATAAAGCTTTTAAGATCTAGAAGAATGCCGTTTTTAGTCGCCGCCAACAAAATAGACCTCATACCTGGTTGGAAGCCAAACTACGATAAGCCATTTAATGAAACATTCAAACTTCAAGATCCCTATGTTAGAAAAGATTTGGATGCTAGGCTTTACATTATCATAGGGGAGCTTTCAAAACTAGGTTTTCAAGCGGATAGATACGATCGGATTAAAGACTTTACTAGGACAGTAGCCCTCGTTCCAGTTAGTGCTAAAACTGGTGAGGGAATACCAGACCTTCTCCTAGTCCTTATAGGTTTGACTCAGCAGTATCTTAAGACTAGGCTTGAAACTACTAGTGGAGCGGCTAAAGGAACGGTGCTGGAGGTTAAGGAAGAAGTTGGATTAGGAGCTACGGTAAATGTAATAATCTACGATGGTATTTTGAAGGTAGACGACACCATAGTTTTAGCTGGTAAGGAGAAGCCTATAATCACTAAGGTCAGGTCGTTGTTACTTCCCAAACCTCTCGATGAGATAAGGGCTCCAACTGGGGGGTTTATGAAGGTCGATAGGGTAGCGGCGGCTATGGGAGTAAAGGTAGCGGCTCCAAACCTTGAAGATGCCATTCCAGGGTCGCCGCTTTACGCCGTGCCTGAAGGAGCATCCGTAGAAGAGTACGTTAATAAGCTATCTGAGGAGGTGGGTAAACTTAGAATAAAAACCGATAAAATTGGGGTTGTAGTTAAAGCAGACACCTTAGGCTCTCTTGAAGCGCTGATAACTGAGCTGGGTAAGAGAGAGATACCAGTTAGACTGGCGGATATAGGCGATATTTCAAAGCGCGATTTCATAGAGGCTAAGGTTACGGCTAAGGAAAAGCCGGAGTACGGTGTAATCTTGGGGTTTAACGTTAGAATTCTACCTGAAGCTGGTGAAGAATCGTCTGGGGTTCCAGTTTTCATAGGTAACATAATCTATCGGGTGGTTGAAGATTACGTTACATGGCTTAAGTCTAAGCAGGAGGAGAAAATTAAGACGATAGTTAGCACTCTAGTTTTCCCAGGTAAGTTGAGAATACTTCCCGGATACGTATTCAGGAGGAGTAAGCCGGCTATAGTTGGTGTGGAAGTGTTAGCTGGTAGGATTAAACCTAAGGAAGAGCTTATGAGAGATGATGGGGAAAACATCGGGTCAATCCTTCAGGTTCAGGATAAAGGTAAACCCATCCCCGAGGCCACTAAGGGTATGCAAGTAGCAATATCTATAGATAAGGCAGTAATAGGTAGGAATGTCGATGAAGGTAGCGTCCTCTACGTAGACATTCCTGAACAGCATTATAAGATGTTTAAACAGACATACGCTAATATCTTATCGGCTGAAGAGCATGTAGTACTTGAGGAAATAGCGGAGATAAAGAGGCGGAGAAAAGCTTTATGGGGTTTTTAAATCCACCTGAATTCCACGTGAATCCAACGCCTCCAGTCATTGATGAGAGAAACGTTTATAGTGGTGTAAGTACCATAAGAAGGAGAACGCTATGGCTAAGTTTAAATTAATCGTATCCAATCCTAAAACGGGGAAGTCTAAAACATTTGAAATTGAAGGTGCACAAGCAGTTCCGCTTCTAGGACGTAAAATAGGCGATGTCGTAGATGGATCAACCATGGGTTTGGGGAAAATTAAACTCCTCATAACTGGCGGTAGCGATAAAGATGGAATACCTATGAGACCTGAAGTCAGAGGAGGAGTGAAAAAGTACGTCTTAATATCGGATGGCCCTGGTTTTAAGCCTAAGAAGAAGGGTGTTAGGATTAGGAAGCTTGTTAGGGGAAATACTATAACAGAGGATACTTTACAAGTAAACTCTAAGGTCATCGAAGGAGACCCTGGCTTCTAACTTGATTTTCACCATAAAGTTTAACATGACATCGACAAGTTAACATTTCACCTCTGAGGTTTATGTTTCCCACCTTCTGCCACAGTATGGCAGAATCTACACATAGTACTGTAGGTGGAAGAAGGCTTTCAAAGTATAGATCTAAGCCATCAGGATTTCACTATAGGACGCATTATATTTTAGACGAAACCTCTCCTAGGAATCCTCACCTCAAGTACGTTTCTGTAGCATGTTATCACAGCTCTATTAGGTTCAACTGGCACTGGTAAATTTACACGTACGTAGTGTTTCGTGAACCTACCGCTTCTATGCATAATCTTAAAGGATTGGAAATCTAGGGTGCGTTGCAACCGTGCCTCAATCTCTACGGTATTTTCATCTAGAAATCTTACGTTAATGCTATCTCTATCCGCACATGGTATATCAACTGTTACTACAACTTCCTTAGGTTCAACGTATACATTGGCTAGTGGTTCTATTGTTTCGGATGATGGATGCCACAGTCTTCTTTCTTCAAATCCTCTTAAGTACTCCTCTACCGTCTCTTCCATCCTTTCCATATACTCTTCAACGATATCAAATATGCTTCTTCTACGTCTGCTCATTTATACCATACCTCCTTAAACGTGGAGGGGTGGGATATCATACTCCTGACTCTTCCTCATCCTAGCAAGTTCGCCTTCAGTCCTCCTCATGAGGTCTCTTGCGGCTAACCTTATCTCTTCACCCTTTTCCCTAAGCTCTGTTACGTCTATTTTAACTCCTATAAGATTACTAAGCGATTCAAGTACAGATGCAGCGGCCTCAGGATCTGGGTAGTTGAAGAAGCTTTGGGCTAGAAGCCCTATAGCAACTAGACCGTGAAGAGAAGCCAGTCTCATGATTAAGGCATAGGGTCCGACGAGATATCCCCTTTGAAGTATCTCCATACCTCTAGACTTAAGGTCTTCAACAGCTTCTCTACTCGAGGCCGCTGCGTAAACTATGGGCTTCTCAAGCTTATATCTCTCTTCAACAGCTATTCCACCTATAGCTATTATAAGCTTAGCCTTCTT
The DNA here is from genome assembly GCA_964463005.1 of uncultured Candidatus Bathyarchaeia archaeon. GTDB lineage: Archaea > Thermoproteota > CALKCG01 > B24 > B24 > DTBU01. The sequence goes on along the minus strand of CAYWZZ010000013.1, from coordinate 10,837 downwards.
CTTCGATGCCCATTCAACTATAGCCCTAGAAACCTTAGAAATAGCTGCAGCAGGTATTGCTGTTTCTGATACTATCGCCACTAAATTGCCAGATTTAAGTATTCTAACTGGAGGTTTTGGCACACCGTCATATAGTGCTACTACAGGCGGTAGTAGGTCTGATTCTAGAAATCCTACATCTTCCATGCGCATCTTAGATGCAAGGTGAAAAGCAGCTATCAAGCCGACTAAACCTACATCCGGTAATCCGGTGATTATAATGGGGCCTTCACCAATCTCCCCTATCTCTACAATGGAGACTTCTTTAGACAGGGTAATCACTATTTAGTTCTAAGTCTAAGACTTCAGTATATAATATTTGCGCCCTTACAATAAGGATTGTTTGCGCTATTGCTAGAGCTTAATTGCCGTTTTTAAACCGCTCCCAGTAATCACTATTACCGTCTCATAATCTTCCAAATTCTCACAGCTTAGAACATGCTTTTTATAAGCTGCATATGCAACAGCTGAGCTGGGTTCCACGAGAAATCCTCTCCTAGCAAGTTCTAAAAAATGCATTGAATATTTCATCTTCATCAACCACTACAACATCTCCATCCACCTTCTTCAATTCCTCGACCATGGCGTCTAGTAATGGTGGTTTTATATTTACCAAGGCATCAGCTATAGACGTTACTCTTTCCGGAGGCTTGTAGGTTATATTCTTAAACGCATGGTAGAGTGGTGAAACTTGTTTCGTTTGGCAAGCAATAATCTTTGGCATTTCATCTATAACACCAGATTCAACCATGTGCTTAAAACCGCTTATAACACCTAGAAGCAATGTGCCGGCGGAAACAGGTAGGTAGATATATTTTGGAGCGCGCCAGTTAAACTGCTCCAAAAGCTCATAGGCGAGGCTCCGTAATCCATCTCTAAACAATGGATGTAAGATGTGCCCTACGTATACTTTTCCTTTTTCACTTCTCTGCGCCTCTTCTGCAACCTTATCCCTTGAACCTGAAACCTTAACGATCTCTGCACCGTAAAATAATATTTGATTAAACTTTATACTTGTTAAACTTTATACTTGAAACGTTTTCTGGAACGTATATTTTCGTTCTTAACCCTGCGCGAGCGGCGTAAGCGGCTATGGATGCGCCAGCATTACCAGAGGAATCTTCGGATAAATATCCTCCAATCTCCTTCAATCTCCGATGTAATGCAGAGATTAATACGCTAGAACCTCTATCTTTAAAAGATCCTGTTGGATTTAAATTTTCAAGTTTAAAGTAAACTTTTCCCGTGAATTTGACTAAAGGCGTCCAACCTTCTCCGAGAGTGATGATGCAGTTCTCATCTATGTATGGGAAAAACTTCACGTAACGCCATAAACTGTTATTTTTACTACTTATTGCCTCCACCTTGAAATCGAATAAGGGTTTGACTGAAAGCGGTTGACCACAACTTGGGCATTTAAAGTCGAAGAGGTTCTCGGATAGGCGGTTGCACTTTAAACACTTCACCTCATAAGACATGCTTATACAACATAAATGAAAACGTTGATTTAAACTATGAGCTTTAATATAAAACGAAACTAACGGGCTTTAGAAGGTGACGGCTAAGGGTACGTTTAAGTATGGAGTGTATCGTTGCTTAAACCTCTTTCATCTTCCATAGAGAATATTAGTCATTGGATGCTCCGCTATGGAAATAAGACAATAAGTTGGATTTTCAAAGTGAGGTAAATCATTTTGAGCTCGTCAATAGTCTAACTCTTATGCCGTCCCTTTCAAGCTCTTCCATAACTCTTTCAAAACACTTCCTATCCATTCCAAGTCTCTCGGGAGGAATTATACCCGCTTCTTTGATTTCTCCTCTTGCTAAAAGCTGAATGACCGCCGAAGCTGTATAAGCTGTGGTTCTACCCATTGCCGTCACTTTCTTCTCATCATCATAATAATCTATGAGGATGTAGGAGTAGCGGATTTCTCGACCATTTTTAACGCCGTCAACATCTACCCTCATTGCAACTAAATCTTTAATTTCAGGCAAGCTCAGCTTCCGCTCAAGAATCCTAACTGTAAGGCTACGTGGGGATACGCCGTCTATTGGCGTTTCATCGAAAAATCCTAGATCTCTTAACAACTTTATCTTCTCAGCGTGACCTGGATACCTCAAAGTCTTCTCCCACATATTTTCTACGCCCCTTATACTATGATGTAGAGTTCTTACACCATCAGTGTAGAATGCTTCAAGCTTTCCAATACCTGGAAAATCCACCTCTTCAAGCCCATCTAATGCCTCAACTTCAATGGTCTTACCATTTTTAACTATTTTAGGCTTCCTCACGTACTCCTCTATCAAATCCTCTACACACCAAGTTACCTTATAATCTAAAGGGGGAATCCGACTTTGGGGAATCCCTCCAACAAGGATTATAATATTCCTAACCCTATCGAGCATGCTGACAGCTCTTCCCACGAGGATGTGGCTTAAGCCGGGAGCCACTCCGCAATCAGGTATAACCGTTACTCCTGCTTTTAACGCTCCATCGTTTAAAGTCATAGGGTCTTCCTGCATATACGATAGATCAACCATGTTAACGCCAGCGTCTATAGCAACTTCAACCGTCTTGTATCCAAGCCTCCCTGGAGCAAGGCCCACTAAAATGTCAAAGTTTTCAGCAACCTTAACAAGTCTATCATAATCATGGATGTCTAATTGAAGAGGCTTAACGTTTCCCCTACCAATAGAGGAAACAGCCTTCATTATGGCTTCTCTATTCTCATCTGAGACAACTATTTCTGCAGATGGAATTCTCTCCGATAAATGTCTTACTAAGACAGAGCCTATATAACCACAACCTATGGTAAGAATTTTCATACCTTCTAACCATTGTTAGAAGGTACCTCATAAAATTTAACCTAATAACATCATACTTTGACGGTTTAAAATAGACAAGAGTTGGCAAAATTTATAGGTTCAATGTTCCTTCATCAATCATATGGGGGATTTATGGATCCTGGGAAGTTACGTGAATTCTTAATGAGAGGAGCCGTGATATGTGTTCAATTGACACCATTCAAGGAGGATGAAAGTATAGACTATGAGGGTTTAAAGGAGAATACGGCTTTCTTAATTGAAGCTTGTAAAGGCGAGCCCTTGGTTTTAACACCCGTAGGAAGCACTGGGGAGAAGTATGCCGTTACGGATGATGAGTGGCGGAAGATCGTTAAAACTGTTGTAGACGTTGCTGGCGGGAAGGTCCCAGTCATACCAGGTGCATCCCACTCTGGTACTAAAGTCGCAGTAGAACGTGCCAAATACGCTCAAGATGTCGGTGCAGATGGCGTTATGGTCGTCCTGCCATACTATCATGTTCCGGAGGAAGAAGGTCTATACCTGCATTATAAGAAGATCGCGGATGCTATAGAAATAGGCCTCATACCTTACAATAATCCAGATGTTTCAAAAATATATATGATGCCTCATGTACTTAAAAGGCTGGTGGATAATACCAGTAATATAGTCGCCGTAAAGGAAAATACGCCGTTTATACAAACGCTGTACGAGCATATAAAGACTGTAGGAGATAGAGTACCGATTATGCAGGGTAGGGGTGAATGGTGGTTTGCCGCAACGGCTTTCCTAGGTGTAAAGGGATATATTTCAGGTTATGCGAATTTTATGCCGAGAATATCCTTTGATCTGCTTAAAGCTGGATTAAATGGCGACTATAAGAAGATGAAGGAAATAATGGAGATGTTGAACCCTTATGAAGAGTTTATAGCGAAGATCTGTAGAAAGTATGGGCCATCTACGACTATACTACCGTATCCATATGTAAGCTCCTACATGATTTATGCCGTTATGAAAGCAACTATGGACATGTTGGGGCTTAGAGGAGGGCGCATGAGACTGCCTTTACTAGACCTAAAAGAGGAAGATAAAAAGGAGTTGGAAAGAATAGTGTTTGAAGTGTTAAAGTTGGAGAGGATAGGTTGAATGTCTTATTTTAATCTTACAGCCCAGCTTTCTCTCAAACTTTTTTCAGAGAACTCCCTGTCACCTTCACAGCTTCTTCAGGCAGCATCTTATTAACTTCATCGCTAAATGGTTCAGGTGTTACAGGTCCATCATAACCTATATCTTTCAAAGCTCTTAGAAAGCCTACAAGATCTATCACACCAGTTTCTCCCGGTAGACATCTAATATTATCTACAAGTTTATCCAATGGCACGTTTAATGGGGCATCATTTACATGCACATATATCACGTCTTTACCTTTAAGCCTCATTATGTCTTCCAGCGTACCTCTAGACGTATACCAGTGCCAACTATCTAAGAGAACGCCTACGTTTTCCAATTCTAAGGCTCTACACAGCTCCAATATTCCCTTTAAATCGTGTATAAAAGTGTACTTCCGATTTACTCTAAGCGTCTCAGTGCCTATAAACTCTAACCCGAGGCTGCAATCAGCTTTATACAAAACCTCAGCTATAGGTTTAAGCCTTGACACGTGCCAGTTGAAGTTTTCTTTGAAAGGCTTGTCATCTGAAAACGGTAGAACTCACGTGAAAACTCTTGTACATTCTATTTTAAAGGCAACAGATGCCAGATGGCTTAACCTTGCTAAACCCTTCTCATACGTATCTACATCTCCACGCCATTCAAACGGTAAACCCCAACCTCCGGGTTTCACTTCCGCTTCTCTAAAAATACCCCTTACATAACCTGCAGAGTTTTCCTCAACAAGCTTTAAAACTTCATTCATATCCACTTCAACTCCTTGAAAATCTCCCAGTTTCGCCAACTTTACATTCTCAGTTAAAGGCTTATGAATACCTATAGCATAAGGGCTTAAATTCCTAAACATACCTCCTATTATGTCCATGGCTTCTTAAAACTTTTTCACTCAAATTGTTAAGCTTAAATAGTCTTTCTTGAATAAGGAGGTTAGGGGTAGTCAATTGGTAAACGTCGGTATTATAGGTTGCGGGGGGATAATGAGAGGGTGTCACATACCGTTGCTCGCTAAAATGTCGAATGTGAAAATAGTTGCATTCTGTGATGTTGAAATAGGAAAGGCTAAAGAGCTCGCCCAACAGTATCAGGCAAACGCTTATGCTGACTATCGTGAAATGCTTTCAAGAGAGAAGCTTGATACGGTTTTCATAGCTGTTCCACCCTACGCTCATGGGTTTGAAGTTGAGATAGTTGAAAAGGGGATACACGTTTTTATTGAAAAACCCGTTGCCCTAGATTTAGACACTGCTAGGAGGATTGAAAGAGCAATTCAGAAAGCCGGGGTTTTGAATAGCGTAGGTTATATGTGGCGTTACTTAGATACGACGGATAGGGCTTTAGAAGTTTTAAGCGAATCTGGTCCAATAATCTTAGTTGAAGGGCATTACATAGACCCATTTTGGTTCTCACCTGGACATTGGTGGCTCAGCAAAAGTAAGGGTGGTGGTCAGGTAATTGAACAGGCAACGCACGTATTCGACTTAGCTAGGTTCTTGGTTGGAGATGTCGAAAGAGTTTACGGTGAATTCGACTATAGTTTAATAGGTAAGTATGCACCTGGTGCTGACGTAGAAGACTGCTCTATAACTGTTTTAAAGTTTAAAAATGGAGCGATAGGCGTTATAACGGCTACGTGCATCAGTAGGAACACGTACAACTTCACAGACCTGAAGATTTTAGCGGATAAAGTGGTTTTAGAGCATGGAGGACATAGAGGTTTTCTGAGAGTTTATAGGCATAATAGTATTGAGGAGTTTAGACCGACTGTAAACCCATATGCTTTAGAAGATGAAGTCTTCATAAGAGCCGTTGAGAAAGGCGACGCGTCTAAGATAAGGTCAACTTACAGCGATGCTGTGAAAACGCTTGAAGTGACACTAGCCGCTAATGAATCGAATAGAACTCATAAGCCAGTTGAACTTAAACTTTAAATGTTGGTGGTTTTTAAATGGTTTTAAACGTTGGCGTAGTAGGTTGCGGAGGTCAGGGTTTAGCTCACCTAGAGCGTTTCCTAAGAGATGGACGTGTTGAAATAGTGGCAGTCTGCGATGTCGATGAGTCTAGAGCTAAAGAAGCAGCTAAACGGTTTAAAACCAGATACTATACTAGTTACGAGGATTTTCTGAAACATCCAAACCTAGACGTTGTCAGTATCGCTACACCCAACTACATGCATGCTTCTCAAGCTGTGGCTGCTTTAAACGCGGGTAAGCATGTCCTATGTGAGAAACCCATGGCTTTAACGGTTGAAGATTGCGATATGATGATTGAGGCTTCTGAGAAATCCAGTAGGATTTTAGCAGTAGGATTCCAGTTAAGGTTTAAAGATGCTTTTCAGAAAACCCGAAATCTATTACATGAATTCGACGATCCTTTAAACGCCTACGTGTTAAGGTTTTCACCCAATCCATACGATTTGAACCTTGAGTGGAGGCGGCGGAAGTCTCTAATGGGAGGTCTCATACTCAGTATGAATTGTCACGAAATAGATATGATGAGGTGGCTTTTGGGAGAGGTAGAATACGTTAAGGCCGATTTAAAAACCATGCTATATAAAAGCGTTATAGACTATGAGGATAATGCGTGGCTGATTTTAGGGTTTGAGAGAGGCTTAACGGCTACGCTTGGTTCAAGTATGACCGCTCACACATCCATATATGAATATACGTTCATTTGCAAGAAAGGAACGATTAGACTATACCCGTGGGAGAATAAGATATCGGTTTTCCAAGAGAACGTCAGCAGAACTATAATTGCGGAAAGCGACGACCCACTGCAGAAGGAGATATCCTGCTTCATAGATTCTGTAGAAGAGGGGAAGCTTAAACAACCTCTAGCTTCTGGAATAGACGGTAAGGCTGCTACAGCGGTTATAGAAGCCGCAAGGAAGTCCTTTAAAGAGGGCGGGTTGGCTGTAAAACTTAGGTAAGATTTTAAAACCAACCATGGATATGAGTTATAGCAGATTAGAGGTTTGGAGTGAATTCAACCTAAGCTTATCTCTTGAAGCCAGCTTTTCACTCCCTCTTTTTAAAAAGTTAAAACCTAATAGCTTTGTTAAAATATACGGTCATAGCGTTGGCCTAATCTTCAAAATAGAGAAAAATGCCACGTACTACCGTGGTTGTAATCTTCAGGATGCTCTACTTTTTAGTGGAGCTTGGTTTAATCCCATTGAAAATGTGAAGAAGCTTGGTCGAAGGGAGGCCGCGTACATTTACAAGTTTTTAGAGGTCTTTCCGGGTTTAAGTATAGCCATTAACCCTTGGGATTTAAGGGCTATGTTCTACTCAATCTTCCTATCGAGAAATACAAGCTATTACACCAACACCGTCCGATGGTTACACGATATGGCTGTTAAAGCTGGAAATGAGGAAAACCTAGCCTCCCTTGATCCGAGGAGCTTCGGAAGAAGCTATCAACTCATTCAATTGGCTGAAGTTAAGCCTAAGCTAGATGGAATACTTAACTCCTTAATTCCAGGCTTCAGGTTGATCAACTCTATAGATGTCTTTTCACATATTAAAGCCAAGCTCTTATCGCTTCCATATGTTGGTTCCAAGAGCGTTCACGCATTCGGCCTCTTCTGTCTGGGTTTAACTTGGCTTGCGCCAGCAGATAGACATCTAATCTCAATTGTTAAATCGATGGGCATTGTAAATGACAAGGTTAAAACGCCTGAGAAAAAGCTCTGTATGGAGAACAACTGCCTCATAGATTTAAAATGCCCGATGTTTAAAAACTGTTTAACGGCTAAATTGATGCATGATTTCGGAGTCATGGCTGGTTGGCTTCAAACGGCGACATATTTATACGGTGCCTTATATTTGGCTAAAGGATTAGACCCGGCGGGTCTTCTTAGGAGATGAACAGTTTTGACTAAAACATTTCGCTACAACCCGCTTGAACTAACGGATAAGGTAAGAAGAGCCGTTACACGAAGTGGATTAAACGGTTTGGAGGAGCGACGCTACTACAGGTTTAGAGGAGGACGATGGTATGGAGGCATAGCTACTGGTGATGTTGTAGGATGCAATTTGAGATGTGGATTTTGTTGGAGTTGGAGGGAGGCCAGCCATAGAATGGTAGAAGGGTCTTTTTACAAACCTGAAGAGGTATTCAGGAGACTTACGAGTATAGCTAATGCGCGCGGATATGGATATGTTAGGTTGAGTGGAGGAGAGCCTACGATCTCAAGGAAGCATGTCTTAAAACTGCTGGAGTTGTTTGAAGGTACCCGTTATACGTTTATACTTGAGACAAACGGCATTCTCATAGGGGTGGATAATACTTACGCGGAGGAGCTTGCAAACTACAAGAATCTGATAGTCAGGGTTTCCCTCAAGGGTACAAGTAGAGAGGAATTTCAGATGTTAACGTTAGCGGAGCCGATTTTCTTCGAATATCCACTGAAGGCTTTAAAAAACCTCGTAGACGCGGGATTAGAACCCGGTAAGCAGGTCTATCCGGCAGTTATGTTAAGCTTTAGTAGCAGTGAAAACTATGAAAGTTTGAAGACTCGTTTAGCGGGGATCCATCCCACGCTTTCAAAAGAAGTGGATGAAGAGTACGTAATCCTCTATCCTCATGTCGTTGAACTTCTGAAAACTAGAGGGCTGAAACCTAAAATAGCCTATAAACCTGAAGGCATTCCAACGTCTATGATTTAGACGAATAAAACCATACGTTTAATGAGCCGTGTAAAATTAAGAATGTGCCGTTAAAACTATGCGTTTATTTCGTTAAATATCTCCATGAGAATGCTACGCCTAATTTAAATCATCATAGCTTATAGAGGTTGCCAACGCTATTCCAGATGAAGGCTTCAGGCATAGTTTTAAACATTGTGAAGTTTGCACGCCAACCCGTACAGTGTGATGGTGCTAATAGTTTTGGGCTTATCTTTTTCAGCTCCTTTACCGTCTCATCTATGCGTTTTTCAAACGTTTTTCCCGCTAGGTGGAAACCTCCTAAGACAGCGTAAACCGTTTCTACACCTGTGAGTTGCTGTACGTACAATATCGTGTTTACTACGCCGGCATGACCGCAACCACATATGACAACTAACCCTTTTCCCTCAACTTTAATCGCCAATGCACGGTCGTCCCATATCCAAGGGTCAGGGCTCCATCTACCGTTGACGAAGGCTACATGCCTTGGATAGCCTGTTTCAAATCGCGTTTTACGTGGAATTTCACCTGTGACGAGTATTAAATCGTCAGCTATGAGATGTGGCCGTTTTACCTCAACATACCTCGCAGGCTTTACCTTCTCTTCTGATGGAAAAATTGGGCCCTTCCTTATAGTTCCATCTGGGCTGATTGTTCCCCGTCTGTTAAACATGTCTCTGTGAACTATTATTGGCAGTTCGCTCTTACCTATGACTTTAGCAACAGCTGGCAACCCGGTGAAGTGGTCGTAATGTCCATGTGAGAGAACTATGTATTCAACTTCAGCTAAGTCTATCCCCATCCTCCTAGCATTTATTATTACGCCGCGTGGGCTACTTCCGGTATCAAACAACACGCTATGGGCTTTACCTCCATTAAAGACACGGATGAGCATTGAAAAGCCATGTTCAGCTATTGGATTGTGGAAGTCTCCCTTCACCCACTCTCTAAATACTTTAACTTCTTCTCTAGGGGAGGTTGATAGGAAATCTACGGAATTATCTACGAGGCCAATTATCTCTACTTTTTCTGCATCTTTAATTTTGGAGAAAAAATCGCCCTTCTCCATTATAATCCCCCCATCCTTTAAAGCACCCCTCTATAGTCGACTGTTGCAGGGCATCCGACACATTTTCCACCTACGTATCTAGTGCATGGTTTACATTCAACACCACAGGGGGCAATCTTTCCAATCTTACTGGCAAGATATTCCCTTATTGGGAGGAAGTGTGAGAAGTATATATCGCTTACAGGATAGAACTCTGACCTTCTTATACCGGCTCCGCTTCTAATGGAGCACTTCTCTATAGATATGCTCTCAAGGGTGTTCTGGTCTTCAGCGATAACGATGGCTATTAAATTATACCCTCCTAAGGTTTTAAATATTTGAACAACCCTAGGGCAATTCTTAAACCTTTCAAGAAGATTTTGCATTGCTTCAGCACTCTCCACTTCAAGTAGAATAATCGCCGGGAAAAGCTTAAAGTAGAACGGATTCAGCAGTGCTGAGACTTTAATAGCGTTTAGCTCAATTAACTTCTGAAGCCTCTTCTTAACACCCATGCTCGTATACCCAGTGCGTTTGGCAAGCTTCTCCAACGTTGACCTACCATCTATTTGAAGCTCTGAAATTATCATCCTATCGATTTCATCCAACACTTTCACCCTAGTTTATTTTCTAAACAAAAAATATTTATAAGGATTTATATATTAAACTTTTCGAATGTCATAGGTCGTGAGCTATATGAGCAGTGAAACAGAAGCTACAGATGAGAGAGGGAGAATTACTGAGGAGCAGATGTTGAAATTCAGAATGAGTAAGATTAAGCATAAAGTTGCCGTTATAAGCGGTAAGGGTGGTGTTGGCAAAAGTACTGTAACCGTAAACCTTGCGATAGCATTTGCACTACACGGTTATAAGGTCGGCGTTTTAGACGCCGACATCCATGGTCCAAGCATTCCTAAGATGCTTGGGTTAGCTGGTCAAAGGCTTGAGGCTGGTCCACCTGGTGTTTTTCCAGCCATAGGTCCGTTTAATATCAAGGTCGTTTCAATAGGCTTTCTTCTACCAGATGATAATACTCCTGTCATTTGGCGTGGACCATTAAAGATGACTGCTATACGCCAGTTCTTATCGGATGTTGTCTGGGGTGACCTTG
>CAYWZZ010000012.1:0-48736 GCA_964463005.1 uncultured Candidatus Bathyarchaeia archaeon | reverse complement strand
AAGGCGTGTCGGGTCAACGCGGGTGAGGGAATTCGGCAAATTAGCCCCGTACCTTCGGAAGAAGGGGTGCCTGCGATCCTAGTCTCAAGACTGGGACTGCAGGTCGCAGTGACAAGGAGGCCCCGACTGTTTAATAAACGGGTAGAGACGTCGGATGAAGGCAAGCAAAAACCAAGATTTTAAATAGAGCCTAGATTCCATTGCAGGTTTATTCGATTCCGAAGGCTCTAAAACCGAAGTCATTTAGTCATTTATAATGGAAGTTTCAGTCTCAATTTACGGTTTACAAATTCACAGGAAATTCTTTAGAAATCTTTCTCAAAATCGTAGCTTCTTATAAGCTGACGACGTCCTCGCCCGGTTGAAAAACATAGGTAGCCGCAAGCCCGAAAGGGTGTGTACGGTTGCTGAATCCTGGCCAGTGGCGGTACCTAAAACCCAGGTTCAACTGGGCTAAGGGCCGCTAAACGCCGGGAGTAACTCTGACTCTCTCAAGGTAGCCAAATGCCTTGTCGGATGATATCCGACGTGCATGAATGGATCAACGAGGGCCTCGCTGTCCCCACCCGGGACCCGGCGAACCTACCTGGTGGTGAAAAGTCCACCATCCCCCAGCGGGGCGAGAAGTCCCTGTGGAGCTTTACTGCAGCCTGTTGTTGGGGTATGGTTGTAGATGCGTAGGGTAGGTGGGAGCCGTTGAACCGGCTCTTTCGGGAGCTGGGGAGGCGTCGATGAAACACCACTCTTCCGCGACCGTACCCCTAACCTGGGTGCCAAACCTGGGGACAGCGGCAGGTGGGCAGTTCGCCTGGGATGGCGCCCCCTTGAAAAGATATCGAGGGGGCCCTAAGGCCAGCTCAGGTAGGTCAGAAACCTACCGTAGAGGGCAAGGCCAAAAGCTGGCCTGACTGGATCCTCCACAGCAAGGGATCCAGGGGTGAAAGCCGGGCCTAGCGATCCTCCATGTCCCTACTGATGGGGGCTGGAGGTGACAGAAAAGTTACCCCAGGAATAATTGGCTCGTCGCGGGCGAGAGTTCACATCGACCTCGCGGCTTGGTACGCCGTCGTCGTCCCTTCCCATCCTGGCGGTGCATAAGCCGCCAAGGGTGAGTCTGCTCGCCTATTAAAGGGGAATGCGAGATGGGTTTAGACCGTCGTGAGACAGGTCGGGCTCTACCTGCTGGGGGTGCCGGCCGCCTGAGGGGAGCACGTCCTCAGTACGAAAGGAACGGGGCGTGGCGGCCTCTGGTGAACCAGCTGTCCGGTAGGGCAAGCTGGGCAGCTACGCCGCCGGGGATAAGGGCTGAAGGCATCTAAGCCCGAAGCCCCTCCCGAAAATAGGCGGCCAATCCTAGGCGCAGAAACCTGGCGACAGGTTTCATGCCTAGGACGAGGGCTGGGGTAGAACACCCCGTTGATGGGGTGGGGGTGTAAGCCGGGAGATCCTTCCGGATCAACCGGTTCAGCCCGCCACTCCCAATCGCCCGAGGTGCTGGGTTGAAAGGGAATCCAGTGGTTGCGTGAAATAGACAGCCTATACGTAGCTCCTCCTATATCGATTGTAGGTTTAAATCTTACTTTAACCAAAAGCATATAGGTGTTCTATTGGTTGACGTTTTAACAGTACCAAGTATAGACTTTGCTGAAGTTGTTGAAGAGATTTGCCATTTTATAAGAAGCGTTGTAAATGGTGCTAAGGGAGTAGTCTTAGGTTTAAGTGGTGGTGTTGATAGTAGTTTGACTGCAACATTATGCGCTAAGGCTTTAGGTTCTAGTAGAGTACTGGCTTTACTTATGCCTCTATCCTTCACTCCAAAATCTGATATTGAAGATGCTTTAAATCTAGCTAGATGGCTTGGCATAAATCATCGAGTTATATCCATAGATAGTGTTGTTGAGGCTTTTCTAAACGTTCTACCCTATGAAGAGTTAAATCCCTCTTACAAGATGCCGGTGGCCAACCTTAGAGCTAGAGTTAGAATGTTAATCCTTTACTATTATGCTAATCTCTACGATTTTCTAGTAGTGGGGTCTAGTGATAAAAGCGAGGTCTTAATCGGTTATTATACGAAGTACGGTGATGGAGCTGCAGACTTTCTACCAATAGCTCACCTGTATAAAACTCAAGTCAGATCTTTAGCAAAATGGCTAGGAATACCTGAACGTATAGCTTTTAAACCTAGTAGCCCTCAACTTTACGCTGGACACAAGATTACAGATGAGCTTCCCGTAGACTACGAGATTCTAGATAAAATCTTAGTAGGATTATTCGAGTATAAGCTTAAACCTTCTGAAATCGCTGAAAAACTTAAAATTTCTGAAGACGTAGTCCTCAGTATTGTAAAACGTCACAAGTCTACGTCTCATAAGCGTAGGCTTCCACCGATGGTTAAACCCCTACCGACGATTCAAATAGATGAATTTAATAGATGAATTAACATTTAACTTAACACTAGAGATATTATCTTGTAGGTGATTGAATGCGCTCATTGAAAACGATTAAAGTTATTTTCAACGGTGTAGGCTCAGTTTTAGTAGAAGTTAAGGAAGATTGGAATCCTAAAACTGCTAAAAGAATTATGGAAAGTCTTCCCCTAACTGGTAGAGCTATGAGGTGGGGTGACGAAGTATACTTTGAAGTAGGTCTAAACATAGAGGAGGAGAATACTAGGGTCGATATGGAGGTTGGAGATGTTGCATTCTGGCCTCCTGGAAACGCTATATGCCTCTTCTTCGGTAGGACTCCGGTAAGCGTATCCGATAAACCGAGAGCCTACAGTCCAGTCAATCCGTTCGGTGTAATCGTTGAAGGTATAGATGTTCTTAGAAGGGTTAAAGGCGGTGAAAGAGTTACGGTTACACTAGGTTAGAAACGAGCTTAAAGTTTAAAAAATTGGGGGGTTAAACTAGAGCGTCTATAATCCTCCTCTCAGTCAGTATTCCGACGAGGCTCCCCCTCTTGGTTACGGCTAACCTCCTTATTTTATTATCACGCATGAGTTTCAAAGCCTCAGATATGGGTTTATCAGCCTCTATCGTTATGAGAGGTCTACTCATGATTTCTTGAGCATATGTTGAGTTTGGGCTTCTACCAGCCCGTATTACTCTGTTAAGTATATCTTTCTCGGTTATTATCCCCACAGGTTTACCTCCCATTTCCACTATAACAGCCCCTATATCATACATTAACATTTTATCGATAACTGTTGCCACGCTATCTGAGAATAGGACTTTCACGGGTGGAGAACGCATGACCGTCTCCACGGGAACGTTTAGATTTATCTTGGCAGAAGACAAGATAAAGGCCTCCAATATTTAATCTGCCGCCAACTCCTTATAAAAAGTAACTGATATCGATTAAATGCTTTTAACGTCAGTCGTAGACAGTTTATACTATATTGTAAACCTCAATCACTCATCTTCGTATAATAGTATTTCTTGGGGAAAACTCACAATCACTTCCTTCATACGTCTTCCAGTTTGTATTTTTCACGTAAAGCTGAGAGTTAAGTTTAATCGTTTAACTAACATGTCTATTAGAGAAACAGTTCTTCTAATATGCGATAACCGTTTTTTAAGAAATAAGTAGAGTTTATGCGAATTTCTAAAGTTTTTATCCGGCATCTATACGCATTAATGCCTTAGATGAAGCTTATAAAATTTAGAAAAAGCTTTAAAGAAACAAAACTTAACATATTAACCGATAGTTTAAACGCTGCTGAACTATGTTGGCTGAAGGCTTTAGAATGCCGTATAGAGCTTGAACAATATTTAAGATTGAATGCTAGGTTTAAATGGAGCCTAGACCCCATTGAAGTAGAACATTGGGCCCCAGAAGTCGTTAGAAGAATGGCCTCCGTCGGCTTCTTAGCCAATGTCGGACCCATGGCGTCTGTAGCGGGAGTAATAGCAGATATGGCGTTAGAATACGGTTTAAAAGCTACACCTACAGTTTTAGTCGTCGAAAATGGCGGTGAAATAGCTGCTTCAACTCTAACAACTCCAATAAACGTAGGCGCTTATACGGATACTGGAGACTTCAAAGGTTTCACTTTCACAATATACCCTGAAGACGCTCCTATAGGGATGGCTTCAAGTAGCTCAAAACTTGGAGCTGGAGTAAGCTTCGGCGAAGCCGATCTAGTCACGGTTTTTGCTGAAAACGCTGGACTTGCCGACGCCGCCGCTACAGCCATATGCAACCTTGTAAAGAATAACAATTATAAAAACGCCGTTGAAGAAGCACTCGATAAAGCTTTAAAGATAAAGGGGGTTAAAGGATGCATAATAGTTTACGGAGATTTTATAGGTTTGAAAGGGCGGGTTCCCGAATTAAAATCTTCTTTAAGTTGTGAATTTTTCAGCTTGCTGAGTAACCGTTAATTATAGGATTGTTCATATTCTTACTGAGGTGTTTCTGCAATTGAAGGACTTTATGGTTAAAGATGTTAGACTTGCAGATAAAGGCGTACTGCAGATTGGGTGGGCTTCTAGGAGGATGCCTGTTTTAGCTAGGATAAGAGAGGAATTTGATAGGGAGAAACCCCTTAAGGGGTTGAAGATATCTGCATGTCTACACGTTACCAAGGAGACGGCGGTTCTAATTAGAACTCTAATTTCAGGAGGTGCTGAAGTATCGTTGGCCTCTTCTAATCCGCTATCCTGTCAGGATGATGTTGCAGCCGCCTTAGCGGTAGAAGGTGTACACGTATATGCGTGGAGGGGGCAGACTAGGGAGGAATACTATAAATGTATTAAAACCGTTTTATCTTATAGGCCTCGTATAGTCTTAGATGATGGTGCAGACTTGATAGTAACACTTCACCAAGAAGCTGAGAGCACGCTTGCTAACGTTCTTGGAGGGTGTGAGGAGACGACAACTGGCGTTTTAAGGCTTAAAGCGATGGAGAGGATGAAGTCGCTTAAAATACCAGTTATAGCCGTCAATAACGCTCAGACAAAATGGGACTTCGATAACGTTTACGGTACTGGTCAGAGCACTATAGACGGTATAATAAGAGCTACAAACATGCTCCTAGCTGGTAAAACGGTCGTCGTAGCCGGATATGGACATTGCGGTAGGGGAATAGCTACTAGAGCTAGAGGTATGGGATCGCAAGTGATAGTCACTGAAGTAGACCCTATAAGGGCTTTAAGAGCAGTCATGGATGGATTTAAAGTCATGCCTATGGTTGAAGCCGCCAAGCTGGGCGACCTCTTCATAACAGCTACAGGCAATATAGACGTAGTGAGGGCGGAACACATGATCCTTATGAAGGATGGAGCTGTTCTCTGCAACGCCGGCCACTTCAACGTTGAGATATCTCTTGAAGACCTTGAGAAGATCTCCACTTCAAAGAGGAGGATTAGAGACAATTTAGATGAGTATACTCTCGTAAACGGTAGGAGACTTTATCTCTTAGCTGAAGGTAGGCTTGTAAACCTCGTGGCTGCGGAAGGACATCCGAGTGAAGTAATGGACATGTCTTTTGCAAATCAAGTCCTTTCAGTTAAATACCTTGTCGAAAAAGCTGGTACGCTTGATCCACACGTGTACGATGTGCCTTTAGAAGTCGATAGGAGAGTTGCCGAGCTTAAACTGGAAACTATGGGGATTCAAATAGACAATTTAACGGAGAAACAGAGGAAGTACTTAGAAAGCTATGAAACTGGGACTTAGCCTTTAAACCGACGATTATATGGTTGTTGTGTTTACGATCGCCCGGCTTCTCCTATATTCAACGGGTTTAATCCTCTCTGGGACTATTCTTACAACGGCTTCAAATTTACACCTTGGCGGCAGATTCAGCCTCCTCTCAAATTCATCACCTATGGCAACCAACGTGTATATGCCTGTAACCTCCGCCTTACACTTTTGAACGAGATTTATAAGAGCTCTCTGAGTTTCACCCGTCCTCACAACGTCGTCTACGATGAGCACGCTATCCGTCTTCTTTATAGAATCCTTAGGTATGTAGAGGGTTACTATCATACCCGTATTACTGGGCACATAAGTCTCTTCTATAAACTCTTTTACACCAATCTCCTTGTTGCTCTTCGCTATGACTAGGTTCACGCCCATGGCTTGAGCTATCATCGTAGCTAAAGGTATACCGTCAACAGCGGCTGTTAACACTTTTGTAACGCGTCTACCAGCAAATTTCGCCAAAGCGTCTTGGGAAGCCAGATGCAGTAGTGAACTGTCTCCGATGATTTTCGTATTGTCGAAGTATCCATCTTCATCGAACTTAACGGTCTCTATAAGCTCCTTTTCAAGCCCAACTATTGGATTTAAAGTCTTCCATATAGATTTAGCCCTTTCAGTACTCGGTAAAACATGCCCTTTAACATACCGGCTTAAAACAGTTATTTGAAGACCTACCATTTGAGAAAGCTCTCTATAGGTAAACCTCTCCTTCGCTATCCTGAGAAGGTCTACGGTCATCATCCTGAAAATCAAATCCTGAATGTGACTAGTACTCATAACAGTGACACCGCTGTAATATCGCGGTGATAATTCTAATATTTATCAGCTCTTCTTGAGAAAATTCAACTTTTTAAAATAGAGTTTTCTACAGATTGTTCCACTACCTGTAGATTGGATACTCCATACCGCTTTTACGTAAAACTAGGTATTGTACTATTCTAAGAGCCATTTTAAAACACTCTGAAATCCTCAGCCTCCCATTCTTCACCCATCTCCTAGTACTACTGTATATGGAAAGCTTTTTAGGATAGTGCACCTTTACAACTCTTGAAACCTTCCATAAAAAGTCCAAGTCTTCACTGTAAACGAGACGTTCGTCAAAGCCTCCCACGTTTTTAAATATACTTTTATCGATAGCTAAACCCATATAACATGGATTTGTAAGACGGAATCGACATAAAATCCATCCTAACGCGTAACTTATTCTAGCAAATAAACTCCTCGCATATTCTAACGGTTCAGGTCTAAAAATTACGCATTTAACCCCCCCTTCAAGCAACTGTTTAAGATTGTTCAAAAAACCTCTAGGGATCACCGTATCCGCATCTAGAAAGAGTAGAAATCTCCCCCTTGCGTAAAGCCCTCCAATATTCCTAGCCTCCGCTATATTTGTCTTCGCAATTAAAACGTTAGCTCCAAACCGTTTAGCTATATCCACCGTTCCATCAGTGCTAAAGCCATCTACAACGATCACTTCAAATTTACACTCAGCCTTCTGCACTTGGATAGACTTGAGAAGTCTTGGAAGATACTTCTCCTCATTTAGAGTAGGTATTACGATAGATATGTCTACATCATGTAGGTCGTAATCGCAGCCACTCTTATACGCCTTAGGCTTAAGAATCTGCATCGTTTACTATGGATTTAGAACGAGCATTACACTTATATTTTTATCTCAACTTGACAGCCTTTAGCGTCAA
The DNA here is from genome assembly GCA_964463005.1 of uncultured Candidatus Bathyarchaeia archaeon. Classification (GTDB taxonomy): domain Archaea; phylum Thermoproteota; class CALKCG01; order B24; family B24; genus DTBU01. The sequence continues at coordinate 41,327 of CAYWZZ010000012.1, read as the reverse complement.
TAGATTTTCAATAGGGTTTCCAGAGGTAACGAGTAAAACGGAGGCTTCACCATCGCTTATGATGAGCAAGTCCATGCCGACGGGAGATGCACAATACTTGTAATTATATGGGAGTCTAAGACGGATAGTCGAGTGTTAGCCCTATACCAGAGCTACGTAAAGAGCGTTAAAGCTCATAGCTATCATCACTATTCAAGATGCATTGATCTATTGGCCGTCTACTATTTGCGAAAACATTATTAACCAGTCATCTTTTAGGATGAGAGTTGAAGCAACTGAATGTTAGCCTCATAGGTTTACGGACTTAATGTATTTAACTTAATGTATTTAAACGGGATGGATAATGGAGTACGCCGTTGAAACTTTCAATTTGACAAAGATATTTGAGAATAAGGAGAAAGGTGTTAAACGCTACGTTAAAGCAGTCGACCATGTAAACATTGAAGTTAAACGGGGGGAGTTCTTCGGCCTTCTCGGACCTAACGGTGCTGGGAAGACAACGCTCATAAAAATGCTATGTACAATAATACTCCCAACTGAGGGGACGGCTAAGGTAAATGGATACGATGTGGTTAGAGAACCGCATAAAGTTAGGAGTAGCTTTGGCTGGTTTCACGGTGAAACTGGAGGGCGTTCACTTTACTGGAGGCTTAATGCTGAAGACAACTTGAGGTTTTACGCATATTTACAAAACGTTCCCAAGGATGTCGCTGAGAAGAGGATTAAGGCGCTCCTCGAATTCTTCGAGTTGACTAAGGATAGTAAGAAACTTGTTAAAGATTACTCAACAGGTATGAAGGTTAAGGTTATGTTGGCTAGGGCTCTACTGCATAATCCACCGATCCTATTCATGGATGAGCCGACGATAGGGCTCGATACAGTGAGCGCTGTTGAAACAAGAAGGCTTTTGAAGGCTTTGAATACTGAGCTTGGGAAGACCATCATATTTACAAGCCATAACATGTTTGAAGTTGAACGGTTGTGTGAGAGAATAGCCATAATGAAGGATGGAAGAGTTATAGCCGACGCTCCACTCTCAGTTTTAAGGGAGATGCTTAGAGATGTCCATACCGTTGAAGTAGAGATTAGAGGAGCTGACGACTTGCCGAAGACTATTGAAGCTCTATCAAACCTATCGATTGTTAAGAAAATTGTGGAGACTAAGAGTGAGTCATCCGACGTAATAATACGTTTACAGGTTGACGATGAATATGAAGCCATGCCTATGATAGCTAATAAGCTACATACACTCGGCGTTAAATTCTCAGCTATACGTAGGTCCGAGCCGACGCTTGAAGATATATTCGTTAAACTCACAAGAGAGAGTGAGAAATATGAAGGTTGAAGATTTGATTGAACTTTTTAAGGAAGATAAACCCCGTTTATCCTCAGAAGCTGTACACATCTGGGCCGTCTTCTGGGCTAACTTTAAGATATTCTTATCTTATAGGACTTGGGTTATAATGGAGACTATAAGCACGGTAGCTTCTATCGCCATGTATTCCTTCATGGGGTTACAGGTTGACGCCACCCGCGTTGCTTCAGCGGGCTATGGAAATGTTGACTGGTTGTCTTTCGCACTAGTCGGCGTTGCTACGGCGAACTACTTATGGATGTGTATAAGCAGGTTAAGTCATTCACTTCAACATGAAGTACGTGAGGGAACTCTCGAGCCTATAATTACTTCTCTGATAAGCATGAGGTCTTACATAATCGGGCAGTCGATTAGAGGATTCCTAGTAAGCGGATACTTTATGCTCGGTGTAATGGTCGTCGGTATATGCGTATTGAGAGCCCCATTAATAATAAACCTTGAAACGATCCTATCGTTTATAATAATCATCCTACTGATGGTTTTAAGCTACGCGGGTATAGGGATAATGGCGGCTGGTTTAATACTCGTATATAAGAGGGGAGACCCGCTCACCTTCCTATTTGCAAGCATAACCGAGTTTTTAGGTGGAGTGCTATTTCCATTAAAATATCTTGAAAGCTTTCCAATACTGTACGCTATGGCTTGGCTCATGCCATATACGTATGCTTTAGATGCGGCCCGCAGAATTCTATTAAACGGTTCAACTCTATTCTCACCAAATGTAAGCTTAAACGCCCTCGTTTTAATACTCTACGCCGTCGTATTTATCCCAATAGGTTTAAGGGTTTTCAAGTGGGGGGTTAACCGCATAAGGTATGAGGGGACTGTTGCAACCTATTAAGTGGTGAAGTGGAAGTGGAAGTTGAAAAACTCGTGGAGATAATTTCTGAAGAAGTCCCTCAAAGAAAGACGGCAATTCACCGTGTGATTCTCTCATTTATTGTCAGAGATTTTAAGATTTGGTGGACCTATAAGTTCTGGCTTCTACTTGACATATCAGGTATAATTCTCTTCGTGATCACATACTACCTCTTTTCACTCATTGCAACATCTCAGCAAATTCAAGAAGCTGGTTACGAAGTCGGCGGCTATTTCACTTTCGCATTAATAGGTATAGCATTTCAACAGTATGTTCATTTCGCAGTTCAGAGTATAAATGAGAGCATAAGAGAGGAGCAGTGGAATGGAACGATGGAGACAATTCTATCAACAGCTACAGACTTCAAAATATTCCTCTTAGGTGAGGTATGTTTTTCATTCATAGTTTCATCCACCCTCCTCTTAATGTCTTTACTGGTAGGTATTATGCTCGGAGCGAAGTTCTACGTAACACCGACATCGATATTGACGGCGATAATACTAACGATACTTCTAATTGCAAGCCACATGGATATTGGAATACTGAGCACCGGGGTTATAATGAAGGTTAAACAGGGTAGTCCAGTAACTTGGGCATTTTCATGGCTGAGCCAACTGGTATCGGGTGTCTTCTATCCGTTAAAACTTCTACCATGGTATTTAGAATGGGTTGGAAAAGCGTTCCCGCTAACGTATTCACTCGACGGTATACGATTATGTCTTCAATCCGGTAAAGACTTGACATCGCCAGTGATAGCCGCCAATATAGTGAGCTTAATAGTCTTCACACTCGTAGCAACTCCCATAGCGTTGTACGTCTTCAAAATAGGATATGATGCGGCTAGAAGAGACGGATCCTTAGGACAATATTAATTCAAAGAGTCTTAGATAAACGGCACAGCGTGTTAATGAAACGCCCGTTTTTTGAAAAATCTATATATGGACTACGTAAACGTTCATATAGTCTTCATCTACGGTTGCTTGATACCCGGCTCTTCTAATCTCCTCCATTGAAAGCCTTAACCAGTAACCAAACGAGCTCACTTCAACGTTATCGGGATCCATAGAGCTCAATCCACTATAACCTTTAATCCGTGCAACTTCAAGCAGTATGTACTTTGCAGCCCAGTAATCTAGGGCAACGGGGTCTCTACTGGCGGCTATTATATTAACCCTTGTCGCCTCCTCGTAAGAAGTGCTTGGGCCATTACCGGGTATCGCATTAATCCATATGGCGTCGATTATATTTAATACTGGGAACCTCGTTTCAACCATCTCTGTTCCCATCCCACCCTCATCCACAGTATTATGCATTCTTGCACCTAGTGCAGCCGTCAGTTTATCTGAGCCAACACCCATATAGTGTTTTACGCAAGCCGTAACTCCGTATATGCTGTGTGATTTTAGAACAGGGACGTTTATGATTTTAAGTTTATCACTGTAATAGGTTTTAGCTTCATCGTCCCATACACCATATTTAAAACTTACATACGTTCCAAACTTCGTTCTAAACTTAGGGTAGGAAACCATTATTCCAGTTCTCGGATTTTTAGTAGCATTAACGACGTATCCGTCTTCCATGTCGCCTTCAAAGTACTCTCTCACCATCTTTGTGGTAATGGTATCCCAGAGGTATGTGGAAACTTTAAACCCTATGTTAGCGAAGTAATCGACAACGCTTTGAATCGACTGTGAAATATTCTCAGCATTATTCCTACTCCAGTTAAGGCTTCCACCTAAGCCGGCTGAGCCGTATTGCGCCTGTCCATTATCAGCTACTACTATTTCACCAATAAATCCATCTGGATGGTTTAATATGGCTTGAATAAGAGCTTTGACTAAATCCGTGTTCGTCCCACCTCTCTCATCCCACTGACTGTTCACTTTTATTATAACAACGTCATCTCTAGCTATAAGTCCATCCGCCCCCTTATTCTTCCCATTCTCTGGAGACTTATAAAATAGTAAGCCATGCTCAGCCATCAGATCTATCAATCTGAAAATCCCATCATCGTAACCTCTAGTGCCATTCACGACGAAAATATCCGAAGCTGGCTCAAACTTGGCGGTTTTTCCAATAATCTTTAAACCCAATTCACGTAACCCCCTCCTCCTCGCAATTTCATACAAGTTCCACACGGCCACGGATCCTGCGACTACTATTATCGCAAGTATTATTGGAAGGAGTTTTTTCAAATCTACCCTCCTACGGACCTTCTGGTTCAGAGAGCGAAAGAAGGGGATGACATATATTGATAGCCAAAGGTAGCTGTTTGCAGCGGCTATTCTCTGACACGGGTAAACAGCTCTTGAAGGCTTAGTCCCAGTTCTGAAGATAAACCATAGTAGGCTGAAGAACCCTATCATAAACGGGCTAAAACTCAGCGCGTATACTCTTTGATATAGTGAAGAGGCTTTTTTACGTAACTTAACGATAGAAGTTTTTACGTTTATCTTTTCCAACATAGACCACCATTTTTAAACTATTTCAAAAGCATAAAATAAGATTTTAGTTTTAATGGCTTTCATAGGGTATAGTTGACGGAGAACGATAAACTGCTTCTTCATCCATAAAGAAAACCCTCAAAAGAGGTTGTAGAAGCGTTAAAAGAGAATGGAATTTAACCGAAAAGTCTAGGATATCCCTTATAAGGAGTTAAAAGCTGATTTGAGAAAATCTTAAGCTTTCAAAAGTAAGTTTTATATATCTTCCAAAGCCGATTCTCCGATTAAGATGTTACTAAAATTACCTATTCCACACAGTTTATGGAAGGGGGTTAATAGAAGGCTTAGCTGAAACAGCTCCAACACCTTATATAGTCGTTACAATGAGGGAGCTGTGGCATATGTTAAAAGATAAATTAGGAGGAGCTGATTTAGCTTACGTCCACTTTGTCGAGTCTTTAGAGCTTAACCGATTAGAAGAGCTTGTGAAAGCTCTTCCAAAGGCTTCAAGCGTCATAGGTGTAGGTGGGGGGAGAGCCATGGATGTGGCCAAGTTCATAACTTGGCGTAGAAACATACCCCTTTTCCAAGTACCTACAATTACATCTACTAACGCCGCCTTCACCCATAAATGTGCGGTAAGGATAAAAGGAGTTGTCCGCTACATCGGATGGGCGGTTCCAGAGGTTGTTTACGTAGACTATGACTTGGTTAAAAGCGCACCACCCTACTTAAACTACGCAGGCGTAGGTGATGTATTCTGTATTCACACGGCTCTATATGATTGGAAGTTGGCTACTGAACGCGGTAAAGAAAAGCTTTGGCCTTGGGGTGAAGAGTTAGCTGCTGAAGCTAGGAAAGTGCTTCAGAACGTTGGGGAGAAAACGCATGAAATTCATAAAGTTTCAGACGTTGGAATTAAAACTTTGATGGAGGCGCATCGTTGGACTGGAGCGAGCTATCACAACTCAGGATAGAATCCACGTCACATCGAAGGTTGTGAACACTTCTTCTTTTACACATTAAAGTATTTAACTGGAAAGGCGTTCGTTCATGGAGAACCCGTGTGCTTAGGAATAATATTCATGTCGCTACTCCAAGACAACGACCCTGAAGGAATATGGAGGAGTATAGAAGAAGTCGGTGTACGTCTACGTCCAGAAGAAATGAATATAACGTGGGCAGATGTGGTCATCGCTTTAAAGAATGCTAGGAGATACGCTGAGGAGAACAAGCTATTCTACACAACGGTGAACGAGAGAGATGTAACCGACGCTATGGTTGAAAAGGTGAGGGAACGCTTATACGGAAAGTAAGAGAGCCGATCTGTTTGAAGCCGTTAGACTCCCAAGAGCGCCCCCACCTTATATCCTCCATGGTGATATGACCCAAGCCACTCATAATCTACATTTCTCAGAATACGGTTTTCCGAAGTCTTCAACCTCCAGCAGTAATACCTAGCAGAGTATTCCCTATCTTCAGAATCCTTATACCATGAACCTATCACCACCCGCCCCCCTGCAACTATTGGCTTACAACAGCAAGCCATCTGATATTGCGGCTCGGAAACGGTCAAGATGGAGCCGCTGAAGTAGTCTATGATGAAAAGCCTATTCTTCATAATCTCGAAGGGACTACCAGATGAAGCGGGTAAATTGTTTCTCCCCAAGATTATGAAAACGCCGTCTGATGCTACTCCGCCAGCATAACCCCAAGGATCGTTACAATCTCTAGACGCATATCCTAAGTTGACCAAGCTTAAACGCCAGAGTTCTTCTCCAGTTTCGATACCAAAACAGTATACAGTTCCATCGGCTGACCAAATTATCAAACGGCCATCTGGCGTTATAACCCGCGGCCCACCCGCTAGGGGATGGTCAGACTGCCAGTTGCCATATTTAACCTGCTCAAACCTCCTAGACCAAGCTATTCTGCCAGTTAAGTGATCTATAACGACGACGTCTTTACGGCATACAACAGCCATAAGATTTCTCCACATCTGAGGGCAAGCGTATGTTGTTGGAGGGCTTGGAAGGGTAAGCCTATACACTAAACGGCCGTTTAGATCGTAAGCTTCTAAGTTCCCCTCGGCCGTCGGTTTACAGACCCACAGTAGACCCGTTTCAGGGTTGAAAGTAGGCTCTTGACCGACATCTGACTCAGGGCTCCACTCCAAGCACCATTTAATCTCACCATCACTCTTCCCGATAACCGCCAATCCTTTTGGAAATTGAACGGCTATATAGCGGCCCCAAGCTTCAGTAATGGCTTCGGCTACGAACTCGTTTAAGCCAGGGTTTACGGTCCAGACAATTTCACCATCGTGTGTGAAGCATTTTACAGAGCCTTCAGTTGAAGCACCGTATAAGTGGTTTTCATCAACCCACGGTGCACCCCAGACGTTACCGGGCATGTTATATGTACGTAAAATTGAGCCTGTTTCAGGGTCAACTTTCCAAAACTGATTTCTAAAGGTTGGAGAAAGCCAAAGATATCCAAATTTATATACGCCGTGTTCAGCAGGTCCAACGCCCACTTCTAAGCTCCAAAGTTTTTCAATATATACTTCCATAATATAACCTCCGTTGATTTAAATGAAAACTATTTCTACGTTACGATATAAAAATATTAAGGTTACTTTAACTGTAAACTGGAAATACAAGGTTTTAAGCTTGCGGGTATTTTCACTCCACGTAAAGCCGAGGTGTAGTGGAAAAAGTTTTAGGAGCATCTTGAATAATTGTAAATTCGGTGTGATCTTGGGTGTTTTTGAGAAAACCATTATCTATTTTGATAGACCAGGGGAGGAGAATACTGAGACTGTTTTAGCGTTGGCGAAGAAGAGGGCTGAAGAATTGGGGATAAGAGATATCGTTGTCGCATCTACTAGAGGTGAGACTGGAGTTAAAGCTTCAAAAGTTTTTAAAGGGTTCAACTTAATCGTCGTAACCCATCATACTGGTTTTAGAGAACCCGGAAAGCAAGAGCTGACCGAGGAGAACCGTAGATTGATAGAGGCAAACGGTGGTAGAATATTTACGGGGACTCATGTTTTCATGAACGTTGAAAGAGCTATAAGGAACAAGTTTAACACGGCATATCCTGCGGAGATAATGGCGCAGACTTTAAGACTTTTCTGTGAAGGGATGAAAGTCGCCGTTGAAATCACTGCGATGGTTGCAGACGCTGGTTTAATACCGGTAGATAGAGATGTTATAAGTATAGCCGGAACTGGTAAGGGAGCGGATACGGCTATAGTCATCAGACCGGCAAATTCAACGAGAATATTCGATATGGTTATTAGGGAAATAATAGCTAAACCGAGAGATAGAGCATAGCCGAACAATCCAACAGTCTATGATATGATGCGGCTGTTGATTATGACCATCGTCTTCCTTAAGATACTTTCTCCATATCCCCTATGGATATTAGACAATGTGGAGCGTATGTCTCAACTGGTATCCCCATTTCAGTCAATACAGCCGCCGGGATGAGACCACCTACCATAGATATCCCACATCTATCCATCGATACAGGTACTCCTAGAATCGGTTCATTAGGTTTGCCAAAAACTAGAATACCTCCCCAGCCGTTCTTTTTAAGAGCATCGATTATTTTAAGTGCTTGATCTTCTGAAACGGCGGGGATTTCCCTCATATTTGCAGGTATCATTCCGGAGCCCGTTTTCAATATATTTGTTATCGAAGTCATTTTCCTGTAGACGAATACTTCAAGCGGCGGTACCGTTGTAGAATCGTAGGCTATTAATTCTGTAAACCTTACGGGTTTCCATTTTATGAATTGAACGAGTCCACCGTATCTTAAAATCAAAGGTATTCCAGAGTGTATGAGAATTCCATCTATTGTTAAATTGCAGACAGTCATTACGGCTATCTTACCCTCTGGAGCAGATATTCCTCTATACTCCTCTTCTTCATCTAGAACTTTAAAATAGGGAGCGGGTAGAAGACCAGCAGAGTAAAGATTTTTAACTGCCTTAATGGCTTCTTCTCTGAAGTTTTTATCAACCATGAACACATTAGCTACAACTTCTCCCTCTCCACTTTCCGGAGAGTACGTGGTTCTATAGGCCAGAGAAAGATACCATGTTAAAATTGACCCTATCCTCTCATATGCTAGAGCCCTGCTGAGCTCCTCCAACCCCAACTTACTGATCGTCCGACCCGCTTTCTCATGCCCTTCTACAAGCCCCCTTTCCTCTAAAAGCTTCAAATGGTATCGTATGGCTCTTTCACTTAACGGGAAGCCTCTCTTAGCAAGCTCTCTCCTTAACAGTGAAGAGCCCATGGGCTCACTCTGTTCACTTAAAATACGGAGAATCTCTATCTGCTTTCTATAAAACTCTTCTCGACTGAGGCTCATAGACAACCATTAACAATAGGTTAAGAGGGTCGATTTTAGTTTAACCCTTCCGAGTTAGATTTCATTATTCTAAGAGTGAAGGCCGGAGTATGCATAAGTTAACGACATTTTCAGAAACATCTAAGCTTAAAAATCTGTGGAAATTATTTTTAACTGATCTTCATGCCTTTAGAGGAATGCCTTAAAATTTACGAATACGATAGGTTTAAAGACTTAAACGTTGAACTTTCCAAGTTTTCTGAGAAAGCTAATTACGTAGCCTACAAAGTCTACTACGATAGTGTGGGAAACGTTAGAGTACCAGCCATATTTACAGTGCCTAAGACTGGTGAGCAGAAACATCCATGTATAGTTTTCCTACATGGATATGGAGGTAGGAAGGAAGACATACTGCCAATAGCAGACCTATTTTCAACAGAAGGCTATGCGTTTCTATCGATAGACGCTCCATTTCATGGCGAACGTAGAGAAAAGGGTAAAGTCTTATACTCTCCAAATTTTGAAGAGCTCAAATCCAACGTCATACAGACCGTCCTTGACTTAAGAAGAGGAGTTGACTTTCTAGAGCAGAGATTAGAAGTGCAGAGGGATAGAATAGGCTACGCTGGTGGAAGTATGGGCGGTATAATAGGCGCTCTTTTCATAAGCGTTGAGCCTAGGATTAAGGCAGCTGTGATAATCGTCGGAGGTGGGAATTTACCCCTCATGATTAGAGAGAGCAAACATGAATCAACACCCCCCATAAGAGAAGAGTTGAGGAAGAGAGGGTTAAGTTACGATAGACTTAATGAAATCTTAGCACCAATAGACCCCATAAACTTTATACACCTTTTCGCTCCAAAACCAATTCAATTCCACTGTGGAAAATACGACGAAATAGTCCCAGCTGAAACACAGAGGTTGTTAGCTGAAAAAGCTGGCGAACCTAAAGAAGTTTACTGGTATGAATCCGGACATGGAATACCAGTCGAGCCTATGCTTCAAAGAGTTTTAAAATTCTTCAGAGACCACCTTAAAACGCCACACTATTGAAGGAGTTAGAGAATAATTCTTCATTCATTTTTTGGGCACAAAGTTATATAGTTAAGTCGCAGGGAAAACTGGTTTCACATTCGCTCCACAGGCGTTATACCTATAAGCTTCAAAGCATTTCTCATCGTTATTTTAAATGCTTCAACCAAAGCCAATCTAGCTTCCCTAATAGCTTTTTCAGCTTTAATAACCGGGTGGCTATCGTAGAAGGAGTTAAAAATCGTCGCTAAGTTGTTACAATACATCGCTAAAGTGTGAGGGGTGAGGTTTTCAGAAGCCTCTATGAAAACCTGCGGAAACATTGCAATGTTTAAGCCGAGTTCTTCTTCAAGAGGTTGCGTCAGAAGGTTAGGGTCAAACTCTTCAGGAGGTTTTCCACCCACTTTTGAAGTTATACCATGTGCTCTGGCATAGGAGTATAATATGAAGGGTGCACTATTCCTCTTAAAGTCTAAAACTCGATCCCAATCGAAAACCACGTCTTTAGATGGTTCTATACTTATGAGGCTATATTTAACAGCACTTATGCCGACGCTTTTAGCTATTCTACGTCTTTCATCTTCAGAGAGTTGCGGTGATATTTTACTAACCTCCATGTAGGCCCGCGCCTCCGCCTCGTCTAATAAGTGGTCGAGCGTTACATATCTACCCCTTCTACTGCTCATTTTAAACCCTGGAAATTTCACAAGCCCATATGAATAGTGCAACTGATTTTCAGCTTGTTCTCTATAGCCTAGAACGTATAATGCTATTCGGACTTGCATTTGAGGAAGCGTCTGGTCGAAGCCTACGACATTTATAACCCTATCGGCGTTCTGAAACTTAAGTATGCTATATGCTATGTCTCTAGTCGGATAAAGTGTTAATCCATCGGCTCTTAAAAGAGTTAAACTTGGCACTTCAAATCCATCCGGTATTCTCAGCCTTTTCCTTATGGTGGGGTCTTCAGCTATTTTTCCAGCTTCAAACTCAGGTACACCGTTTTCAAATTTAACATAACCGCTTTTCATAAGATCATTTAAAACCTTCCTTACAATGCTAGACCAGACGACTTCACTCTCCCAATCCCAAGAGTCGAATGAAACGTCTACTCTTTCAAGGGTTTCCTTAAACCCTATGAGGCACTTTTCAACCACTGGTCTAATTAATCGTTTGGCCTCTTCAGACCCAAGCTCATAAGCTCTGAGAATTTCCCTTACCTCTTCATCTGGATCTGAAGTCTTCATACCGTCTAAGAGTATCTGAAGGATGTCTGAGTTTTTCTTCTCAACCTCTGATAATACTTCTATCCAATCTGAAAGTTCATCCTCCACTCGTCTGGCGTCTTCATATCTGCCTAATTTTCTGAGATTTTCAGCTTTACTCTTAAGCTTTCTAATCTCCGTTAAAGCGGAGATTGCCGTGTAAACTTTACCGATAGCGTGGTCGGGTTTAGCATCAAGTTTGAATATCATGTCACCAGCCAGTTTATATGCGTAGGCTAAGAGTGCTACTTGACCACCTACATCGTCTATGTAGAAGTGTCTCGAAACGCTATGTCCCCTAGCGTTTAGGATTCTAGCTAGGGAATCTCCTAGAAACGTGTTTCTAGCGTGTCCGATCGTTATGGGATGTATTGGATTGACACTGGTATGCTCTACGACTACTCTAAGGGGTTTGTCTGTTTTAACATATCCCCATTCATCTTTAAGCATCAATGCAGACTTCAAAGCCTCACCCACCATTAGAGAACGTTTTAAGTGTATGTTCAAGTAGCCAGGTTCGCTGACAACGATTTTCTCTATGAAAACAGTATTCTCCAAAGATATGCGTTTAAGAACAGCCTCCGCTACATCTATAGGTTTAGCCGAGATCTTCTTAGCAAGACTTAAACAGGTTGAACAACTTAAATCTCCATATTCCCTGGAAGGCGGCTTGTCAAGTTGAATATCCACTTCAATCTCTGGATAAGCAAGTTTGAAAGCTTTTTCCAAAATGTTACGTGCTTCTGTTAAAAATACACCCCATGGATTATTGTAGACCATGTTCTAACCAAACATTTTAAGACGTAGTTAAAAACATTGCTTTAAAGAGATCTACATGTACGGTTTCCACGTTCTTTCAACTTACGAGTAGTATGTTGCTACGATTTTTTATCCAAAGAGTGTGAGATGTCGTGTGCAATTCATTGGTAAACTCTACGGCTTCCTTAAACTTTTAAGGAGAGAAGTCGTAGTGGTAAGATAGATTTTTGCGAGGCCTTTACCATGTGTGTTGAAGAAGTTATTTTAAGTTTAAAGGGATATTCTGAAGAGCTGGGTTTAGATTTAAAGAAACCCGAAGATAGGTTTAAATGGTTTTTGGCGTCGATTCTTTTCGCTAAAAGAATCTCCGCCGATATAGCTAAGAGGACTTATCGTCGTTTTATTGAAGAGGGGCTTACGACGCCTGAGGCAATACTTGAAGCTAAGTGGGAGCGATTAGTTGAAGTACTCGATTCAGGTGGTTACGTTAGATATGATTTCTCAACTGCTACGAACCTCATGAGAATAATGGAGGAGCTTAAAACAAAATATGGGAGTCTAGAGGAACTCTACGCAAAGGCAAGTAGTCCAGAAGACCTTGAGAGGAGGTTGTAGGAATTTAAAGGTATTGGTCCGGTCGCAGTAAACATATTCCTAAGGGAGCTTAGAGGCGTATGGGATAAAGCTAAACCTAAACCATCTAAAATATCTGTGGAAACCGCTCAACGTATAGGTTTGAAGAATATAGAGCCTTACGAGTCCGCTCTTGTAAGATTAAACTTAGAGTACTGTAAGAAAAAGAGATGCACAGATTGTCCAGTGAAAGTGTACTGTAAAAGGTGAATACCTCCAACCTCTACATTAGAGCCATTAAAACTCAACAGGAAGTTCTCAAACACGGTGTGAAGCTTACCTTATAGGCTCTACACCGCTTAGTTTTAACATGAAAAGGCTAATGCCTCAAATTCTTCAGTCGTATTTAAGTTTAGAAAGTGTTTAGGGTTTCCAAGGTTTTCAGCCTTCACATACCTTACTCTACTTAACCTCGCTATCATCGCTCTAACACTTAGGAAACCGTCCTCCACAGCGCTTCTAGAAGCCTTTATACACGGTTTAACCCTATAGACAGCATGCAACGGCTCGATGAATCCATTACTCCGCATCGGTATAGCCGCATCGAAACCTAAAGCTTCTTCAAAAAGTCTACGTACAACCATCCCATCAACCGCTGGAGAATCGCACGGTGATACTATGGCATACTCAGAGTTTGAGTTTTCAAAGCCGGTCAGAAGCCCCACTAGGGGGGCTTGAATTGGAAGAGAGTCTTCACATATACGTACCCCATAGCCTTCTAAGGCTTCCTCCAAACTTATACTACGCTTTTTAACGACGACTATAAGTTCATCTACTAGAGGTTTTAAACGTTCAACCACGTAAGTTACTACGGGCTTCCCGTTTAAACTGGCTAAGGCTTTAACTCCTCCAACTCTTCTACCATATCCACCTGCCAATACTATGCCTGTCTTCAACCTTTAAACCCCTTATGGCTTAAATCCGCTCTAATAACCTTTTTCCCTCTAGCTTGAGGGATGACTTTAAGCTTCCATCCTTCGAACTCCTTCGTCAACTCTCTACCTTGGAAAAATCTATCGAGGAAAACTGCTAAACTTCCACATTCAGAATGGGGTTGAGAAGAAACCGCTACATTCCAATCTGCAAGCTCATAAACGACTCTCGGAACCTTACCAGCGCCAACTATTACGAGTTTATCTCTATCTGTGCCTCTTATAGAATCTATTACATCCTGTATTGGAAGACCATAAACGGTTAAGTGTATAACCTCCCATCCATTTTTCTTAAAGCGCTTAATTAAACCATACCAATCTTCAACGTATTGAATTTCAAAAGGTCCTCCCCACAATTCAACAACTTTCTCTAAACTTTTAATAACCTTATCATCCCTATCGCCTGATAGTATCATCCCGTCTGCTCCAAGAGCTCTAGCTATCAACCCCACGTGAGTAGTTATACGTTTATCTCTCGCAGATCGATGTCCAAGTCTGAGTACATAGATTTTCACTTAAACCGCCTCAAGACGGTTTTATATTCGTCTAATTTACCTTAACCACAATTTTAGATCCACCTACAAGTTTATGTTTAAACTATTCTTCAGTTTCCTTAACAATTCCTTTAAGAAGATCTCCTATAGTTAAACCACGTTCGTCTTCAACTTTGGAAACGCTTACAGGTTTAATCTCAGTTGACGACACTAAAAGCTTGATTTTAAGGAAATGTTCAAGTTTTTTCGCCAGCACGTTATCCGGTTTAAGCTTACCCTGCTCTATTTTACGTATAACCGAAGCTTTTTCACCGAGTTTAACTCCGAGCTCTTCAGGAGATAAACCCATACGTTCTCTTGCGCTTTTAACCAAAAGTCCGTAATTTTCAATTAGAGTGTAAGATTCAATGGATTTCTCAATATCTCTATTTGAAGTCTTTAACGGTTTTGGAGGTTTAAGCGTTTGAACGCTAACTGCAAATGCGGGTTTACTTAGGTTTCTCAACTTTGAGATTGTTAAAACTGGTTTTCCAAGTCTACTACAATTTCGACACACTGAAACTTCTGCGCCTTCTATTAGAACTTTAGTGAGCGTTACTACATTTTTACCGCAGATTTCACAAGTAGGGATTTAAATCCCTCCAATTCATATTCATATAGATGAAAAACGAGTATTTAATGTTAAACCTTAAACTGAAAATGAGAATACTCCTCTTAGGTGTTAAGAGTTGAAGCAATCTAGAGTCTATATAACTGAGCCGATACCTATGCATGATAAAATGGCTAGGCTTTTAAGGGGCTTCGGTGTAGAAGTTGAAGTTTCAAAAGTTTTTCACGAATATGTGCCCGAAGATAAGCTATTAGAGTTTGATGGAGTTATAGTAGCAGATTCGAAAATACCAGCTGAACCTATCGAAAAGACGGAGAGGCTTAAGATTATTCAAAAGTTTGGAGTTGGTGTCGACAATATTCCCGTAGAATTATGTAGGAGCAAGGGAATATACGTCTGCAATATACCAGGTATAAATAGTTTAGATGTGGCAGAATTTACGTTAGCGGCAATCCTATCGATACTTCATAGGATTAGAGAAAGGGATCGTATGGCTAGAAAAGCTAAGTGGAGCGAAAGACCTAAGGTACTATCTGAAAGATTGACTGGTAAGACTGTAGGTATAATAGGCTTCGGTAGGATAGGACGTCAAGTCGCCATGCTTCTTAAACCTTTTAAAGTAAGAATTGTCGTATATGATCCTTACGTTTCAGAAGAAGTTGTTAGAGAATTCGGCGTTGAAAGAGTTGGAGAACTCGATCAACTACTTAAAACCTCAGACATAGTTACACTTCATATACCTCTGACCAATGAGACTAGACACATGATAGGATTGCGTGAGTTGAATATAATGAAGCGGAACGCCATACTTATAAATACCTCTAGAGGGGCGATTATAGATGAAGAAGCACTATATAAGGTTGTTAAAAGCGGTAGGCTTAAATCTGCACATATAGACGTATGGAGTATAGAACCAGTTCCAAAAAATAATCCCATGCTCAAAATTAGGAAAGTTCAATTAAGCCTTCATCAAGCAAGCTGGTCTGTAAACTTCTTCACAGAGGCTGCGGAATTTTGTGTTGAAAACGTTCTGAGGGCATTTAGAGGACTTAAACCGCTAAACGTAGTCTGGGAGTCTCTACGATAAGGTCTGCTGTTCATTGATGGAGGAGTTTAAGCTTTATGGCCAAATCATTTTTAAATGAAGATGGTATCAAAAATTTTTAATGAGGGGTTATTTTTGCTCGTTTTAACAACTGGTATACTCGTCGTCGATATAATAGCTGCGGAACTTCCCCATATTGCGGATCAGGGTGAACTCCTTTACGTCCCAAGTGGAATAGCTGTAACACTCGGAGGACATGCTGGCAACGTATCAATAGACCTTATTCAACTTGGGCTTAAAATCGGAGACGTCTCTCTAGCCTCCGTAGTGGGTAACGATGTATTTGGAGATTTTGTAGAGAAGTTTTTAACAGAGAGGGGAGTTAATGTTAGACTCAAGAGGGTTGAAGCGCCCACATCGAAAAACCTAATACTCGTCGTTAAAGGAGAGGATAGACGATTCCACGTCGATGCTGGTTCAAACCTCTTCTTAGACCGAGATTTCGTTGAAGAGGTAGTTGAGGAACTTAAACCTAAAGTATTTTACATCGGTGGAGCTGGCATGCTCGGTGAATTCGACTACAGCCTGCCAGAGGTTTTAGAAAATGCTAGGAATATTGGAGCTTTAACTTTTCTAGATATAGTAGCTCCATACGGTAAGGATTGGGGCTTCTTTAGAAATGCTATAGCGCACTGTGACATCTTCCACTGCAATCTCTTGGAAGCTTCTAAAATCACAGAGGAAAAAGATGCTTTTAACGCTTTAAAATCCCTGAAAAGACTTGGCTGTAAGTTTCCAATAATAACCATGGGGGATAAGGGATTGATGGCGATTTTCAAAAATACACTCATAGAGATGCCTGCTTTTAAAGTGAACGTCGTAGACCCCACGGGTGCAGGGGATGCCTTCTGCGCTGGTTTAATACTTAAGCTTGTTGAAGAGCCAGATTATGTGGAAAACTATACAATTGAAGAAATCGTTGATGGGCTTATCTTAGGCTCAGCCTCAGGAGCTGTATGCTGTACAGCTAAAGGCACTACTACAAGCGTTAGGAAGGAGGAGGTGGGAGCTCTTTTAAAGATCCAACTAGACGGTTTAAGAAAGAATATTAAGCTTAGAGAAGTTTAAAGAACCTACTTTTCAAACGCCACCCCTCTTATGCATTTCATATGCAAGCTTATACAACGTCGTAGGAGCTGACTCCCTCCGAGCTGTCGTTAAGAGCTCTAACACATCACGATATAGGTTGCAGTTTTTCGACTTCTTCAGAAGGTCTATTGCTTTGTGAACATGGCTGTGAGCTAAGTCTAAGATGAAGATATTTCTATCCTCCAAACCATAAGAGATGCATCTTTTAATGGTTTGAGTAGACCGTTCTCCTGTAATAACGGACTTGAATAACTCCTTTGAATTTTCCAACTCCCTAAGTGCTTCTTCAACATATTCATCTTTCTCAGTCGTATTAACAAGCTGGGCTATAGCATCACTGACGAGCTTTATGCACTCTCCAGCTAGAGATACTGCAGCACTACTATCGACTTCTGCAAGTCTAACTCCGGACGTGAAGACTATAACCTCCATGATAATGCTATGTAATGCTTTAGCGAGACTTTTAACAGACATATGCACACAATTCTAAAATATTTAAGGGTTAAGAAACTTAAAAAACTAAGCGATAGCTTATACTTAAAGCCGTCGCAATAGTGATGTGGCCATTGAAGGAATGAAATTATGTGGAATGATGGTGAAACTGCATACTCTAGAGAAGTCTTTAAACAGGGATTAGGCTTGCGTTGAAACCCCCTACGTATTTATGATGTGAGGTTTTCTATTTGCAACGACTATTCCTCAGAACCAATTTATTAGGTAAAGTCTCCAATATGGTTAATTCGCTTAATCAGTACCTTACGAGTTGGTAAAACTGCTAGTTTTGTGAAATTTAATCAGTAGTCGACTATTTCTACGAAGCGTTTTATGCTTGGGTCTGTGAATATATCATACTCGTCTCTACTTGTACTTGAAAACTCTGAAACGACCGCTCCATCCGCTCCAGCTTGAAACCAGTGCAGAGTATTTGGAGGTATTGTGTACTGGTCACCAGGTTTAAGAATTATTTCGTGTCTAACTGTGAAAAACTTCTCCTTATCCTTCGGTATCCTAAAGGAGGGATTAGGAGTAGGCTCCCCTGGCACATAAAGATAGACAGTTCCCCAACGGCATCTGAAGGTTTCTTGCTTGCCCGGGTCATCTTTAACTGGTGGATGCCTATGCTCTGGGCATATTTGCCAAGGGAAGAGTACGAGCTCCTTAGCGCAATATCTATCCGTATTAACATATACGAGAAGCTGTAGACCTATCTCATAAAGCCTACTGAGGCCGAAGTCCGTAACCTCAAGCTTCTGCTTTTCATCTTCTCTAATAGCTATATGGGCTTTCCTGAAAAACTCCAAGGCTCTTTCGACTGCCAACTTATACTCGGTCTTAGTTAAGACCATTATAATCGCCATTAAATAACTTGCTTAGAAGAGAGATAAATGTTATCCGCGTGAACAAGTGTCGGATGTTTAGATGTAGCATTTGAATAAACCCAAAGTTCAACTCCGTAGATTTTACAAGCATCGTAAAGAGGTTTTATGAGCTTAAGCCTTACGGAGCAGTCGAGTACGTAATACGTACCATTTCTATACCCATATTGCTGATAATACGGTTTAAGTTCTTTGTAAAATGTTGGAAAAATTTTACAAACACCTATAGGTAAAAGGAGGCATCTAGAGATAACTTTACGTACTCCAGCCTTTTTTGCCTTACTAACCAGTAATCTAAATTCAACTTTAGATTGTCCAACTATACCACCGAAAGACGGGGTGACGGGTTCAACTCTCAGATAAACTCTAAAATCCTCCTTAATTAAACTAGATACCGCCTCTATTCGATCAGATGGTGATGGGGCATAACTTTCAAACCTAGAATCTAGAAAAGGTATTGAAACTTCCACCCGTGTATTTTTCCTGTTTAAGACTCCTAAGTACTCGGGTTCAAGCAGGAGAGAGGGGTTTTTGGTTAAAATCACCAAATCCATGAAACTATATTCTCTAACAGCTTTTAACACATAGAGTGTATTTCCATATTTCTTTTCAAGTTCTGTGGAAAGAGGCTCACAGCTCGGAGATATATACATAGTACACTTCGAGAAGTTTAGTCTTTCAAGTGCTTCTAAATCTCTTTTAAATCTTCTTCTAAAAAGCGTCTTCGTAGAAGGGTTTTCGACATCTAAAGCTACTGTATACCCATAGATGTAACAGTAGACGCATTTATACGGGCATCCCCTATACGTGTTGACTGCAATGTGCAGTTCATCGGAATAATCGAACGCATTAGGAGCACTTAAAAGTCTGAGCGTATGGAAGACCTGTGAAGTCTTAGGTAGTTTTAGATATGTCAAGGTCTACCTCCGACTGTGAGAATCTACCATGAAGTTACATAGGTTTAATTACAAATGTTGAGGTGGAGATTTAGTAAATACTTAACTGTTTAGATCATAGTTTTAATCAGAAATCAGTTGATTTTAAAAATTTAAAAGAATCAGCCTCTATACGAAGCTGCAACTATCTTTATAATATCCCTGTCTCTAAGCTTATAGTCTTTAGGCAGTCTTAAACCCGTACGGGCATCTATAGCATATAGCATTGTTTTACCGAGCTCTGTATGTATTTCATTAGCCAAATCCAATGCCGTGGCATCATAGGGCATGAGGAATGCATCTGGCAAAACATTTCCATGTTTATCTGAAAGCCTCTTCTCATCTTCAACTGGATATACGACGTTCATCCTAAGTACTTTAAAAACTAGAACATTTATCGCAAATTGAACACCCGTCTGCCACCACTTATTTAAAACTCTATCTTGAATGTAGTTTAAAGCCCACTTCTGCTTATCATTAAGCTTAGATGGGTCTGCAACTTGGAAAATCTCCTCACCGGGTATGTAGCTTATTAATCCACTCCTCTCAGCTTTCCTTAGAATGAGCTCGGCTTCAGCTGAAGCTGGTATGACCGGTATTGGTGAGAGTGCCTCAACCATCTTCTTATAATTTTCCTCGGCAACTGGAATATCCATTTTATTGGCTACAACCACAGAAGGCTTAGAAATCTTTCTCAACGCTTCTGAGAATTTCAATAGATCATCTTCTGTCCAATCATGGAAGGCTTTAGACTTAGTATCAGATAATTCTAAAGCCTGAGCCACGTGCTCTTCTTTCACCTTTAAACCCGTTAAGACGGAGGCTAAAGCACCCTTAAGCGTATCTCTACGCGTCTCAAGCGTCTTCTCAATATACTTTCTCTTGCTCGCAATTATCTTAGCTATCCACATAACGAGCTCTTTCTCAATATCGTAGAAGTCTTGAATGGGATCCCCTGTTCCAGGCTCCGCTATATTCCCATCGGCGTCCACACTACCCGAGGCATCAACCATGTGGATTAAAGCATCGGTTTGAGCAGCTACAGATAGAAACTCGTTTCCAAGACCCTTACCTTTCCACGCATCTTTCACCAAACCAGGTAAATCTACTATTTCAATTGGTATGAATCTCCAGCCGTTTATACATATGGAATTTTTGGGGTTGTCTTTCACGCCGAGTTCCCTACATACGCACAACGTCTTAGCATAACCGATACCGCGTTGAGGCGTTTTAGTGGTAAAGGGGAACTTATCTATGCGCCCACTAAGCATAGTAGCGGCGTTAAAAAACGTGGTTTTACCCGTATTCGTTTTCCCAATAATTCCTATTCTGATAGGCATATCAGTTAAACCAATTATTTGAAAAATATAGAGTCCTTAAAAAATATGTTGGTTTCTCCCCTTTAAAACCTACGTAGAATTACTACAGGATAATGGGGGATCTTCTCGAGCATATTCCAAGTTATAGATGTAAATCCAGTTCCAAATTTGACAGCAACCTCCCACATATTTCTACCAGCTCCGTACCCCCTAGCTCTATCGGCGATCTCACAGACGTCGAGTAAATCTTCTATAGAATAAGTCCAGCCGACAGTTGCGACTGGGGTCGCTCTAGCCTTTAAACCCAAGGAAGCCCCTATTATATACGCTAGAGGCCCAAGGCATATCAAGCCCTTTACACAACGTGGTCTAGAGCAGAGATGTATCGGCCCTAGGGAGAACGTTTTATCACTGTCAGATATCACTACGGAAATCTTTTTGCCACACTTTAACAGAGCCCGTCTTATGCGTTCAGCCAATTCATATGCGTTTTCAAGAGGTAGGGCGGCGTATGAGTAGGGCAGGTTCACCACGTTTAGACAGCCCTCGGAGAACGGTTTTAAAGCTTGTAGTAGGCCTGATACCCTAAGGGCGGTCTCCTTATGCTTAGAGCCTTCTTCAATGGGGTAGTTCCTGATATTTCTTATCGTCTCAGGTTTAAGCCTACATAGAGGTCCCAATAGATAGCCCCATACCTTTCTCATCCAAAAACCAGCTAGAAACTTCGACGTTAGACTGGGTTCAACTTCAGCCTCATCTACTAAGTTTCCAAGAGCGGTTGAAATTGCCTTTTCAGATAAAACCACTATATCTCCATTTTTAACTACATGTTTAATTTTTGAAATTAAAAAACGTTCATAGTCGAAACCCGGCTTCCAATATGGAGATTTGAGCTTTAAAACCTTATACTTGTGTTTGGGAGCCACAATCCTCCCTAACCCATTTAGACCTCTGCTGAAACTCTAAATGCTCGATCTTCTTCCTAGTTTCACTTAAAGACCTCTGTAAACCTCTTATCTTCATCTCAACTTCTGAAAGCTCATTTTCAACTGGCGCCATTCTCCTAGAGAGGTCTGCCATGTCTTTCTCAAGCCTATACGAGTCGTAAATGTCTCTACTACGCTTAAACTGGTCTCTAACATCGTTAAGCTTTTTCTTAAGCTCAGAAAGCTCATTAACGAGCTGAGCCTTCCTTTCTTCAAGCTTTTTAAGTTGTTCTAAAAGTTCACTCTCCTGCTTTTTAAGCTCCCGAAGGATTACTTCTCCGGACATCAGTAGACACCACGTTAGAAAAAAGAAGATAGAGGGACAATTTAACCTTTCCCCTCCTAAAATATCTTTAAATATTTGACAAAATTTTATAAGCCTCCTATTTAACCATAAATAAGGTTCGGTGCCCCCATGAGACATATCGTTGCGAATAGAATGTCAAGGCTGAAGGCTGAATCCGCCTTCTTCGTTCTACAGAAGGCTAAAATGCTTGAAAAACAGGGTTTTAATATCATACATTTTGAAATAGGTGAGCCGGATTTCGACACTCCGGAGCACATTAAAGAAGCCGCTATAAAGGCCTTAAAAGAAGGTTATACACACTACACACCTTCACCAGGTATACCTGAGCTTAGAGAGGCAATCGCCGACAGCATTAAAGAAGAGTTTGGTGTAGAATATACTCCTGAAGAAGTCATTGTCACGCCGAGTGGAAAAACCGCGATATTCTATGCTATTGTTAGCGTAGTTGAAGAGGGTGATGAAGTTATTATACCTACGCCAAGCTTCCCCGCGTATGAGTCCGTCGTTAGATTTCTAAACGCTAAACCAGTTTTTGTAGAATTGAAAGAGGAGGAGGATTTTAGATTAAAACCTGAACGTGTCGAGTCTAAGATCACTTCTAAAACTAAAGCAATAATCATAAATAGTCCTCACAACCCATGCGGCTCCATAATTACTAGAAGCGATGTAGAAGGCTTAGCGGATTTAGCTTTAAAACACGATTTGATTCTTATAACAGACGACGTCTACCATAAACTCATATACGATGGGTTTAAACACGAATCCGTAGTTTCAATACCGGATGTTAAGGATAGGACTATTCTGATAAACAGTCTTTCGAAAACGTATGCTATGACTGGCTGGAGAGTAGGTTACATTGCAGCTAATAGGGAGCTCATAAACCACATGATAGTTCTCCAAAACAATGTAGTATCCTGCGTACCTTCATTTATACAGAAGGCTTCAATAGCGGCGCTTAGAGGCCCGCAGGGCTTCATAAAGAAGATGGTTGAAGAATATAGACGTAGGAGGGATACAATAGTAGACGGCCTTAATAAGATCAGGGGTTTCAAATGTAGAAAACCCTTGGGAGCCTTCTACGCCTTCGTAAACGTCAAACGTACAGGCTTAAAGGATACTGAGCTTGTAGAATATCTTCTCAAGGAGGCTAAAGTCGCAACACTTCATGGGTCTGCATTCGGCTATGGTGGAGAGGGTTATCTGAGATTTTCATATGCCACTTCTATGGAGAGTATAAAGGAGGGATTGGAGAGGATTAAAGAAGCCGTTGAAAAACTTCCGGAGAGATATTTTGAAAAAAGTTGAAATATCAAGAAGGGTCTTCGATAGCATATTGACTTATGCTCATATGATTCACCCAAGGGAAGCTATACTCCTCTTAAGGGGGAGGGTTGAGAGGAAATATGTAATCGTTAAGGAGGTTCTTATACCACCTTTAGCAACATACGGTAGGAGTTTTTCCATAATACCATTGACTTATCTCCCCATAGATTTCTCCATAGTTGGAACGGTCCACAGCCATCCATCTGGGGCCTTAAGCCCTTCAGTTGAAGATTTAAACAATGCGTATGGATGGATAATTATGATAGTTGCACACCCATATATGGGATTGGAGAATGTAGCTGTCTACTCTAAAGATGGAGATAAACTTCAACTAACCATTATAGAGCGTTGAACTCATAGACCTACCTCCTCTATAAGACGCTCAAGTTTAGCCTTACTTTCCACGTATTCTCTCTCTATGTTTGGCACGTTACCTATGTCTAGGCCTATGAAGCCTTTAAACCCGTGTTTTTTAAGAGCCTTTAAAACACCTATCCAATCTATCGTTCCCTTACCTATACCTAGGTGATAGTTGTCTCTACCATCGTTGTCGGAAGCGTGAACGTAAACTATGAGATTCCCAAGCTTCTCTACAGATAGTGGAAGAATCTCCTTCTGAGCGTGTAAATGCCCAGTATCCAATACGACTCCAAAGTTTTCGCTGTCGATGGTCTCGGCGAGCCTGAGCATAGCATCAGTATTTGAGATCGACTCACCTACCCTAGGTTCTAAGCAGAATTTTAAACCATACTCTTCAGCTATCCAGTTACACTTACGCATAGTATCTACAAGCAGTCTCCAAAATAGCTTCCAGTTGAAGTCGGGGTCAACATCTACTTTAAAGGTTTTACCAAAGTTTATCGCCTCTTTGTAGGGGACTTCACTTATAAACTTTAGGGGAGGTGTGAAAGTATCGGTCTGCACCATTTGAGAATTCAAATAAACGGCGAGCTCGCATGTTTCGGAAAACGCCTTCAATGCCCTCTTCCTGACAGCTTTCTCCGGAGAAATGATATCGTGAAAGATTGAGCAGACGTTTATGATCTTTATATTTAAAGACTCCACATGCTCCTTAAGCCTACGCTTATTTTCTAGAATCTCTCTAAGATTATCATAACCTAAAGCTTCAATCTCTGAGTATTCAAAGCCCATATCTGAAATCTCTTCCAATGCTTTAAACATATTATCTAAAGTCGGAGGATAACCGTACTTACTGATGGCGTAAAGCCAGCAACAACTTACCTTAACCATGATATATCGTAATAACCTTCCACTTATCTCTCTGAAAAATGTTCCTATTCAAAACTATGGAAAAATAAAAACGACTCAGCAAAAGCTTCTTCTCTAATCTAGTGGACTGTTTCTAAAAATATTAAACTTCAGCTTAAATTCCAAGCCAGTTTGAAATTTAATATCGGAAAGACGTGTTTAAACTTTAGACGAAATTCACCCACTTTTAAAATCCTAAATTTACTCATTGAATATATGTAACCTAGCCTTTCCATAAGTTATTGTACGCCACCCAGGTTGATGATGTAAGTTTATAGGCTCTCCGGAAAGGAGGCGTATTATGAGTGGACATTTAAGCCTTTCAGCAGTTTTGCAAATATACGGTATCAACTCGGGCGGTGGTCTAATCGAGTATAGGAGCGACGCGCCCTCGTATATTTTCATGTTAGGTGTTAAAATATCATCAACATAAGCTGTTAAACCCAGTTTTTTTGCCTCTCTAACGGCATCTGGGTTTACGTCTACAACGACTATTAACGCGTTTGGAAGCTTCTTTTTCAGGGCAATAGCTACGTCAAATTGAAAACCAACACCTATCTCAACTATTTTAGCGGCGTTTCCATATTTTAAAGCTATGAATTCGGCTATATCTTCAGCATCCATTAGAGACATAGGTCAAGCCTCTTTGAATTCTTCAAGTTTAGTTGATAGAATGGCCTCGGGGGAGACGCCTCTCCTATATGCTTCTTCTAACGTTATCTTATAGTATTTGCAACTCTTTTCCAAGTCCTCGGGTTTTAAAAGGAGCCAACCATAACCTGACCTCTTAAATTTAACTGCAAGATAGGGATTAGCACCGAATCTATTAGAAAATCTGACGAGTTGATCTAAACTTTCCGAGCCAACGTATAAAACCCTACGGTTGGTTGTTTTAACCTCCAATGCTATGCAGAACCCTCTTCGCCCCGCTATTATATCAGGCCTGTCAGATTTAGTTCCAGAGCCTGAAGCTGGTGCTCTTAAAACGGCAAAGCCTAATTTTTCAAGTTTATTAACGAGCTCCCTTTCCTCCTTAAATCCTCTACGGTTGGGCAAGATTACTCCAATAAAAAAGAGGCCGTTGAAGCTTAAAAATTTGGAGGCTTACTTTAATTCCTCAGACCAGCTGAATTCAAAGAATGGTTTATCCTTCTTAGATTCCGCAAGCTTCTCTAGTAGAATCTTCCTCTCTATAGACGCTACGAGTAGTCTTGTCTCTATAACTTTATCTGGATTCACAGATAGACTTGTAGCACCCTCTTTAACTAGGAATTCAACGATTTCTGGATAGTTTGAAGGAGCTTGTCCACAAATGCTCGTAGTTACATTATGCTTACGACACAGCCTTATTACATGACTTAAAGCCCTTAAAACCGCTAAGTTTCTCTCATCGTAAATCTCCTGAACGGATGCATCATCCCTATCTATGCCGAGTATGAGCATTGTAAGGTCGTTTGTTCCAAAACTCACACCGTCTATGCCAGCCTCAATGAACTTATCTATCAGTAGGACTGTACTCGGCACCTCAACCATTATCCAAACTTTGAAGTCAGGTCCCTTCTTCAGCCCCTCTTCTTCCATGATTTTAAGACAGTTCTTAAACTCTTCGACTGTTCTTACAAACGGTACCATAACCCATACGTTTTTAAGACCATACTCCTCTCTGACTTTTTTAATAGCTCGGCATTCAAGTCTAAAGATATCGGGCTCCTTAATATATCTGAAAGCTCCTCTATAACCTATCAAAGGATTGGGACCGACGTGCCCAGCCTCTTTCTCATACTTCTCACCGCCAGGCAACGATAAGAACTCATCTGGTTTAAAGTCTAGGAATCTGTATACTACCGGTCTTGGGAAGAAGACTTGTGCAACTTTTCTAATGCCTTCAGCGAAGGCATTAATCATTTTTTCAGCTCCACCCTCTTCTATGAGAAGTCTCGGATGTTTGCCTACGCTGAGCATTAAGTGCTCAGCTCTAAGCAGTCCAACGCCATCAGGATGGCTTTCATTGAAAACCTTATCTGCAACATCTGGTATTGAGAGGTTTACGTATATTTTCGTAGCCGTTACAGGAGGATATATGGCCCATTGCGGTAGTGCCATAACTGCTTCCGCAGCAGCTGTTGGAGCGGCTTTAGGTGCGGGCTTAATTAAAGACTCAACTATGCCTTCATAGACAACGCCTGATGCTGCATCAATCGTATAGTGGAGGCCAGTTTTAAGAACCTTTGTAGCCTCTTTAGATCCAACTATGCAAGGTATTCCCAATTCTCTTGAAACTATGGCAGCGTGGCAAGTCATACCTCCATCATCAGTTACTATCGCACCTGCCATCCTCATGTAGGGAACCCAGTCCGGGTTCGTCATTTTTGTAACCAGTATATCTCCTTTCTCCATGACCTTAGCGGCTTCCTGATGGTCTAAAGCCACTTTAACTCTACCCGCGTATATCCCTGGACTGGCAGGCAAACCTTTGAGAACTGGTACGAGTTTCTCAATTGGCGCTGGCGCCTCTCCGGCGGGTTTCTCCTCGACTTTAAAGCTCCAAACGGTTTCAGGCCTAGACTGAACTATGAACACGTTTTCAGGAAACGGCATGTCTCTATCTATTGCAAACTCTATGTCTTGAGGCTTCCCGTAGTGTTCTTCTATACGCTTAGCGAGCTTAGCAAGCTCTTTTATCTCCTCGTCCGTTAAACACGGTATACGTCTACGCTCAGGAGGGACTTCGGCATGCAATGTTTTACCAGCCTTAGGGTCTCTTATATACTCAACTGTTTTCTCCGCAACTTCTTTACTGAGGATTTTAAGCGTAGCTTTATCGACTATGAATCTGTCTGGTGTCACCGCTCCTGATACTACGGCTTCTCCTAAACCCCATGCACCTTCGATTACGATTTTACTCCTATCTCCTGTAACTGGATGAAGTGTAAATATCACCCCTGCGGCTTTGCTATTTACCATTTTCTGAACAGCTACACTTATCAGAACCTTCTCATGTGGAAAGCCCTTCTGAGTTCTGTAGAATATTGCTCTAGGGGTGAATAAACTAGACCAGCATTTACGAACATAGTAAACGAGGTCATCGCTACCTTTAACGTTTAAGAAAGTCTCTTGCTGTCCCGCAAAGGAAGCATCGGGTAAATCCTCAGCGGTAGCGGAGGATCTTACTGCTACAAATGCCTCAACAGCCCCTACCCTATCGTTGAGCATCTTATAATACTCTCTTATGGCTTTCTCTATCGAGCTTGGTATTGGCGTAGACTCTATAAGTCGTCTAATCTTTGCAGAAGCTTCTTCGTACTGTTTTGGGTCGTTAGGGTCTTTAACGGTTTCTCTTATGATCGAATAGACCTTATCAGCTATGCCCGTTTCTTCGAGGAAGAGCTTATACGCGTAGGCTGATACTGCAAACCCCGGCGGTACTGGTATTCCAGCATTTATCATTTCACCTAGATTTGCACACTTACCTCCAACTAATGGAACATCTTCCTTTCCGAGTTCTTCAAACCAAAGGACTAATTTTTTCGCTCTATCTTCAGCCATCTTCTACCACCTTTCTTAATACAACATAAACCGTTTAATCGTCATATTTAAGAATTCGTTTAGAAGGAGCTTATAAACCCTTTAATAACGTCGGAGATCGATCTCAGAAGCGGATGTTTTATATTATCTAAGTCTCTAAGGTTTTCAAGCCTATTTATCCTAAAGTAGATGGGAGGATGCGGATCCCATCCCAGCCAAGATTCAAATCTAAATTCTGGAGACCTTTCAAGCCTAAGCCTGTTATAACCTATTTTCCTGAGAGACTCTGCCAACAGTTGAGGTTGTTTAGTTTTAATTGCTGCTTCTAAATCCGATTTAGCCTCTAGGAACTTCCCTATGAAATATATGCCGCCCATCACTAAGAAGAAGTATAGGAAGGGTATGAAGAACAATATGGGCGCTACTGGAAGTAAAACGTATAGTCTAAATAGGTATTCGAGAGCGGATATAGTGAACAGTATAACCGGGTCTCTACCTTTAAGATGGCTGAGTTCGTGATTTAACACGGCGTAAACTTCACCCTCTTCTAGAGCTGTTAATAAACCAGCCGTCACCATGACTACTCCAAATCTGGGGCTAATACCGGAGGCTGCAGCGTTTGGTATCATTGTGTTGGAAATCACTATGCGCGGCATGGGGAGGTTGAATTCTTCACTAGCCTCTTTGATGAGCTTGTAGACGTTGATCGTTTTAATCTGAAGGTCTTCCGGTCTGAAGAATATGCCATTCCTCTGCAGGACTTCGCCTATCACGTTTGGGTCTAAGCTTTTATTTTGAGCTAAGGTCTTCTCATAGATTTCACGTTTAATCTGGTAAAGCCAATCCCTACCCTTAACTCTAATCATATCCAAAACGACTCTATATTCTTCTGGGAAAAGATGATATTGAACCACCGTCACGTTTTGACTTAAGCTCGTTACCTTCCAATCTCCAAGCTTCATTATTATCTTATGCGAGCAGAGGAGTATGCAGAACTGGAAAAGCACTATTATTATTGGAGCATAGAATGGACTTATTGCAAATATGAGCATGTTTATCGCTAGAAATATTACGAAAAACAGTATCATACTATCCGTAAAGATGCGTTCAATCAACCTAGTCTTAGCCTTAAACCTCTCAGGTATAGGGCTACTGTTTTCAACAAACGTAAAGAAGATTGAAGACCTTCGGAAATTATCCTCAAACATCCTAACTGCAATTATAAGGTCTTCTTTAACTCTATCTATCAGGGACCTTTCAATTAAACCCTCCCAAGATATTGTAAACTCCAGTATTTTAAAGGCCCTAACCTCAACATGGATGAAGCCGTTTTCCAATACTATGGAAAACCTCAAGCCTTCTCCAAGAAAGTCTCTGAATTTTTCAGCACGCATTAGGCGATTGCCAAAGGGGAGGACGTAAGTATCATATATGAAGTCTAATATTAGCGGAACGTATGCATTGCTAACGCTAGTGTATACTGTAAACACCATTGTATTATCAAAGCTTTTCCAAGGGTGCAAATCCTAAATTTATTATCTCAAACATATTGTTAAATTTAACCCCAGTAGGTTTATAGGGTGAAACTATGGAGTTTAAAGCCGCAATATTCGATTTAGATGGATGTCTATATAGAGGAGACACCCCTATAGAAGGTGCTTCAAAAGCACTGGAAGAGTTGAGGCGAATGGGGCTTAAAATCATGTTTCTCACAAATAACGCTACGAAGACTATAGAAGAATATACGGCTAAGCTAAACAGGATCGGTATAAAATGTCAGAAGGAGGAAGTGCTTACGTCAGGTCTAGCCACTTCAATATACCTAGCTGAAAAATATGGCTCAGTTAAAGTATTGCCCGTAGGAGGGAAAGCTCTTGAAGAAGAGCTTAAAAGGATGGGACACACCGTTTTAAATCTTAGGGAAAATTATGAGGCAGAGTTTGTAGTAGCATGTTTAGACTTCAACTTCAACTATGAGAAGCTTAAAAACGCCTGTCAAGCCATATACAGAGGGGCTAAATTCATCGCTACGAACACGGATCCAACGGTTCCTGTTGAAAACCAATTAATCCCAGGGGCTGGTGCGATAGTTGCAGCCATATCTAAAGCAACGGGTAGAAGACCTCTAATAGTGGGGAAGCCGTCGCGGATAATTATGGAGATCGCGCTTGAAAAGCTCGGAGTTAAAGGCTGTGAAACTGTAGTTGTTGGAGATAGGTTGGATACTGATGTGAGAGCTGGTTGGAAAATAAAAGCTTTAACGGTACTCGTTTTAACTGGAGCTACGAGTCTAAGGGATTTGGAAAGGTGGAGCGGTGTTAAACCAAACCTCGTCTTGAAAAGTGTAGGAGAGCTTCCGGAAGCCCTTAAAAGGCTTTGAAGACATCAATATACTGGGTTTCAAAATCCTTCCAATATTATTGGAAAGATCGTAAGGGTTTACTAGAGGATCTACTAGGAGTAGGACTTCTAGGACTCCAAGATGTATACAGTCTAACACGTAATCTCGGTATGTTTTCCCACCAATAACGCTTTCAACTGTGTCCAAGTCAATTCCAGCGATGTATATGCGGCCAAGTCCGGAGAAGGCTATTTCCTCAATCCAATTAAGCCACCTCCAGGATAGTGCGCAAATGACCTCACCCTTATGAACATCTCTAACGTATAGTTCAACTGGGAAGTCCCTGTAGAGCATGTATAGATTTTCAAGCTTCTCAACCGGTACATCACATCCATCGAATACCTGAGACTTTAAAATAGTTGCTGGAACGGTTACCGTTATATTTTTCAAACCAGCATCTACATATAAACCATTTTCCTTGATGGTTAAAACCCTACACTTCAATATACGTCCTTTCGAGACATCTAAATATGTTTCCGGAAGTATACCAATTACAGTAGATAATATGTTTAAAGCAACTTCTAAATCTTCACCTTCAAGAGATACTTTCACCCACCCATCAGATTCTATGAAGTACTCTAAGACGTGTATTCTAATATGTTTCATTAAGGAATTTAATAGCTTCTTTAAGACTTTCAAACCTTGAGTACTATATAAACCGTAAATTCTCTGATTCAACTTAATACTGCATCTATCGCTTTGAGGCATTTTACAGACTCCTTCATACTCTGTAGTTGTATATTTTAAATACTTCAATAAAACCATTAAGCAGAGACGAGAAGTATTAATGTCTCTCTTCGCTTAACTCTCTTATCTTAGCCTCCAAACGATCTATGATCATTTTATTGTCCTCATGTTGTAGAGATGTTCCGCAACTGCTACAGGTAAAATTCTGTTCAACTGCTTCTTCGAATGTCAATCTTACGCAGCCCTTTGGGCATGAGTAGAACTCATGGCTTTTCTCGTATTGAAGTCTCTCTTTAAGCCGTTTGAGAAGTTTTCTCCTTTGATCTTCAAGGTATAGTTCAACTTGTTCAGGTTGAATCATCCACTTAAAGTAGTACCAGCCGGTTTTTTCATCTCTAAACCTCTGGACGGTTACTATGGAGTTTTCAGCAAACTGGTATAAGATTCTCCTAACCACGTTCGGTTTTAAGCCTAAAGCCAACGCTAGCTCATCGTCTCTCATACTTCTATTATCCATAAGACATTTAATTATCTTAACTCCATCCCCACCAGCTATAACTTCAGCAAGCTTATAGAGTAGATTATCCCATTTAGACATTCATTTACACAGTAATTATGCGATACAGAGCTCTTTAAGGTTTTAGGTCGATATGCTTCCCCCTTAATATACAGCAACAGTCTTATAACGTTAGGCCACTACGTTAAAAGGGTTAAAGTTTATGAAGAGCAACTACTATGAAATTCTAATGCGGGGGTGGCAGAGCTAGGTTAAATGCGCGAGGCTCAAGATCTTAAAATCGAGAAAAGAAACCTCGTGGGCATAGGCCCTACGTGGGTTCGAATCCCACCCCCCGCATTAGCTTAGAAACAATTTGCCTTTAAATCTAGAAGGAATATTTCACTAGGTCTCTTTAAGTTCTACCATCTTTGAACTGTTTGCTTCAGCTTGTCTTGTTAAGAGATGGGTAAGGAGCTAAGTAGATCTATAAAAGCTTCATGCCTCCTTTTAAGATGGAAACTCTTTTTAATAAATGTCCCCATGATAATAGTAGTTTACCATGAGTAAAACTTGCAAAAGAAGATTGTTCCTCGCGTCAAAGTCTGAAAGGAGAATAGAAATCCTTCGAAAACTCGGTTTTGAATTCACGGTATTAGAACCTAAAGAAGTGGAGGAATCTCATGGTTATTTTAAACGTTTGGTTGTTTACAATGCCCTTTCTAAGGCTTGGAGTGTCTCAGACATGGTTGATTATGGGTGCATAGTTGCGGCTGATACGGTTGTAGTGTTAGACGGGCGGGTTTTAGGAAAGCCAAAGAATTATGACGATGCCAAACGTATACTTGAAGCGTTAAGCGGTAGGTGGCACTTAGTCGTTACAGGTCTTGCTGTCGTATTGGTCCCTGAGAAGCTTCAGTTTACAGCAGTTGAAGAGACCAACGTTAAATTTAAAACGTTAACGAATAGAGAGATAGAGTTCTACCTTTCCACTGGCGAACCTTTTGATAAAGCTGGTGCATATGCTATTCAAGGATATGCGAGTTTGTTTGTTGAGAAAATAGAGGGATGTTTTTTCAACGTGGTAGGTTTACCTGTTAAAACCCTCTATGAATTGCTTAAAAAGGCTGGAATAGACGTATTTGACTACATACGTTTAAGGACTAGTTAATCCTACATTATTATAGTTGGAGGTGTTTACAGCTTGGTTTACCTGTACGGTAGGTTGTTTAAGCGGGAAGATTTGCTCAAATATATAGGTAGCATAAATCAGGTCGGAGGAATTAAGCTTATAGAGGCGGAGAACGGTATAGAGCGTGGTGTTAGAGTCGTTTCCATGAAGACTGGCGAAGTTGATCTACGTATAGTTGTGGACAGGGGGTTGGATATAGCCAATGCAGAGTATAAGGGTATACCCCTAGCTTGGATAAGCCCAACCGGTTTTATCGCTCCATCATTCTTCGAACCCGAAGGCTTCGGATGGCTTCGTGGATTCTTCGGAGGGCTTCTCACAACCTGTGGTCTAACGTATCTTGGAGCACCTACTGTTGATATGGGTGAAGAGCTTGGTCTACACGGACGTATATCCTATATTCCGGCTGAGCTTACAAGGGTTGAGGGCTACTGGCATGGAGACGATTACATCATGGTTGTCGAGGGGATCTGTAGAGAAGCTAGGGTTTTCGGACCAAACCTCATTTTGAAGCGTAAGTTTGAATCTAAACTCGGAACTAGAACTGTGGTAATCGAAGACCTTGTGGTGAATGAGGGTTGGAATGTTCAGCCTTTAATGGTTCTATACCACTTAAACTTCGGCTTCCCCCTCGTAGATGAATATGCGTACTTAGTCTCAACATCTACACTCTACGTTCCAAGAGATAAAGATGCTGAAGATGAGGCTGAAAAATACGATAGGTTTCAAAGTCCAACTAAAGATTTTAGGGAAAAAGTCTACTTTCACGACATGGCGGTGGATAGCAATGGATATGCATACGCTGGCATAGTGAATGAAAAGCTTATGGACGGTTTAGGAGTATACATCAAATACAGGAAGAGTGAACTTAACCGTTTTATAGAGTGGAAGATGATGGGCGAGGGTACTTATGTAGTAGGGTTGGAGCCAGCTAACTGTCTAGTCTTAGGTAGGGATAAGGAGAGGAAGTGGAGCACCTTACAATTCATTCAACCTGGTGAAAAGAGGAGGTTCGTCATAGAAATTAATGTACTAACTGGTTCGGATGAAATCAGTAAGTTTCTAGAGAAGGTATACTCAATTACTGGGAGAGTTAAACCTAAGATGTTAAAGTCTGTAGAAGAGTTTATAGAAGCTACTAAACAGAATATTAAACCTGAACGTAGCGAATAGTAAGCGCAAATATTATTATATATTAGTGTCTTTTTATTTGAAATATGGTTTGTATGAGCCGTAAGAACAGGTTGTTTGTATTAACGCATTCAGCAGGGTTTAGACACAGCTATTTGACAACGGCAGTTGAAGTTTTAACTAGACTTGGAGAGAATACTGGGCTTTTCGAAGTATATGCGACGGAGGAATGCTTTGAACTCGATGATAAAATGCTTAGTGGTTGCGCCGCTGTCCTATTTATGACAACAGGTGAACTCCCTATGAGTGAAGAGCAGAAGAGTGCTCTGATACGTTTTGTCGAAAACGGTGGGGGGTTCATAGGTGTGCATAACGCTACAGACACGTTTTACAAGTTTCCAGAATACGGTAAGATGCTGGGTGGATACTTCAACGGGCATCCATGGACACAAGAAGTATATGTAATAGTTGAAGACAACGCTCACCCTTCAACTAAACACCTCCCTAAAAGGTTTAAAGTCCTCGAAGAAGTGTACACGTTTAGAGATTGGAGTAGGGAGAAGACGCATGTACTTATAAGCCTTGACAACAGCTCTGTAGATTTAAGTAAGGGTACGCGTCCAGACAACGATTATGCACTAGCCTGGTGTCACAACTACGGCCGGGGGAGGGTATTCTATACAGCCTTCGGACACTTTACGCAACTCTGGAGGACGGAGTATTTCCAGAAGCATATACTCGGCGGGATAGCTTGGGCTATGGGTGAAGAAGACCGCATTTAACCTCCATGCGAAACTGGTATGAAGATTACTTCATCTCCATCTTTAAGCTTAGTGTCTAAACCGTTTAAAACCCCAATGTCTTTTTGATTTATTAAAGTCAACACAGTTTCCTTAAAACCTTCATTGTTTAAAACTGCATTTTTAAACTTAGTTTTCCGCTTAACTATCACTTTCATAAGATCTCTCAATGTACAGTTTTCCGGAATTTCCACCGCTGCCTCTTCACATCCGTACAGCCTCGCTAAAAAACCTAGGAATCTAATTTTAACCTTCATACTTCTACACCTTAAGCTGGATGATTAGTAGGGGGTCTGAGGAGATACAGCTCATCATCCAAAGCTGTCTGTGCAGGTCAGTTTCTTCATCCCCGAATTATAAACTTAAACTGCTAAATTTAAACGTTCACCCACCGTATACTTCAAAGATCTTCTCTAGGAGCCTCTCAGCTATGTATAATTGTTCTCCAACTAGTCGGATGAACATCTCTCTTGGGAATGTACGCGCATTATCTATCATGCTCCGTATGCATTTCTCCATGGAAGCCAGAGTAGCAATTAAGCTATCATGCGCCTCGACATTTCCATCTACAACGGCGACTATGGCATTATAGACCGATGTTGGGTCTCCAAGAGCATATAGTAAAGCCGTCTGGGCTTTTCTAACGGCTGTTGAGCCTAAGCTTATGTATGCTTCTTCACTTGTGAGGAACTTCAGGCATTCGTAGTCTACTTTAGCTTCTCTAAGATATCTAAGAGACCAGTTTAATCTATATTCATCTATGAAGAGCGGGTTTACAGTTAAGTGCAAGAGCTCACCTAGCTCTACTGACAGACATTACTTGAATTTCACTAACACCTTGAGTTGCCCTAATAGCTTCCTCAACTTTATTCATAACGCCTTCTTCATCAGACATTGAAACTAACAATATGAGAGCGTTTAAACCGAAGGCTATAGGCTCTTCACTAAATCCCTCGATTTTAGAGTTCTCAGGTAGATGTTCAGATATGTGCCTTGTAAGCTCTTTTAGATCTAGATCTATACTCTCAGGGAAAATTCTTAGCTTAACTAAAACCTTAGCCATACGATCACCACTCTATGGACCTATAAAACCACAGAGCGGACACTTATAAGGTTTAGCTAAAACCCTACACTTTTCACAACGCCATATTGTGATTCTCCCGCAACTTGGACATGGAAATTTTACAGCTAACTCTCCGGGTTTTATAGGCTTATTGCACCAGAAGCATTTAGGGAGGTCCAATTCACCCATGAATCCACCTTCCAGCTGTTAAACAAGCAACGCCTCGTAAATATAAATGTATCTTCTGTGAGAGTTAAGTCGGGTAACTACTGGAAATGATTAAATACAGTCGAGTCTATCTTATTTATGTCGATTTAGATAGGTGTTGTCTATGCGTATAATTGGTGGGCCGAGCTCTACTAAACTTGCGGAGAACATATCTCTAGAGCTTAAAGCACCTTTGATTAAAACCCAATTCAAACGCTTCCCAGATGGTGAGTTTTACTTTAGATTATTGGAAGATGTGAAAGGCGAGGACATTTTACTCGTTCAAAGCCTACCTCCACCTCAAGACCAGCACATAATTGAGCTTATATATATACTTGAAACTTGCAGAGAACTTGAAGCCAGAAGTATCATAGTTTATGCACCATACTTAGCTTACAGCCGTCAAGACCAACGGTATCTACCCGGTGAGGCCGTTAGCTCTAAAATACTCGCAGAGGCTATTCAAAGGGCTGGGGCTTCAGAGCTATATACTGTAGATGTACATAATTTAAAGGTCTTAAGCTACTACCGTATACCCGCTTACAATTTAACAGCAGCGGAAGAGATAATGAAGTATTTCCTATCGAAAGGTGTTGAAAAACCTCTAATCATTGCACCAGACGATGAGGAGGCTGCGCTTAAAAGAGCAGAGGTGGCTGCTAAAGTAGCCGAGACAGACTACGATTGGTTTGAGAAGAGGAGGAACCGATATACTGGTGAAATAGTGACATCTGAAAAAGCCTTAAACGTCTCAGGAAGAGACGTAGTGATAATAGATGACATCATAAGCACGGGTGGAACAGCTGCAAATGCCGCTAGAATACTCAAAAAGCAAGGTGCTAGAAGAGTATACGTAGGTGTAACACATGCACTGCTAGCTGAAAACGCATTAGAACGCTTAAAAGAAGCAGGAATTGAAGAAGTCGTAGGAACAGATTCAATACCCGGGCCAGTATCAAAGATAACAACAGCACCCATAATAGCTAAAAGGCTTAAGTCAAGGTAAACCAGTACTTTTTTGAAGACTAAAGCTTTTATTCCACCATCCTTTACCTTAAAGCTAAGAACAGCCTATCCTTACGCATTATCTTAATAGGTCTTCAGTTGAACGTTGGCATCGCAAATCTTATAACTTTGTCTAAATTAAACAGTAAATAGTCCTTAGCCTTATCTGAGGGCCGGTCGTCCAGTTGGTTAGGATACCCGCCTGACGCGCGGGTGGTCGCAGGTTCAAGTCCTGCCCGGCCCATTCGCCCGATATTAACAGACTTACTGAAACTCATGAAGAAGATTGTTGAGTTCTACGCAGAAAGATTGAAGGGTAAATACAATACCGATGGTTAAAGATAGAAATTAAGTAATCCATGTTTTCCATAAAAACTTTCCCCAAAGTTAACCTTAATATCATAGTTTTGGACTAGTTAACTTAGACTTGAACGGTTATTTGTACATACTTGGAAGACTTAGACGATATTTTGAAAGCATCAGCCAAGAAGAATGTTCTTCAAGGCCTAATTATGTTGCTATTCTTAGAGTTAAGCGCGACTTCATCGAGCTTGTCGCTGATAAGCTTAAGGAAAACTGTGACAGCTTGAAGGTTTTAGAGAGTACTGTATTTAAGTGTTCAAAGGGTAGAGGTCTTCTCACTTTTCTCATGAAGAGCGGTAGGCTTGTCGTTGAAGCCGCGAATGAGGATGAAGCTTTCCGTATTCTTGAAGAATTGTTTGGATGAGTCTCATTAAGCACCGATTGAGTTTACGTAGAATTACCTCACGCAGTAGATCGTACACCGTGGAATGTATAATGTCTCAGAAGCGCATCCACTTTACAAACTACCATTTAGTCCAACACTTGAATCATAGAAAACTAGCTCCTACTAATATGTAGAGATGGGCTTAATTTGAGAAGATTGAACGGTTGCGAATAGTTCACATTGTACCTATCCCCCGGCTACGGGAGGGAGGATCGATAAAACATCTCCATCTTGGAGTTTTGTGTTGAATCCTTCATCAAGAGAAATATTTCTTCCATTCAGTAGAAAGTTGAGGGTTAGGCCTTCAAATTCGCCAACTCCATATAAGTAATCTCTAAACTTCTCACCATACTTAGCGGAAAGCGTTTCGAGGAGTTTTCCAACAGACGTGTCTTCTTCTAATTCGATTAATTCCTCCCGCTTCCCCGTAAGCTCTCTTAGAAAAGCAAAATACCTAATCTTAACCTTCATATTCTCAATTTCAGAAGAGAATAAGTCTTATTTTAACTTGACGCTGCAAGTAGGGCAGTCACTTCTCTTAGATAACTGAATCGTATCGAAGATCATTCTCCTAAAATCTAGGAAGATCATTCTTCCAATTAGAGGTTCTCCAATCCCAGTCAGTAGTTTAATCGTTTCTACAACTTCAAGAGATGCCAATACCGCTGGAACCGCTCCAAGTATTGGAATTGCCCCAGCTTGTGCAACTGGGATTTTATAGAAGATGCATTTGAGACATGGGCTTTTCTTAGGTAGAATAGTCGTTATTTGACCATACAATTCTGATACGGCTGCGTGCACAAGGGGGATGTCTTTCAGAACGCAGTAGTCGTTTATGAGGAAGCGTGTTTCCCAATTATCTAGACAATCTACGACAACATCTACATCATCTATAACATCTTCTACATTCTTTTCAGACAATTCAATCGGAACAGCTTCGATTTCAACTTCAGGATTAAACGCTTCGAGTTTAGCTTTTGCAACTTCTACTTTAAGCCTTCCTAGGTCTCGCTGGTATCCGAGAATTTGTCTATTTAAATTGCTGAGTTCAAATCTCTCCTTATCTATAAGGATAATCTTGCCAACTCCAGCAGCTACGAGGTATGTAGCCGCCGCACAGCCTAACCCTCCAATTCCAACAACGGCTACCTTAGAATTCTTAAGCCTCCTTTGACCTTCCACTCCAAAGCCGGGTATACGAATCTGCCTGTCATAACGTTCGAGTTCAGAAGGTGATAGAGACATATATTAAAGATCGACTACTTAGCTCATAAACCTTCCCTAAAACTTATAATAAACTGGTCGTATAGATAGCCTAGGCTTGAAGGTTAAGGTTAAAACGTACGGCTTTATAGCTCAAAAACTCGGTAGTAGATTAGAATTGGAGCTTGAAGAAGGGGCGACTGTAAAAGACCTTATAAGTAGACTTTTTGAAAAAATTAAAGGTTTTGATTTAACACAGGAGGTTGTCCTCGTAAACGGTAAAGCCGTAAGGCAAGATCATGTACTTAATAATGAAGATGAGGTAACGATAATGCCTGCCATAGTTGGTGGCTAAACTGTATTATGCTTGGAAATGAGGTACTGTTTAACCTTCTCTTTTAATCTGCAGAAACTGCATACCTCAGTTATAGTTAAGTACCCGCAGTTTTTACATGGCACTAGAGCCTCCTTCTTAGCTACTAATCCGAGCTTCTCTTTCTTCTTCAAGAAGCCTTTATAGAAACCTATTGTTGAGGAGGGCATTTCCTCCTCTATTTCTTGGATAATTTTCTTGAAGAATACGTATTTCCCACCTCTGAGGGGACATGGATCTTTAACATATGGAAGCTTTAAAATGTCACAGTAGAGTTTGGTTTCCCGTTCAAAAGTTAAGCATAGAGGTTTAGCCCTCTTTTTAAGAGAGCCCTCCTCCTCCAACACCGGCCAGTGTCTTTCTAAATACTCACTCCAGAATATTATGGAAGATAAAAGATTTGATGCTTCGTCATCTAATGTATGACCTGTGACAACTACATCGAAATCCTTTGTCTCTCTGTTTAAAATATACCTTTTCACCATTCCGCAAACGGCACACACCTCTTTATTCATAATTTTTGCTGCTACCTTTACATCAACTTCAACTTCTTTTTTAAAGTCTAAAATCGAAATGGGAAGGTTTTCCTCTTCAGCAAACTTTTCAACCGCTTCTTGACATCTTTCAGAATAGTCGCCTTCTTTTATCCGACAGTTTATGTGAAAGAGGTGTATATTATACCCCAATTCCTTCAAAGATTTAGCTAAGGCCGTGCTATCCTTCCCACCGGATATGGCGACTGCAACTTTATCGCTTTTAGAAAACATTTTAAACCTCTCAATGGTCTCTTGAACCCTCTTTTTAAAGAAGAGCTGAAAGCAATCTAGGCAGAGCTTCAGATTGTAACTCTGCAAGTATACGCCGTTTTTCACACTACCACACATCCTACACCTGACCTTCTCAAAATTCTCCAAGCCCTCCCCCCCAAGTTTGAACTTCAACTTCCTCTAAAGTGCCTCTAAAATGCTACGACTACTTAGAAAAGACAATTTCCAGTTTTCCTATTGGAAAACGGATATTTCAATTTTTCATCAAATCTTTTAATGATAATCCAACTGAAATTGAATCAATAGAGAATGCTTGCTGGATTGGTAAAAGACGGGTTATATTTGGTAACCTCAGGTATCAGTTGCACATGATGTGGTTTAAAGAGTGTTTTTGCAATTAGGATCTAATTGCAAAAATTTATAACATAGTAATAAAAACCTCTTAACCTAGAGTATTATGAGTTTAAAACCTCCATGTGAATTATCCGTCAAGTTTATCATCCCAGCTGTGAGATTCCTCATAGCTAGGAAGCTCATAGAAAAGTATGGGTTTACGCAAACTTCAGCCGCTAAAGCTTTAGGCACTACGCAAGCGGCTATAAGCCATTACATGCGGTTCAAACGTGGATGGAAGCTCTCTGAGAAACTTATGGATATAAGCGATGTTAGAGATATTATAGAGGAAGTTGCAGAAGAAATCGCGACATCTAAAAGTCCAGAGGTAGACGCGTTGAATATATGCGAGATCTGCAAGACCATTCGAAAGCACATAGATGAGCTGAGAAGCCTATAGGAATCTAGATGATCATTGTGGAGAACTCTTACATCGGGCAATCTTAACAAAAGCATTTAATATCTGTCTTAATTTCTCCAATCCTATAATTCATCAGCCGGAACCTTTGAAACCATCTAGAGCAGGGGTTTAGTTGCCATTCATTAAATAAAAGCACAGATTTATTAAGCACTTGGAGGGTCTTCTTAATAAGAATATAAGTTGAAAGCATGGGCCACGTATTTGTAAGGGCTAAGTTTAGAGGGAGGGGCATATTAGAGATTGATAGGATGCTAGTGGATACTGAAGCCCCTTCACAGTAATGCCTCTTGACGTAGCTGAGAAATACTTTATTGAAACACCCTTTGAGACCGAGCTGAGGCTGGGCGATGGTAGAATTGTCAAGGCGAAAGTGTTCGTAGCTGAAGTTGAGATTGAAGGTAGAAGGGGGCCTCTAAGAATACTGGCATTCAAAGAGGCTAT
>CAYWZZ010000011.1:0-50521 GCA_964463005.1 uncultured Candidatus Bathyarchaeia archaeon | reverse complement strand
ACTATTCATACTGTACTACAACCACATGAGGCGGTGAAGTTAAGTTGCCACGTCCTGGGTTTGGATATAAATTTTATTTTATAATTATAAATTTAATGTAAATTTTAAGAAAATAGGGAGATTTATGGAGGTGCTGTATTGTGGTTGTAGTACAGTATGAAGCGAATACTTTCGTATTCGCTCCTCCTCCTGGAGGAGGCGTGCAAGCGGGTGGGATTGAACATGAGAACCTACTCCGCGGTTAAGCAGGGCTTAGACCCCGAGGATCCCCAAAACGGGGGGTCGGGGGAGTAAAGTTTTAATAAGTAAGCTCGGTATTGTTTAATGGCGGTTTTATGGGATATGTCCTCCAAGGGAGAGTTCGAATTCGAGAGTAAACACTGGGCTCTAATACCGCTACTATCGCTGATCCTATCGATTATTGGAACGATAGATATGGCTCTCTGCAACATTACAAGTTTAGGCTTAATGTGCCACTTCACATGGGGTATATTCGCTAGAACAACTGCTTTGCCTATTGCTCCAGTATTCTTACTACTTCTAATGTACCCTTTAAAAAGAGTTCGAAAGATTAGCACTCCCACCTTAGTCTCAGTATACATAATAGGGCTTGTCATGTCATATTATGGATTTCAAGATATGGTTACATTTGCATTGCATCCAGTAGCACATGTAATGCCTATTTTATACTCTCCTGAGCCTCTTAGAGCAATCATGGAGAGTTGGTGGTGGATGCCTCCATACGATGTCGTTAGAGGGATAGTACCCGGCGGAGTACCTGTAAACTGGGCCGCTTGGACTCCAACTATACTGTTCTGGACACTATACATGTACACGTTCATGTTCTTCACATCAAGCCTCATGCTGCTATTGAGGCGTAGATGGATAGATATCGAGAGAGTACCTTTCCCCCACGTACTGGCTACTTATGGAACAGTAG
The DNA here is from genome assembly GCA_964463005.1 of uncultured Candidatus Bathyarchaeia archaeon. GTDB lineage: Archaea > Thermoproteota > CALKCG01 > B24 > B24 > DTBU01. Next base: position 49,581 of record CAYWZZ010000011.1, on the reverse strand, counting down.
AATTCATCCAAGCAGAGAAAACCGATAAGAGAGATGTCAGACCCTATATCTTAGGCTTTATAGTAGGGTTCGCGATAGAAGTGCAGATTCTACTCACATACCTCTTCCCATGGTGGCCAGACGTATTCGGATATAAAGTTAACACTACTGCCGTAGGATGCGTCTGCCTACCAGCAACTGACCCACTTATGCAGTCGATCGTCCACTGGGGCAGGTTTACGAAAGACCCATTGGCACACGCAATACTATATCTAGCTCCACTAGACATATTATTCAGCTTCACATTTTTCACGGTTCTAATGATAGTGCTTGATCAAGCGGCTTACGTTTTGGGATATCATACTGGACTTCTTACGACCGGCGGGGGATGTAGAGCAATATACGATCAAGCCCTTTACTGGACTCCACCCTTCTACTGGGCTTACATATCTATGGGTGGAATAGTAGCTATAGCGTTAATGGTGATGTGGCATTCGAGAACATACGTGGCAGATACGTTTAAAGCAACCATTCGGGGAAATCCCTCAAACGGGGAGGTATTCAGCTATAGGACAATATATCTACTAATACTAGTTTCCGCGATATTTATGATGGCTTACCAATGTTTCTCAGGTGTGACAGTTGCTATAGCCCTAGTAGGATTACTCGTAACATTCCTCCACTCGATAACGGACACTTATGCTCTTGGCATCGCCGGATGCCCCTTTGTCCATGAAAAAGCTGTATGGATGAGTTGGCCACTACGTATAATATGGCCTACGCCACCCTCAGGGTACTCTACTGAGTGGTTTATGGCTCATGCATTCATCGTATGCGGGTGGAACGTCGTACCCAACGGTCCTGTTAACGGAGCACATACAACCATGAGCGTTCTAAAGATGGGGCAGTTAACAAAAGTGAATATACGGAGTAGCTTCCTGCTACTGATCATATCATCCTTAGTGGCAATTCCAGTAATGCTGTGCGCAAGAGTATGGATCTACTATTTACTAGGTACAAGCCGGGTAACTGTCTGGGGTACATGTTCCATGGAATACATGTGGGACAGCTCTATTGAACGGTACGTTTTCGGAGGAACTGCAGATACAGTCTTCGGGGTAATGTTCGTAGGTGGATTAATCACGGTGGTCCTATCGCTCCTTAGGGCTAGGTTTATATGGTGGCCTTTACACCCACTTGGCTTCGCCATGGCTCCTAGCGTAGGCATAGCTTGGTGGGGAAGCTGGAATGCTTTCGTATTCGCTTGGGTGGCTAAATGGATAACGTTAAAAGTGGGTGGAAGTAGACTCTATGAGAATTACGGCGTTCCATTCGTTGCCGGATTCTTAGCTGGCTTAGCCTTGGTAAACGTTATGGCTCATCCAATAGGTGTAGTAAGGTTCTTCATACCATTCTAGAGTTTTATAAAACGACGCCTCATTTTTTCCTTTTCTATTCTAATAAGAAGATGTACCGAATCGATGGTCGTACCATTAAGTTCTGACTGTCTATTGAAGTTCTTACACCGTCGCATAAGCTTAAATATTTCCGGAACATTTCTAAGTGTGGAGGTATTTTCATGGATGTTAAGATATCTTTAGTCGGTGCTGGCAGCGCCTCCTTCGGTCTTGAAACGCTATATGATATAGCGAGTTCGGAAGAGCTTCATGGTAGCACTATTGCGTTAATAGATGTGGATGAGGAAAGGCTTAAGGTTATGAGTAGGGTAGCAGAGCGATTCAATGAATACTTTAAGGCAAATCTAAAGATTGAATCTTTCAGAAGAACTAGGGATGGGCTTAGCGGCTCAGACTTTGTGATAATTTCCGTCGAGAAGGAGAGGATGAAACGGTGGTGGCTGGACTTCCAGATACCGCATAAATACGGTATTAAACAAGTTATCGGTGAATGTGGAGGCCCTGGAGGATTAGCTCATACTCTACGTGTAGTTCCACTCGTATTAGAGATATGCCGTGACGTTGAAGACCTATGCTCTAATGCGTTCGTCATGAACTATTCGAATCCAGAGGCGAGAGTGGCATATGCGATAAACCGTTATACGAAACTAAGAGCTGTCGGGTTGTGTCCTGGAATTTACGGTAGGATGGAGTGGCTATCAAAGACTTTAGGCCGTCAGATTGAAGCTTTAGCAGCTGGATTAAATCACTTTACGTGGATTCTGAAGCTCTGGTTTAAAGAATCTGGTGAAGATGCATATCCGGTTCTTATCGATAGACTTAAGTCTGCAGATGATGTTAAGCGAGAGCCAGTATTGGCAGGAGAGCCCTTATCTAGGATTTTATGTTTAACATATGGATATTACCCCTCTCCGTCGGATGGACATATAGGTGAATACATACCTTACGCTTGGGATATCGTCCCGGAGAGAGAAAAGGGGGAGAATTGGCTTAAAGCCGTCGAAAAATGGTCTGAGAATATTCGTGAAACTGTAGCGGATATAGCTACTGGAAAACTGTCTATAGAACGCTATAGGTCCTCAGGGTTGATTGGTGGTGAGAGGGGGCAAGCCGTGAACATAATTAAAGCCATTGTTTCAAATAAACGTTACTTCGAGTACGCCGTCAATGTTCCGAATAGAGGTGTAATATCGAATCTACCGTCAGATACGGTTGTAGAAGTGCCCGCTGTAGTTGATGGGAGCGGTGTACATCCTATGCATATTGGAAATCTTCCGACGGGAGTAGATGCGTTATGTTATACGCAAGCAGTAATTCAAAGGTTGTCAGTAGAGGCTGCGTATGAAGGATCCTATGAGAAGGCTTTACAGGCTTTACTCATAGACCCAGTTGTACACAATATCGAAGCAGCTAGAAAAACATTGGATGAATTTTTAAAAGTTCATGCCGATCTTCTACCTCAATTTAAAATGGATCGTTGAAAAGGTAAATATACGGTGCCTACTTTGAAGCTTAAGATCCTATCAGAGGATGCTATTGAGCGCATACATGGGGCTTCTCTAAGGATATTGGAAGAAGTTGGAGTATATGTTCCAAATAATGAAATAATCGACGCACTCAAGAGTGTAGGTTGCGAAGTGGACTTTAAAACCTCTATCGTTAAAATTCCGGAAGGTATAGTTGTTGAGATGGTTAAAAAAGCTTCTAAAAGCTTCACGCTATATTCGCGGAGCGATAAAAGCGTAACATTCGGCGACGGAAAATTTAAAGTTCTATCTAGTGGGGGTATGATGAATGTCATCGACCCTTTAGCAAACGAAAGGAGGATGGCAACGCTCAAAGACACCGTAAATGCTGTTAAACTTGGAGACGCACTTGAAAATATAGATATCATAGGCCCTTTATTCGTACCGCAAGATGTACCCACACAACTTGCCGACGTATACATGTACGCAACACTCATCAAGTACACTTCGAAGCCGTTTTTCGCCTGGATATATTCAGTCCAGTCAGCTGAGTACATCTTTAAAATGTGGACGGCTGTAACTGGGGAAGCGTGTGGTAAAAAGCCTCTATCCCTAGGCTTTTTTGAACCTATAAGCCCGTTAAAGTTTAGTTCTCATAGTCTACCAATCTTAAAGCTGTTCGTTGAACATGGAATTCCGGTCTGTTTTGCACCCATGGTTATGTCGAGTGCAACTGGACCTGCAACGTTAGCTGGAACGCTTGCTCTTGAAAATGCCGAAATATTGGCCGGTGTAGTTATCGCTGAGGTTTTAGGACCCGGAACCCCAATCCTATACGGCGGCATACCACATATACTCGATCAAAGAACTGGGAACATATCCTTCGGTTCACCTGAGCAGGGTTTAATGGCCATAGCCATGGTTCAGATAGGTCAATACTACGGTTTCACGGTACATGTTAACGTTGGTTTAACAGATTCCAAAAGTGTTGATTTCCAATCTGGAGCTGAGAAAGCGGCTACTATGGTTTTAGGTGCATTAGCTGGAGCAGAGCTTAGCGGGCATCAAGGCATTATAGGCGCCGATATTGGCGGTAGTTTGGAGCAATTGGTTGCAGATGATGAGGTTGCTGGCTACGTTAAACGTTTACTGAAGGGTTTTAAGGTTGAAGATGACACCGTAGCTTTAGACGTCATAAAGAGGGTGGGTGTTGGCGGAAGCTTCCTCTCTCAGAGGCATACTATGACGCATATAAGGAGCGAATTCTGGCTTCCGAAAATCTTCAATAGACTGAGTTGGGAAGTCTGGAAGTCTAAGGGTTCTCCAGCTAAACTAGAAGAGATCAGGGATTCTATCGGTAAAATCCTGTCAAAGCATGAACCCGAGCGCTTAGACCCAAGCGTTGAAAGAGAAATAGACAGAATTGTTGAAGAGGCAAGTAAGTCCCTAGTTAGATAGCATTTCTACGTAATGTTAGAGGCACTTAAATTAATATAAGAAGATCGTAGAGTTTTAGAACGTTTTTCCCAAAATGAGGTTTGGAGGTGTTTATGTTGAGAGTAGAGTTGAGTTCGAGAGAACGCCTCTTAACAGCTATAAATTTAGACGAGCCTGACCACGTTCCGTTATGTCTTAAATGGTGGGAAAGACCGTACTTAGTAGATGAGAGCGACCGCTGGCACAGTGAGTTTGAACGCGCCCTCAAACTATTGAAACTTGGGATAGACGACACCATCACTTTAAAAGTACCCATTTCACTCAATCCCGATGTTAAAACTAAAATTAGCAAGATCCATCCTCCCGGAGAGAAATACCCAATAGTTATGAAAGAGTACTACACGCCCAAAGGTGTCCTTAAGCGTATTGTACGTCAAACGCCCGATTGGCCGCATGGTGATGACATACCCCTCTTCACGGATTTCGTTATCCCGAAAGCCCGTTCTATAAAGTTCCTTGTCGAGAGGGAGGAGGATCTAGAGCCACTATCGTGTCTACTTGCAGAGCCTTCAGATAGAGAGCTTAGGAGCTTCCTCGAAGAAGCCGATAAGACTAGAAGCTTTGCAAACAAGCATGGTGTTTTGGTTGAAGCCGGAATGGCTTATGAAGAGGGTGTTGAAGGCGGAGTCGTCGGCGCGGATGCACTACATTGGCTGTGTGGACTTGAAAACACAATTAAAGCCGCTTATACGAACCCCGAATTTATCCAGAGGATACTTGACATAATATTTGAATGGGACATAAGATATATACGGTTAGCCATAGAGTCTGGAGCAGTAGACCTCATAGTTCACCGTGGATGGTATGAAAACGCAGACTTCTGGCCGCCGAAGCTTTACAAAAGGTTCATACTACCCTATGTTAAGAGGCTGGCCGACTACGTTCATAGACGTGGCCTTAAATTCTGCTATATAATGTCCATGAGCATAATGCCTCTTCTAAGCTTCTTCAAAGAAGCTGGGATAGATGTCCTCTACGGTGTGGACCCCGTTCAAGGAGGAGCGAAGCTACTACAGGTTAAAAAAGAGATTGGAGATCGCATATGTATATGGGGAGGGGTGAACTCCTCTGTTACACTAAAGCTATGGTCTAAAGAGGAGATTGAGAAGGCCGTAGCAGACGCCATCGAAGTACTTGCACCGGGAGGAGGGTTCATACTATCAGCTATAGATCAGATATTTCCAGATACACCGTGGGAAAGTATAAGAATAATGCTGGATGCTTGGAAGCGCTTAGCAGATTATCCTATGAACCGTTAAACTTTAAATTGCGGAAGATATTTAGACTCATATTTTATTAAATCGTCAAGTATGTTTTCAGCCACTTCTAAAGTCGGTATTGAAGGGTGCATCAATAACGCCTGCAACGCAAGTTTACGATCTCCAGTTAAAGCGGCTTCTACTGTCAAATCTACGTGCGTAAGTTGCTGTCTTAGAAGTTCCGTAATCGTATTGGGAAGCTTGCCGACTTGAACAGGTTTTACACCAATATTGCCTACAACTCCAGGAACTTCAACTATGGCTTTACTCGGTATGTCTGAGATGGAGCCCATGTTTGGAACATTCACCGCCTCGTAGAAATCGTTACGTTTAGAAGCTAGACTTTCAAGTACTCTGACTACAAGCGTTTCTTCCGTGAATGTTCTTGCAAACAGTTCATCTAACGGAGCCTTGCCAGTTGCCCATTCGACTAAACGCGACCAAGCTTGCTCACGCCACTTGAGGTCGTATATCGTCTCCTGTGGGTATAGCGTTAGACCATAGAAGGAGCCGTATGCTTTATCTTCTCTTATAAAGTACGGTAAAAATTCCGCTACGTGAGAATCTGATGGTGATGGAAATAGTCCAAATTTGTCATATAGAAGTAGGGATACATAGTGTCCTCTAAACTTTTCAAGCATTTCAAGTCTACTATACAACTTCTTGGCATTCTCCCAAGTCTCGTGAAACTTAGGATAAACATCTTCACCTCTGAAGAAGATCTCCTTTATCCACGTAAAGTGGTTTATTCCACCAGCGATCACACTTATGCTCTCAGAGTCTAAGTTTAGAAACCTAGCTATGAAGCTCTTCGCAATGTAGATTCCAACACATAGCCCGATTAGGTTTATCTTAGACGTTTTAAGCATAGCCGTACATAAAGCAGTCATCGGATTCGTTACGTTGAGTACAAAAGCACTTGGACAAATCTTCTCAATGTCTCTAGCGATATCAACCATAACTGGGATGTGTCTGAGTGCTCTAGCAAAACCTTGTGGTCCAGTTGTATCTCCAACTGAAGCATATATGCCGTATTTTTTCGGTATTTCAACGTCAAATCTTTCAATATTGGTACCTACAGATATCGAAATTATCACGTAATCGGCGTTTTTCAAAGCTTCAGCTCTATCGGTAGTCGCATCAACAATGATGTCAGATTTTCTTTCACGCAGTATTCTATCGGCTAGTTTAGTCATGAGGTTTAGTCTCTCCTCATCTATATCCATGAGGCAGACTTTGGAGCCAGCGAGAATGCTTGATTTCGTAAGATCTGCGAGGATGTTTGGAGTGAAGACCAGACTGCCAGCACCTATCACGGTAATTTTAACACCCATATATCTTACACCACTGCATTAGTAGTGAAACCGTAATACCTAGTTAAAGTTTCCTCCCTTAAAACACTGATTGAAATGAAGATGGGTGTTTTCAACGAAAAAATATAAATAAAAGTTCTAGGGGAAAAACCAAATTTGTGAGAAAAATGGAAAGCGGGTATAAAGTTGAGAGATTAACGGCTACGACGCTCATATGGGTCGCCATCTTAAGCATTGTTTTAACGGTTTTCTGGGACCTATTTGCATTATTTCTGCCGCCTGTAGCAAGTTGTACTCAGAATCTCAGTAGCGTTATACCTACACCTGGAGTTGAACTTATGGGTGGGCCATTTGTAATACTGGTCATAGTGATGGGACTCATGAAGATTCCATATGTAAGAAAATGCTTGACAACAACAAACTTAGTATATCTATACGTGACTTCCCTTGCGGTTGCATATTTTGCAAACTTCAATCATCCATGGGGAGTGGACGGAGGATTCGTCTTCATTAAATTGATGGGGCCTGATTATCAGGTCAAGTATATCCCAGACTTCGTTGCGCCATCAGGTAGGCTTGTTGAGATCTTGCACTACGGCGTGGGAAATATAGCAGAAATGCCGTGGATTGACCTAGCTCCCAACATTATCTGGCATTTCCTACTAGTTGCACTATTCGGTGGTGTAAGTATTGGACTTGCAAGTTTATTCAGGAGGAGATGGATTGATGTTGAGATGGTGCCATATCCACATGTATTACTTGCACATACCGTTATAGTAAACATAGAGGGCAGTGTTAAAGGCAAGTGGCCATCTAAAACGCCGTTCCTTATTGGAATGCTTATTGGAATTTTGCTAGGTATACCTTTGAGTGGGGCTACTCTTTTCCCATGGTTTCCAGACTTATATATGTGGCGTAGCAATACCTGCGGTCCAGGATCGCATTGGATAGCTCCACCAGACATATCCTGGCATCTAGGCCTCGCCAAACACCCACCTTTATACGCATTTCTACTACTAGCACCTTTACATGCTCTAATGAGCATACTGTTCTACTTGCTAGTTTTAGAGATAGCCTTATTTACATCGTTCTCCGTACTTGGAGCTTACACGGGTATGCTTCAAATGGGCTTTTGTGGAAGAAACTGGTGTACCCCCACACCCTACACGGATCCGCCTCTAAACTTCTTTGCAATAAGTACTGGTAGTATACTTGGGTTGTTTGTGATAACAATAGTTCTTGAGAGACGTTACATTATGGAAACTTTAAAAATCGCATTCACAAAAACTAGCAGTAGCTTAGAGGAACCCATATCATATAGATTTTCATGGATTCTACTGATAGTCTCCTTCATATCTATGATCGTGTTCTTTACGATTACAGGCCTATCGCCATGGATCTCCTTCGTCTTACCATTAACGGGAATTGTAACATGGTTTACGATGTCTCAACTTTGGGGACGAGTTGGATTTGAAACAGAACCTTGCTACAACTTCACTCCGGGTTTCTTCAAACTACTAGCTTGGCCTACATTACACTATCCAGAAGTAACATCTACAGATGTTGCCTTAACTCCCTTCCTAATATACGAGTATGCTGGGCACATGTCTATGACTGGATGGGGAGGATCATTCTATACAACATTAGCATCTTATAAGATGGCAAAACTTACAGGGATAAACCCCAGAAACGTATTGAAAGTAATGGTTGTAGCGCTATTTATATCGATGCTTTCAACTAAGATCGTTCAACTATCAGCTTACGGTGTATTTGGAGGGCAGAGATTTTCTTGGCCCCCCATTTGGAGAGCGACTAATGAGTCTTTCCAAGGATTTCACTGGTCCCGTCCAGTGGATGCACCTATCTCAGAAGTCGGTGCGTATATAGCCATAGGCTTTATTTTCATGGTCTTAATGAGATACCTATACACTAGATTCCTATGGCTACCAGATCCTCTGTTTTCAATAGTTGCATGGGATTGGGTTATATCGTTGCATGGTACATGGGTTCCAGTATTAGTTGCCTACATAATTAAATCCATCATACTAAAAATAGGCGGAAGTAAGCTTTATGAAGATTGGGTAGTGCCATTTGTTGGAGGATTCATGCTCGGATATGTACTAGAGGTATTCGCTACTGCAATCGGCAGTTATTTGCTATTCCCACCAACAATATAAGAATTGAAGGAAAAAATCCAATCTTTTTATTTCATTGAACGGTATGGAGGCGTAGTTATGCATAACGTTTTTCACAGTATTCACGGCATTTCTCTATTACCCACATTACTCTTCGAACACTCTGCGGGGTGATGCTTAACGGTGCTCCTTCGCGTAACGTTTTATACAGATCTTCGTAGAAGAGTATTTCACTGCTCTTATGGTCTTTACTTAAATTCCACATTTCCTCTTTCCAAGGGATCTCCTCCCAGTTGTAGCTTCGATCCGGTGTCGGCTCTGTTTCAACCTTCCTCGGTGGTAAGTCTGCGGGGTTGAAGTACTTCCACTTTAATGAAGTTGATGTACCTGTAAGACCTCCCTGAGTACCCATTATCAGCCACGTATTCTGAGGGTAGGCGCATGCACGGGTGACTTCAATATCGACTATTGTAGGCGATTTACTGATGCCTAATATTATCTTCACGTGGTCTTCAGCGTCTCCCAATGTTAAAGTCCTCTGTAGATCGCAGAATAGGACTTCCGGTTCTCCATCTCCGATTAATTGAAGAGCTTGGTCTATTACGTGCGAAGCATTGTTGTTAAGCTCTCCCCCTCCGAATTTCTTCAGCGTTTGCCAATCCCAGCGTCTACCGAAGAAGTGCCAGAAGATTTTTATAAGCACTATACGGCCTAGTACTCCCGATTTAATCACTTCTCTGACTTTTAGAAAGCCTGGTGCATACCTCATGTTTTGGAAAATCGTTAAGATTCTACCGGATTTCTCAGCAGCCTCTATCATAGCATCGGCTTCAGCAAGGCTTGTGGCCATAGGCTTTTCACACACTACGTTCTTCCCAGCCTTCAAAGCCTCTATGGTTTGCGGAGCATGTAAGTAGCTTGGAGTAGCTACGACTATAAGCTCTACTTCATCGTCTTCTATGAGCTGTTCAAAATTAGAGTATGCTCTACAACCGAACCTGCTTACGGCTTCACGACGCCTCTCTTCAAGAACATCTGCTACAGCCACTATCTTATACAGGTTGGGGCATTTTGAAAGCGCATTGGCGTGGATATTCCAACCGCTTCTTCCAAGACCAGATATACCCACTTTAACTACATCAGCCATAGTTAAATCACCCCAATTAACTGCTATTCTTTGAAAAGGTTGAGCAGGTATTTTGCAAACCTCGGTACGGCTGTTTTCGGATCTTCCTCTTCTTCATATTCAATTGATATAAAGCCGTTGTAGCCTCCCTTTATAAGCATCTCCTTCACCCTTTCATAGTCGACTCTGCCTTTCCCCGTTATGCTTACCTTTCCATGTATGTGGACAGTGTATGGGATGGTTTTAGCGATATCATCATACGTTGACTCAGCATAATTGCCTAAATCCAAGTTCACCCCAAGCCACGGCGACCCTACGCTCTTCACAATCTTCACAACGTTATCGGCTCTAGCCGTAATCCCCCCATGATTTTCCAAAGCCATTACAACACCCTTCTCCTCAGCGTAGCTTATACATGTTTTAAGCGCTTCTATTGTCCAATTAGTCGCATCGGCTTCGGTATATCCTTTAGGCGTATAGCCTCCGAAAATTCTCAAAGCTGGAGCCCCCAATTCACGAGCAATACTTAATCCCTCTTCTACGGTTTTAATCATACGTTCTCTCTCCGAACTTTCTGGAGTACAGAAGTTTGTAGATATTCCTGCACAGGATATTGGTAGTCCGCGTGAAAAAGCCAACCTCTTAAGTTTTCTAAGATATGAGGGTTCTTTAGATGGGAGCCAGTAAAGGGTTAACTCTACACCATCTAAACCTATACGATAAGCCTCCTCTATAAAATCTTCATAGCTCATCTTTCCATCTTTAAGATAATCCCTGTACGAGTACGCAGCACAACCGATTTTTATCATTTACATCCCCTTCTGGAATTCTAGTTTAAAACTACTTAAAAGATTAACCTAGTACTTAGATCCATCGAAGTTGATGAAGGTTAAATGCGTCTTAACAGTAAGTCTTTTATGCCATTATCGAATAATATGGTAATATGGGTTGTAAAGTTTGCGTAGTCTTTTCACATCCATCTTCAGATGTTCCCACATGGCCTTACAAGGGCTACGATTATGAGGCTAGGAAAAAAAGAGCTCATAAACCTTTTAGAGAGGGGGCTACCCGACTTCAACATTACTTTTAAAACCGCTATGAGCTCTAGAGATGGAGAAGAGATCGTTAAGGAGTCGAGTGATGTTGACGGGTACGTTGTCTATATGCTTGGAATATGGGTTGGAGCTGGATACGCCATAGTAGGTACGGGTAAACCTACGATATTGGTAGATGACTTATACTGTGGAAGCGGGGAACTCATTTCAACGTATACTTGGGCTAGGAGTAGAAATCTACCCGTACTAGCTGTAGCATCTTCAAAGTTCGAAGATGTTGTTAAAACTTTAAGCTTGATAAAAGTCTTGACGCTGATTAAAGGATCAAAGGTTATCATTGTAACAGATAGAGACGTGAAGAAGGCGTCAGAGGCTATTAAAAGCAGTTTAGGCGTTGAAGTTTTAAAGGTTTCTCCTGAAAGGCTTAACCAGTATTATCGTGAAGCTGATGTTGGAGAAGCGGAGAAGTGGGCTGATAAGTGGATACGTGAAGCCTTAAGGGTAGTAGAGCCGAGTAGGGATGAAATTGTCAAAGCGGCTAAGATGTACTTAGCCATGAAGAGGCTTTTAGATGAGAATGAAGCTATTGCCATAACCATAGACTGCTTGACTTTAGTGTATTCAAATAGGCTGGAGGCTTACCCATGTCTAGGATTTTTCCAGTTAAATAACGAGGGATTGATCGGTGCTTGTGAAGCGGATTTAAGCTCTACGTTGGCGATGCTTATAATTAAACATTTAACTGGAGAACCAGGCCTCATATCAGACCCAGTCTTCGATTTATCCAAGGGATGGATCGTATATGCTCACTGCGTGGCTCCGAGTAGAGTTTATGGTCCCAATGGGCCGTCAAACCCCTACATCATAAGATCTCATGCTGAAGATGGGAGTGGAGCATCTGTACAGTCTTTAATGCCTCTAGAAGAATACGTGACGACGATTCAAGTAGACCCGTTTGAAAAAGCCATGACTATTCACGTAGGTAAGGCCGTAGCCAACATCGACGATGAGAAAGCCTGTAGAACCAAACTGGCCGTGGAAGTTAAAGCTGACCGTATACTTGAAAACTGGAGATGGGGATGGCATAGAGTAACGTTCTACGGAGACTGGTCGAATGAATTGGAAAAAACTGGCTAGGCTGATGGGCTTTAGGGTGTATGAGGAGGATAAGTAAGTTTAGCGTCTCCTCATAAAGTATACTATCAATACGACTACCGCTACGGCTATTGCTACTCCTACGATTACAGGGATTGTTGGAAAAGGCTTCTCAACTTTAACCCCTCCCATATCGAATATCTTATTTAGGATAAATTCACATATTAGAATTGATCGAGTCGTAGAATCGACGCGCCCACCAGTCATACATATCTTAACGACAGCCCCCTTACCGACCTTTATTAAAACTGGTTCTGCATAAACCCCATCATCAGATAACCCGTAAATTTCACATTCAAAGGTTTCAGCAATTGAAGCATAGGCGGGTCTATCAGTCCTATAGCTTTCAAAACTCGGCATGATCTTACGTCCAAGCTCTGTGGGTTTTACTTCAGTATTATCGGCAAACGCCGTAACGGTTATCATACCGAAGACGATATTTTCAATATAAGGCTGGTGAATGTTAGTGTAATTGGAGAAACCGATATAGTAGAACTCCCAATCACCAGTCCATATCAGTGTTCCACCGGCTTCAATCCACAACTGTATTGGAGAGTCGCGTGCACCCGTCCAAACGGTATCTGGAGCCACATCTTGAGCCATCAATATAACTGTGTTAGGAGCTTCTTGGAGGTTCGAAATTATCTCAGCAAGCCTTTTAGCGTCTACAATTTCACACGATATACCGTATTTCGCTAACGTCTCAGGCACGAATTTTACAATTGTATCCGAATCTGCGACTGAAAGCCAACTGTTGCGATATGACGAATCATAGTATATGTAAACGTTTTTAGACGTTTCAGCCCTACATACATGTGCCCTTGATAGGAATGCTACAAGCATTAAAATCATAAATATCTTGTAAAGCCTACTTTGCAAACACATATTCCCCATTTTCCAATTTAAGAAGAAAATAATATTAAAGTCTTTACCACATATACGGTTGAAGACTTTAGAATCAGCATTCCTCGTAAAAACTAAGGATTATTTAGAAAGATACCCATATATACGTAAAAGGCCTCAGTTTGAAAGCTTTTAAACCTCTACATGCTTTACTGAGAAACTGAGGAGATTATATGAAACGTTTCGGGAAAGTAGTACCAGTGCTTAGACCTCAAGAATTGAAAAACGTTTTTCCAGATTTCTCCGGAGGTGTTGGAACACCCTACACAGTATTCAACAGTTCGACTGGTGAGAAATGGCTCCTATTCACCGGATGGAAAGACCCAGTTGGTTTAAAACGTGAAGGAGCCGTTGCACCTATAGAAAAGAACTTAACCGTAGACACTGGTAAAATTAAGAAGATTCTACCGTCCGGGATGATTCCTGGGAACTACACGATGAATGCTGTTAGAGGCGTGTACAATCCCGTGAGAGAAGAATTCATAGTGACTGTTACACAGGATAGTGAAGCGTATATATTCCTGTTCGACGCTGACTGGAATAGATTAGGTTTTAAGCGGATTTTAGAGAATGTAGGAGATCACGGCGTTCCATTTAAACCCATGGGGGCTTACGGGTACCTACATGATGCCGTAGCCGCAATCCCATCTGGAGAAAAGATAAAGCTCCTAGCCATTAGAGATGTGGATGACCTTGATAAAATGAGGGTGGAAGATTACGGAGTGGTTGCTTGGCATGGTGGTGGAAACGACGTCTTAGACTTAATCTTAATGCCTCGAATATCCGTAATAACAGAATCTGATGAATTCGGCAAATGGGTTTTAAAGATGTTTATGGGGCCGCCTCTCAGCGATGTTAAAGGGCTTGACTCTGAAGGTGGAGTACCAGTTATAGGCTTATTAGAGGGAGATATTCTGCCAAACCTCATGGTAGATGACTCGTTCACACAGATTGGGCATCCCCACTACACGACTGAGCCTGACGGTTATCCTAAGATACTGTTTTCATCCTTCAGGGATACATGGTCAACTAGAAGAGATACTGAAAGAGAGGGATATGTACATGAAATTTACGCAGTTTACGTAGACCATTCCATATTCGACCCAAGGAGTTATGGAGTTCTTAAAGATAGAGTTTTCGTAGAGGCTAAAAGGGAGCTACTTGGAAAGTGGTACTGGACTGGGTCTGCGAGGAAGGCTCTATTAATCCATAGTGGAGCAAAATCCAGTAATGTTTCGATTGAAGTATTTGAGGCTACTTCGTTAATAAATCCAGAAGACTACGTGGTTACACGCTTAGAAATACCTGAAGACCGTGGTAAAGTATCGTTAGATGAGCCGGCGCCTTTCATTAAGATAAATTCAATAAATCCAGCTAGAGGTTCTCTATGGCTCGTATTGAAATATTAATTTTACTTCTGATTTTTTTATTTTGAAGGTAAACTGTTTTCAGATTTTAATTATACTGGCATTTTAGAGGCGTTTAAACTGTGCAAGGGTCGACACACTTAGTTATGGGAGTACTTATTCAAAAGATTTTAAAGAATGTTAAATCAGCCTATCTACGGTATTTCCTCACAGCTCTTTTAGCATTCATATCCCACGGCGTTTTAGATAAGTTGGCGAGGTTTACGTACCATCCACCTAATCCGCTCTTCGGAGACCTATTCTGGACGGTCTATCACTTGATAATAGTGCTTCTAAGCGTATTTATCATTATTAAATACTGGGATGAGTATAAGATTGGTATGATATTCTCGATGCTTCCAGACTTAGATTGGGTTATTCTACACACGTCTAGCTTCTTTTCTCTTCAAAAAACCATTTTTCAATACGAGCCGATTTTTCACAACATCTTCAACCTACTCGACTTTATACCTCCATTTAAGTATTTCAATTCACTTCCAGATTTAAGCTTGAGATGGGAGGGGGCGGTTCTAGAATCCGGAGTATTATTGATATTAATTTTCCTCATACACGTCGTTGATGGAAGGACGAAAACGACTAATTAAACACGTATCGTAAAAATTAAACTCTCAACCTTACTAATACAGCATAGTAGTAAAGCGGTTGAAAGCTGGAAGCCGTTGAAGGTGAAAGGTTGAATTTTTTTAGAAAAACCAGTCTGTCTTGGAGGGAGAACTTTCTAAGAGCTGTGGAGTTTAAAAGACCTGAGTTTATACCTTGTAGATTGAGTATATCTTGGCTAGTATGGAACATATACAGGGAGAGGCTGGAGGACTTAGCCTTAAACCATCCATTGATCTTCCGCGGATTTAAACGGGGCTCCATCGAATACTGCTGTGAACCGCGCATATTGAGGTCTGGTAAAACATTTACAGACCCATTTGGGTGTATTTGGGCTTTCCCAATTCAAGGATTGCAAGGTCAAGTTGTTAAACATCCCCTTAGCGACTGGAGCATGTTTAAACACTTTCAATTACCGGATCCTGAAGATGGATTGCCAGTTGAGGGCGGTGGTTTAATAGCGTGGAGTCAAGTCTATGAAGAGTTGGAGAAGGCTAAAGAGGTGGATGAACCCTTAATAGGGAATATGCCTCACGGCTTCTTCTTCCAAAGGCTATACTACCTAAGGGGTTTTACAAACCTTATGAAAGACTTCATACGTAAACCCTCTCAGCTTTACGAGCTTATAGATATGTTGACTAACTACAACCTAGCCTTGGTTAGGAGGCTTTTAAAATTTAAAAGCTTAGACGTCATCTCATTCGGAGACGACCTTGGAACACAGAATAGAATGCCTATAAGCCCTGGAACATTTAGAGAGTTCATATATCCGAGCTACTTTAAGATTTTCAGCGAAGTCAGAAGAGCGGGTGTGCATGTACACTTGCACAGCGATGGACATGTCGTCGAGGTTGTAGATCAGCTCATAGAGTCTGGCGTGAACATTTTAAACGTCCAAGATAGAGTTAATGGAATAGATGTGATAGCCGACCTCTGTAAGGGAAAGGTTTGCGTAGATCTAGATGTTGATAGACAGTCGATCGTGCCGTTTGGCACACCTGAAGACGTTAAGAAACACATACATTATGCTATTAAAACCCTAAGCCTTAAAGAGGGAGGCCTCATGCTCATAGCTGGCATATATCCGCCTACACCCATAGAAAACATAAAAGCATTAGTAGAGGCTATGGAGGAATTCATGTGGCTATAAACCTTAATAAATCTATCAAAGCTTAAATGAGGCGGTGATGTTGAGCAGCACAGTCGGTGAACATGAGTTTTACTGTTGCGGTTCAAGGGTTTTGATTAAAAACGGCGATGTAAGAGTCTTAACCGAACCAAGAATAGTCTACTGTCCTCTACTTGAAGCCTTCTACGGCGTGAAGGAGATAGATAGAGAAGTCGTTAAGAACTGTGTAGAGATGAAGATTAAAGGCTTCGGCTTCTGCTGTAGGAATAGATTTTTCGATTCATCCATGGTGGTCCCATATGGAACCTCTGAAATAATATCCACCTGTATGAAAGATGGGCTGATCGACTGTGCTGTTACAGTATGTGAAGGGGCTGGGACAGTCATATCCAACGACTCACGACTGGTTCAAGAGATCGGTGCAAGACTAACCGGAATAGTGAAAACCACGCCCATCAGAGAGATAATCGAGCATATTAAAGGTAGAAGTGGAATCGTTCTAAATGAAACGACTGCTGAAATTGATCAATTTAAGGGTGTTGTCAAAGCCTTAGAGTTAGGGTTTAAACGTATAGCTGTAACGGTAGCGCACTTTGACTCGAAGTCTATAGAGCATATCCGCAAGTTTGAAAAAGAAAATCATGCACAAATAGCCATCTTCTCAGTCTGCAATACATGTGCAACAGAAGAAGACGCTGAGAGAATTCTAAATGGAGCAGACGTTGTTTGTGGAAGTGCATCTAAAATCATACGTGAGAAAGTCGGGTCAAAAGCTCTTATGCAACTTGGAGTAGCCATACCATTGTTTGCGTTGACAAAACTTGGAAAGAGACTATTGCTCACATACCTTATGTATTTCGATGAAAGTATAGTCGCCTTCAGAAGCCGTAAAATGCCCTACATGGTCGAAGGAAGAGGCCCTACACTAAGGGAGTGAGTAAAGAACACAAGGGTTAAACGATCGTCTTTAAACAATGAGATTGAGACTGAAGCACCCATTGATGTAGTGCAGTATATAAAATCTAGAATCGTCAAACGTAATGGCGGAAATTGGAATCGATGATTCTCGTTGAGAAATCGCTCGGTAGCCACGGTTGGATTTTCTGAGAATAAATACCATAAATATTGTAGCAACTGAGGCTACCACGACAACAGCTATAACCCCAATATCAGGGATATTGCTGAATAGTTGTCCCTCTATCATTAGCAAATTTCCCATTTCAGAGTCTGAATCCAATGGAAGAGCATACTGCAAACCTTCATATGTCGGATGAGAGACCTTCCAATGAAAGAGAAAAGGTTAACGAATTTACCGATTCTCTTATACGTCACGTTAAAAAAAATAGTGTTAACGTGGGTATGCTATGAATGCTCCGAAGCCTGCTATCAATGCGTTTAATGCTGCTCCGAGCATGAATCCTCCGGCAAATGGTATAGCCTTCTCTTCGTACAGTCTGCTCCCTCCGATTCTTAAAACGAGCCACTTTATAATGCTACATATTAATGCTGCCATCCATATTCCGTGAAGACCGCCTATCCAATCCCAAGCTATTATGCTCATGAGCGGGTCTGGCATCCATAGAAACCTGGTGTGTAGAAAGCTCATGATTACCATGAAGATGAAGCCGCCACTTATCCACGGGGCGATCTCAATCATTGGACGGGGAGCTGGTCTATGCCACATATCGAAAATCCTAAACTCTATATTGCCTGCCCAAATGCAACCGGTTACACCTTTCCCATATACGCCTGGAAGCAGTATCATCATTATACATGCGACGAATATTGCGGTGATTAAGGATACGGATGTTATTTTGACCACACCTTTTGGATGTACGTTCATCATTTTAGCCATCTTATATGGTCCAACAGCTGCGTAGAAGGTGCTACACCAGGGGTTGCTGGGGCAGTGTGAAACAGGCTCATATATGAAGAATTGAGCTAGGCTCGTATCCGCGGATGTAACAGGTAATGAATAGGCTGTAGGTGGCCAGAGGAGCATCTTTGCGAAAGCCGGCCCGAAGTTATAGCCAGGCTCATTTGAACCCCCCACCCTCGCCCATAGCTGACTTGTCGTGAACCAGACTACGACTCCTGTGAGCGTTATTACAAACGACGCCCAGATGCTCATACCAGTTGATGCAAATAGAGCGACTAGAAGTATGAATGAGACGATGAATATTATCCACGCCGATCTATAGGACATAGGCTCTTCAGCTTCAACCTTCGTATCTTTAACCCCTCCAAAAGCCATTTTTAACGTCATAACTATGTGGCTTCTTTCGTGGAAGATCGTCATGACGAATGCCCCTAGCATAACACCAGCGATCAGGCTTCCAAATGCAAGTGGTGGTTCCGCGAACGGCGTATTGCTTCCACACCAGCTTTTTCCACAGAAGCCCATGTCAACATACCCAGTATAGTATCCTAGGGTACAGGCGGCTGCACTTGCGATCTCGTAAACTATGCCCCAGAACACTATGCTGAATAATGAGTGTAATGGTGCTAGAAGTAGTAGTGCATATACTGGTGTGAGCTTCGTGAGCCCGTAATGCCAAGTTGTACCTGGAAACGATAACCAGTGAGTAACAGAACCGCCGCAAGTGTTTGAACGTATCGAGTATACGTCTGGAAACCATGGGAAGAATAGAATACCCGCTCTGATGAGTTCTAAGCCAAGTCCAACAATGAAGCCTAAGATGAAAGCCCACCTTCCAGCCCACTTAGGATTGCTAACTTCCCCGGCACCCATGATCGCACTATATGCTACCGCTACTTGAGGATATGGTAGCATTTCGACGTCCATCCACTGGCGTCTGAAGATGCTAGCTAATCCTATGCTTATACCTGCGAAGAACGCGAACATGAAGAACCACCATACCATAACTGGTATGAATTGATTCCAAGGTATGGCTGTTATACTCCCTGAGCCTCTGATAAGCACTTCCGCGGCCTCCCTTGGAGGCGATACGAATTCGGGCACATATATCATGACAGATTCGGCGGTAGCCAAGCGGGCCGTCATTAACGCGTATATTTCCCTCCAAGGCGAATTTGTATTCGCAAACGCTGACGCTGCTAGAGCAGTAGTGTATAGGAGGACGAGATTCCCCGCTGACAAGTACTTTTTGGCAGACGGTATACGCATGAGCAAAGCAATAACCAGTGATACCACAAATGGCATACCCAGCATTTCAAAGCCGGGAGTCGATATCGTTGTCCCAGCGTTCATATTGCATGAGAACGGCCAAGGCAGGAAGAAGATAAACAAATTTCCAAGAGCTGTTAAAATCGCAGTTATGACAACAGCCCATGTTAACGTTGGAACAGTGATCCTCAACTCTTCAAAACGCTGACTAGACGCAGACGTCTTCCCACCATTTTTTAACTGTTCGGTGATAACTTATAAGTCTTAGCTACTTTTCTTTCGAGTTTCTAGTATATCTTCTTAAGATTAGGGCTGAGCGTGAAGCGTCTTCGCATCGACCCCACCTCCTATTCGCCCCGCGTCATGTCACATGTTAGACAGCGGCTAGCGTGTGAAGTTGCCTGGGATACAGAGGCATGTGCTGATGGGGAAGATTGGGGACGTCTTTTCTACGTTAAGGCTGAAAGGTAAGAGAATAAAATGTTTTACATCTACGTTACTTCGTATTATGTCAATTATGACAATTCGGATAGTGCTGAAGTAGACGGTCTAAACCGAAGTAGTTTACGCTAGGCTTAAGTCCTTCTTATCATGATTATCCCGTTCACTAACGCATCATTAAAATGAGATTCTTAAAAAGGGAAAAGAAGGGGGTTTGCAGGGAGTATTATTAGCTATGCTTACAAATGCGGTTTTCTAGAGGATTTGTAGCAAGCCATACAAACTGTTGACAAATACTTATCAATTGAGGACGGCTTTGAGTACATGACCACGTTCAATGGTGTTATGTTGTTCAGAAAGCGAAAATAGAAGAGTTAAAATATGGGGATGACATCCAAAATTATGGTGATGATGAGCGACACTGTCTAATGACACTTCTGTGGATGAAATCAGCGAGCAGACTCTGAACCATTTTCAGAGTTAGAGTAGAGGCAGTAGATTCGGGAAAAATTAATTTAATCCTTTTCTTCACTTGATTTTAGGCTGTGATGATTTTTATATGGCTGAATCGTGATGAAGGATCGACCGGCTGAGCCTTATCATTTAAGCGAAACATATTTATTCAAATAAAATCTCTTCATAATGATAAGAGAGTGTAGAAGGTAGGTGGACGTGGTCAAGACACCAGTATGTCTCTTCGATTTAAAAACTGGAATACTGTGCCCGAGTTGTGAAGAGAAGCTTAAAACGGGCGTTATTTCAGAGTTGGATATAGAAGTTGCAAAAGCTCTTTTAAAGCTTGAATCTCAATACCGTCAGTTGCTTCAAGACGTTACGTTTCATAAGGCTTACATAGTCGATGACGTTTTAGCGATTTTAGTTGATCAAAAAGATGTACCTAAACTCATATCTAAGGGTAGTAGAGCTATTAGAGAGCTTGGTGAAATCTTCGGTAAGAAGGTTAGAGTCTTAAGTTACAGGAGTAGTTTTAGAGAGTTTTTAGAAGAACTTCTTGCACCTGCAAGCATAAGAACCGTTAATAGAATTTGGCTTCCAGATGGAACGAATGAAGTTAAAGTCGTCGTCTCTTACGTGGGTAAGAGAACCCCCATAGACTTTGAAACTGTTAAAAAGCTTTCAACAACCATTAGAAACGTACCTCTAAGAGTAGAGGTTGAAAGAAGTAGATACGCCTTTAGACTTTCAAAGTCTAAAACAGCTCCCGCGAAAGTAGGAAAAGTGGAATCTAAGACTGGAGAAGAGACGTAATTGATATCTCCTCATAAATTAGGATATGAAATCGGATTCTTCCACATTATAACGTTTCGTTTCTCCATCGATGAATGCCTCATACTAATCGGTTTTTATGTTAAACGATACCTACCTATCAGCTTTAAGCTTAACACTATTAGCTAATAATACAGGTTCTTTCTCCATCAGTGTTAGGCTTCCAAGTCTGTCGAAAGCCCTTGAAATTTATGGATACTTACTTAACCTAACGTAAGGTATCCTTTGTTTAGGTCAACGTTTATCTATAAAGCTGAGCTACTTAGCAGTACGGCGGTCGAGAAAAGGGAAAAGGGGAAAATCAGTAGTTTTTACGGGTCTTTTCGGATAAATCTTTATATTTCTCTTTTTTCTTCTCTGAAGTCTTAGGTGGTAGACTTATGGCATCTATGGAAGCAATACCGGTTGTTACTGAAAGCGGTCAACCAGTATTGATCCTTAAAGAGGGGACTACTAGAACGAAGGGTAGGGAAGCCTTAACAACGAATATAATGGCTGCTAGAACAGTTGCAGAAATGATTAAAACTTCTCTAGGTCCTAAAGGAATGGATAAGATGATCGTAGATAGTCTAGGAGACGTTACGATAACCAATGACGGCGCCACAATCCTTAAAGAAATGGATGTGCAACACCCCGTAGCTAAAATGATGGTTGAAATAGCTAAAGCTACGGATAGTGAAGTGGGTGATGGGACAACTTCTGTAGTTGTTCTAACAGGTGAACTTCTTTCAAAAGCTCAAGAACTGTTGGATTTAAATATCCATCCTAGTGTCATAACCGAGGGGTATGAGGCAGCTGTTAGCAAAGCCCTTGAAGTTTTAAAAGAAATTGCCATCAAGGTAAATCCTGAGGATAAGGAAGTTTTAAAGAAGGTAGCTATGACCTCCCTAGGGACGAAAGCTATAGCCGAAAACAAAGAATTTCTAGCCAATATTGTAGTGGATGCAATCCTCCAAGTCGCTGAGAAATTTGAAGAAGGCTATAGAGTTGACTTAGATGATGTAAAAGTTGAGAAGAAAGCCGGAGAAGATATAACAGCTACAAAGCTTATTCAAGGTATAGTGCTGGATAAGGAGGTCGTTCACCCCGGTATGCCTAAAACCATTAAAGAGGCTAAAATCGCTCTGTTAAACTGTCCACTTGAGATAGAGAAGACGGAGATAGATGCAAAAATCCAGATAGAGAGACCAGATCAGATAAGAGCTTTCCTCGAAGAGGAAACTAGAATGCTTAAAAATATGGTTGATAAAATAGCCAATACTGGTGCTAACGTCGTAGTATGCCAGAAGGGTATAGATGACATGGCTCAGCATTTCCTAGCTAAGAGGGGTATACTAGCCGTTAGAAGGGTTAAAGAATCAGATATGAGGAAGGTTTCAAGGGCCACTGGAGCTAGAATAGTTACTGATATTGAAGACTTAAAGCCTGAAGACCTCGGCTATGCTAAGCTTGTTGAAGAGCGTAAAGTAGGAGAGGATAAGTGGGTTTTCATAGAAGGTTGTAAGAATCCTAGAAGCGTCACCATTCTAATAAGAGGCGGAGCCGATAAAGTCGTTGAAGAAGCTGAGAGAAGCATTCATGACGCTCTCTGCGTAGTTAGAGATGTTGTACAAAACCCCGCTATAGTAGCTGGGGGCGGTGCTCCAGAGCTCGAACTAAGTTTAAGAATTAGAAGATGGGCTGAGGGACTCTCAGGTAAAGAGCAACTTGCAGTTCTCAAGTTCGCTGAAGCTTTAGAAGTTATACCGTCGGTCTTAGCTGAAAATGCAGGCTTAGAACCTATTGACGCTATTGTAGAACTTAGATCGGCTCACGAAAAAGGCAATATATGGTACGGTGTGGACGTTTTAAACGGGAAGATCGCGGATATGTATAAGCTTGAAGTCTTAGAACCCTTAGTCGTTAAGGAACAAATCATAAAATCCGCTGTTGAAGCGACGACGAGTATACTTAGAATAGACGATGTTATAGCGGCTGGTAAGATTAAAGAAGAAAAGCCATCAAAAGCTCCGGAGAAAGAAAAAGAAGAAGAAAGTACTTCAGATTAAATAAAACTATGACATCTACTCCTTTACACCGCACTTTTCTAGAAGACGCTTCCAGTTTTCATCTACATTTTTTTGAATATCTTCTATGACATATTTAAACTTCGGCGTGAATAGGTGTCTGAATCTTCCCTGAGGTTTTAGAAACTCTTCAACAGGTAGAGGCTTAGTCACTTTAACGTTTAACTTGTAAACCCCGTTTTCAACCTCATATATTGGGAAGTACCTAGTCTGAACGGCGAGTCTAGACAATTTAACTGTTTGAGATGGGTCAAATCTCCAGCCCAATGGACATGGAGCTAAGAAGTGTAATACAGCAGGCCCATCGACCTCTAAGGATTTACGGATCTTCTCGATCAAATCGCTCCAATAGGCTATTGTACCGGTAGCTGCATACGGTATATGATGTGCAACAGCTATCTCTATCAAGTTCTTCTTGTACTCTAACTTACCAGGTATAACCTCCCCCGCTGGGCTTGTTGTAGTCGCCGCTCCCTTAGGCGTAGCACTAGACCTTTGAATCCCAGTATTCATGTAGGCCTCGTTATCGTAACATATGTACGTGAATTTATGCCACCTCTCCAAAGCACCTGAAAGTGCTTGTATGCCTATATCGAAGGTACCGCCATCACCAGCTATCACAATTATATCGATTTTCTTATCAAGTAGGCCTTTTTTAGCCATATACCTATATGCTGCTTCTATTCCTGAGGCAACGGCGGCGGCGTTTTCAAAGAGTACGTGAACCCATGGTACGCCCCAAGCAGTTTGAGGATAAGAACTTGAAACGATCTCCATACAGCCAGTAGGCGTAACAACCACAGTTGGCCCCCTTAAAGCCTTTAGTATTAATCTAACCGTTATAGATGGCCCGCATCCAGCACAAGCGCTATGTCCAGGCCCCCAATATTCCTCCAATGGAACTTCTTTTATCGTAACCATTTTTACACCACCTCCCTTACATATCCGGTTAAGCTAGGAGGCTTAACACCCTCCCCTACTCTCACGGCTAATCTAAGGAGCTTCTCGGCAAGATCTATGGAAACTTCATCCCCACCTAAACCGTAAGTGTAATTTAGAAGTCTAGTAGCTAAATTATGTTTAACGATTATTGAGGCTATGTCGCTTCCAAGAGGACCGAAAACCGCTCCAGGACTCAATGCTCTATCTAAGACTATTAGAGTCTCCACGCCATCAATTGCTGATACGAGGTCTTCCTCAGGTAAAGGTCTGTAAAGCCAGAGTTTTATAACACCAACTTTAAGACCCTCAGACTCTCTAAGCTTCTTAGCAACATGCCTTAGCGTTCCACACGTGCTTCCAAGAGCCATAACCGCTAATTTCGAATTCTCTAATCCATAGCTTTGAATTACTCCATAACGTCTACTCGTAAGTTCACTATATTCTTCGGTTACCTGCTTAATCACTTTAATGCTATTTTCCATAGCTTCTTGCTGTTGAAGCTTAAACTTGTAGTAGTACTCTGGCATAGCCCACGCTCCGAAAGTCATAGGTCTCTCAACATCTATGCGATAGATGGGCTTTCTAGGAGGTAGAAACCTTTTAACATCCTCTTCCTCTAAGACCTCTATATCTTCCAGACAGTGGGTTAAAGTGAAACCGTCTAAGTTCACAGCTACGGGAAGCTGAACATTTGGGTGCTCAGCTATCTTGAATGATTGAATAGTCCAATCGTAGGCTTCTTGAACGTTCTCTGCAAATATCTGAATCCAACCACAGTCTCTAGACCCCATCATGTCTGAGTGATCACAATGTATATTTAGAGGCGCAGATAAGGCTCTATTGGCAACGGCCATAACTATTGGACATCTTAACCCGGAAGCCGCATATAGAACTTCATGCATTAAAGCTAGGCCTTGACTAGCTGTAGCTGTGAATACTCTTAAACCAGTTAAGCTAGCACCTATACATGCTGAAAGCGCCGAGTGTTCGGATTCTACGCATACAAACTCCGTGTCGATTTCTCCATTGGCGACGTAATCGCTTATCCTTTCAACTATTATCGTTTGTGGCGTTATCGGATAAGCGGATACAAGTCCCACGTCACACTGTTTAACGGCATATGCTACGGCTTCGTTCCCTGTTAAACCCATACGTTTACCCATCCATCAACCCTCCTCCACCATGGTTATGGCTTTTCTAGGACATTCTTCAGCACATATACCACACCCCTTACAGTAGTCGTAGTCTACTGCAACGTACTTCTCAAGCCTAATGATGCTGGCATCTGGACAGTAGATCCAACATATTAGACAGTTTACGCATTTCTCCACATCTATGACCGGTCTTCTAGTCCTCCATCCACCAGTCTTATTTTCAACAGAACTTCTAGGTTTAGGTATTACAGCTCCCATAACTACATCATACTTGCTCATTGTTTAACCTCCCATACAGATTCATACGCTTTATGCACAACCTCAACATTCCTCTCACCTAAAGCACCTTTAAACCTCTCCATAACAGCCTCTTCAACGGATTTTAAAGAGACTATAGGTATTACTCTAACTAAAGCACCCACCATAGGGGTATTCACCACAGCCCTACCGAATATACTCGTCGATATTCCAGTGGCGTTGACAGCCCATACGTTCGGCCTTTGACCTCTAATCTGTTTTGCAAGTCCTTCGTCCCCACCGTTGTTAATTACCAGAAGCTTGGCCTCTGGTAGGCTTCTGCTTCTAGCTAGGTCTCTTAAAAGGCTTACGTCCATTATAACGGCTACGTCAGGCTTAGATATGGAGCTGTGAATCTCTATGGGTTCATCACTTATCCTAGTATACCCTCTCACAGGAGCACCGAGTCTCTCAGCACCGAACTGTGGAAATGCTTGAACGTGTTTTCCCTCTCGGATAGCAGCTATAGATAGGATATAACTAGCCGTTATTACACCTTGACCAGCTCTGCCAAGCCAGAAAATTTCCCACATCAAACACCATCTCCTTAAACTTAAACGTAGTTTACTTATTCCTTACTTAAAAGTTTTAAAATTTCCATAATGTTTCAGTCGTATGAGTCGACTGTTCTAACTAAGATTGGGAGATTTTCCTCCATAAAGTAGACGGTGGCGGGACATTTATCATTACATAATCCACATCCATTGCATCGCATGACGTCTACCGTTATGGAGCCATTAGTTAATCTCACCGCTTCTTTACTGCACCAGTAAACACATGAACCACATCTTGAGCACATTACGGACCTAGCTAAGAGGTTCAATACTTTGATTAGGGGCTTGAGGTTGGAGCTTTTAATACCATAAGCCTCTACTATACCATTATGGTACAGTCGTATTGAAACATCATCTTCCTGATGTTCTAGCATGTTTCCAAAAGCTTCTTTAAACCCTCCAATAGTTGACGCTAATGATAGCACTCTATTAAATGGTATCTGATGATTAAGCTTAACTGTTAAAACATCTTTACCAATTTCAACGCTCTCAATTTTGAGACACGTACGGGTGGTATCTTTGAACGATAGGCCTATGAGCTTTTCAATCTTTCTAGGAGTTTTTCTCCACCTCCATAAGGCAAACTTTACATAATCGTAGTTAAAACCGTTTCTGAAAGCCCACTCTTCAATCTTCTCATTTAATTGATCCCATAGCTCCGGGTGTAGACGTTTAACCTCTTGAAACTCAGCTAAGTTACAATATGGGCAAGTGTAGCATCCAATTCTATCAAACCCCTCGAAGTATAGTGGATTCACGAGGTTTTCAAGCTTCTTTGAGAATATATATAGCCAAACGTGAAGCATAGTCCAATCATTGATAGGCGTTGTATCTAAACAGTTAGGTATCCAATAGTTTACCCATACGCCTCCCCTCTTCCGCCTAGCCCTAGACTCCGCAGCCCTTTGACCAACTATCGTTAAAACCCTCCCTTTAAATGTGCTTCTATAAATCTTAAGCGTTGGTATCAACTTACACGTTTTACAGCACCATCTGTACCCTCTTGCTGGTGGACCATACAGTTTAAACCCATTCCAGAATGCGTCTCCAGCATTTGCTTCAGCAATTTTAAGCCCAAATTTTGAGGAAATCCTGTAGACGTTTGAAATAGTCTCAGGCAGTTCAACCCCCGTATTTGTAAAGAGTATTGTAGGCTCTAAGCCAGCTTCAAGGGCCAACTTCAAACTTACAAGACTATCTTTACCACCTGAGAAGGATAAAACGAGTTCACCGTTAAATCTCACGTGTAGCCTATACAGGGATGTAGCTCCCCTAGACTCTATCAAGGAAAGAGCATCTCTATTAGCCTTTAAAACATCTGTTAAACTGCTTTTCTTCCTTTTTTCAAAACTTTCAATCGGTTTCCACAAGTTCAGTATTCTTAAATGATCCCCCATCTGCTCAGAGACTCCTATAATCCGGTCATAATGGTCTTTAATTGCTACATATCCATGGTCTACAACCTTTAAAGGAACCTCCTGACCTTTCATTAAAACACCGTTAAGTTTAATGGACTCCATATATCCATCTTCAACAAGCCTTAAACATCCAACTTTAACCGGTTTAAACCTCCACTTAAAAAATCTAATATCGTAAAATAAGCTTCCTAGAAGATAACCATCGCCAACAATTTCATAGCCAACGTCGGCGTAAGGAGCTCTATTTAAGAGAATAATACCATTATCTACTATCTTCTTAAAAGCACCTGCTCCAAACTCAAATTCCACAGCATTTCTAAGAATGTTTAAGTCATAGTTTAAAGCAGGCCTAGGGTCTTCAGGACGGAAAAGCCTAACGTCTAAACCCTCACCTCCACAGAGGGAACAATTTTTACCTATTAGTGGAACATTGCAGTTTAAACACCAGTAGACCAATCGAAATCAAACAATAGACAGGTTGAATTTAAGTCTTAATAGCTTGGTGAGCATATTCCTAAAGAAGGTGGTTATATGATGAAGATTTTAGTAGTATCCGGCTCACCCCATAAAGATGGACTTTGCGTGAGACTTGCTGAAGAAGCCGCTGGAAGGCGTTAAAGATGCAGGTGGCGAAGTTGAGCTTGCCATTCTAGCTGAAAAACACATTAGCCCATGTCTCGCATGTAAAGACCCTCCTTGCTGGCAGAAGATGGAGTGTAAAGTGAAAGACGATGCCCTCGAGCTTAGGAAGAGGCTCAATGACGCCGACGGCTTAGTTTTCATAGCACCAGTCTACTTCCTCTCAGTCAACGGTCTGGCTAAAGATTTCATGGATAGTATGAGAAGCTACGGGGAAAATGGGAAACCCGCCTTAGCCATAGCTATAGCTGGCGGTACAGGTAAAGGATGCATATCAGCTCTGCAAGACATCTGCAGATGGCTTGTAATACTAGGTTTCCGTCCTGTAAATCCTCTACCAGTTACAAGGTACAATTTAGACGTCGCCCTCGTTGAAGCTAGAGTTAGAGCGAGGAGGCTCACAGAGTTGAAAAGTCAGCCTTTCGTAGACTTAGCCGAAAGAATAGCCTACTATGAGTCTCTACCGTACATGAAATATGGAATGACGGATGAAATGATCTACCTCGCCAGAGAAGCTATAGAGGGGATAGTACGGCGTGGAAATCCAAGCCTAGCAACTGAACCTAGAAGGAAGCTTGAATCTGGAGAAGCACTATTAAGGGTTAGCAGGTTTAACGAAGGCTTAAAACTTATAACAGATGCACAAGAGGAGAGTATGAGAATCTTTAACAGCATAGTACGTTGAAAATATAAAGTAGTAGAGCCACTTTACGTTGAAATATTCCTATATTTTGAAACGTTCTGTCTTCTAAACAGAACATTAGATGGCTTTTTCGAAAAAATGTTAATTTAAAGTTAACATAATGTTTAAATAAACATTACAAAGTAAATGCATCAGGGGAACAGCATTGAACTCAGCAACTATAATGGCATTAACGGCATTGGTGTTTGCGTTGGGTTTTAAATTCTACTCGAAGTTTCTAGCCACTAAAATCGCTAAGCTAGACGAAAAAATCCAACGCCAGCTGTGAAGTTTAACGACGGCAAGGATTACGTACCCACGAATAAATGGGTGGCTCTATTCTACCACTATGCAACAATAGCTGGTGCCAGCGTCCTTCTAGAACCAACTCTAGCTGCTCAATACGGTTGGCTTCCGTGTATTATATGGATATTGACGGCTACTTGTTTAGCTGGTGGAGTTCACGACTTTATGGTCATGTTTCTATCAGTTAGAAATGATGGAAAATCTATTGGGGAAATTGCACGGAAAGAGTTAGGACGGTTAGGCTGGATTACCGTCTCGTTGGCGGCGTTCTTCATGGCCACAGTAGCGGTCTCCGGTATGGGCATGGGTCTTATAAGTGCACTTGAACACAATTCTTGGGCTACGTTCACCGTTATGATGACGGTTCCGATTTCACTATTCATGTATGCCTATGAAAGATGGATTAGGAGGATGAAGACTTTAGAAGCGTCAGTAATAGGTTTAGCCATATTAATGGCTTTATTCTTCGCCGCAGGTGTACTTCAACGCGCATGGCTACTGAGGCTTTTCGACTTAGATAGGGAAGCTCTGATAATCTTAATCGCCGTATATGCTTCAATAGCTTCCATACTGCCAATTCAAATCCTGTTAACCCCTAGAGACCACCTGAGTGGACTTATTAAAGTCGCCTTCGTTGCGTTGCTCATAGCCGCCATATTCCTCGTACGCCCAACTCTGCAAATGCCGCCAGTTACAGAATACAGTTTTAAAGGAGGGCCTGTAATTTCAGGAGCCCTCTGGCCATTCCTCTTCATAACTATTACGTGTGGAGCCATATCGGGCTGGCATAGCCTTTGCTGCTCAGGTGTAACTCCGAGAATGCTGTCTAAGGAGACTGATATCAGGCTTATTGCATATGGTGGCTGGCTACTGGAGAGTGCTATAGCAGTTGTAGCCTTATGTTTAGCCTGTATACTAGTCCCAGGAGACTACTTCGCCATAAATACCTCTCCTAAAGTCTACGCTATGCTTGGAATGAAGCCTGTAGAGTTGAAGAAACTTTCAGCATTAATAGGTATGGAACTTCAGGGGAGGACGGGTGGTGTAACATCGTTAAGCGTCAGTATAGCGAAGCTACTCTCCAACGTATTTGGACTAGATGCTACTATAGCGTATTGGTATCAATTAGCGGTAGTATACATAGGCATATTTATAATGCCTATCATGGATCATGGCACACGTATGGGCAGGTATTTTCTACAAGACGCTCTGGGAATTAAGCCAACTAAGGCTTATAAGTGGTGGTTTAGCACCGCTATTTTAACCGTCATAATGGCATCCGCATGGTCCTATTTACTGTACACTGGAACTATAGGTGTAATCTGGCCTATGTTTGGGATGTGCAATCAACTGATGGCGTGTATAGGTCTACTCGTCGCAACATCATACGTGCTTAAACATCACAAGCCAGTATACGGTCTTGTCACGTTCTGGCCTATACTCGTCTTCGCATCTGCTTCTATTCACGGTGGAATTTTAAAAGTAGCGTATGAGCTTCTACCAGCAGGAACAACACCAGCCTACGTACAGTCTTCGATCTTCATATTTTTCATAGCTCTTTTCACAATAACTTTGGTAGACTCTTTAAGAAACTACATCAATGCCGTTAAAGCGTTTAGAAAGACTTTACAAAATAGACCTTAATTTGCTCTTTTTTATTTTAATCTCTACTACTTGTAGGTAGTGAACTTATCAGGCGAATGATCTCTCTAAAGTTTATAGAGGCGAAGCTTTTTGAAATTTCAAGTGCCTTACTCTTTGGAACTCCACTTTTCATAAGCTGTCTTCTAAAGGCTTTAACCGCCCTCCACCTCCGCCATTTAGCTTTAAGGAAGATCCATGAAAACTTGAAAACCATAACCGTGAAATTCCAGAAGATTTTGAATTTGAAAATGAAAAAATAATAGAGATAGGTTCAAACACATCCACTCGTAACTACTCTTCTTTTTCAACTTCTTTACTCGGTCCTCCTTCTCTCTTCTTCTCCACCACTACTCTAACTTCCTTACCCTCTGGACTCTTCATTAACTGCGGAAACCCTTTAAGAATATCGCTCCATTTCGTTAAAGTCCCCAAATAGTCTTTAGCCATTTCCACAGCCACCTGTGGAGGAATCCCAGACTTTACAAGTTCATTATAAAAGTTACCGACTGCTTTACCCATCGATTTCCCAGCCTCTTCGCTAAAGAAGCTATCTATGATACCTTTAACCATATTCGGCACCGTACTTGTCAACTCCTTTATGAACTCTGCAACCGCCTTCAACTCTTCTCTTTCAGATTCCGAAGCCATAATATCACCTCACTTTATAGTAAGCCTAGATAGATTACTTAAGTTTGGTGGATAAAAGTGATCAGAAAATGGTTACATCGATAAAAGACCCATATAGACCTGAAAATTGGCAACAGTTATGGTAAAATAGGCATGCAAGTTAACTGAAGTTCTAGCGTCCTTAAAAAGTGAAGGTTTCTAAACCAGACATCTACATGGTTTTGAATATCAAAACCATGATTTAAACCGACGTTTGAACCCATTCCAAGCCATCAACTGAAATATTTACACGTGTTCTGTTAGTGTCTCCTAACAGAACATAAATAGTCTTCGGTTAGTGCATTATTAAGTTCTTTTAAACCTTCGATACTTTTTGTTAGTTTTCTTTTGTTTGAGGTTCAATTATGAAAATAGCTGTTGCTATGGCTGTTAAGATAATTGTGGTTAATAACAAGATGAGGGGGTTATTGGAGAAACTACTTCGTATAGGAAGCCACCCAAAAGTAACGCTTCAGAACCAAGGATGCAGTCAACGAAATTTGAGAAGGCCATAACCTTTCCTCTATATTCTTTTGGCGTTAGGTCAGCTTGCAGGGAGGGATATGCGGTAAAAACCAGAAATGTAAATGCTCTGGCAAAACTCGCACCAGCAATCAGAACTTTCCTTCCATACCTGTCTGCCCAATAACCACCAGCTAATTGAAGAAAAGCCACCACAAACCATGATAAAGACGAAATAACTTCAATCAAGAAGGGTGAAGCTCCTAAAGATTCAACGTAAAGCGGATAATAAGTGTCAGGGAGAAGATGGGCAAAATCCGTAAATGCTCAAACAATCAAAAGTAGAAAAAAGTTCCCAGATACAAAGCTAAACTCCCTTTTCAAATATTTCAACATCAGAAAATTCACCCGAAAAAAGGACACTGATATAAAAGAGCAAATAAACACGCTGAATAACTGTTGAACAACCATGTTATTAGAACCCTACGAGCCTTTTTAGCTTTCAACCATTTAAATGTTTTTCGTTACGGTTGCGTCCGTCATGTACGAATCATACTTATTCCCAAGCACTTTTCCCTACTACTGTTAACAGAAAACGAAGAAACAAAAAATAAACGTAAGTCGTCGAACAAAATAGCAGGTTATAACAAACCCGTCTTCACTTTTCAAATAAGGTCTTGTTTCAAAATCTATGAACGTATATTAAAAATAACAGTCTTCTATTATACTTTTGCAATGTCTAACTTGATATGATGGTAAAACCAAAGATTTTGCTAAATCGAGGGCTTTTGTAGATATTCATTTACTGGCTTTCTCCTGAGCAAGCTGGAAGTATTGTCCAGTTTTCTCAACAAGTCCCTTCTCCATTAGGGCTTTTAATTTAGCTCTCACAGTCTTTCTAGAAGCCTTCCCCCTCTGAGCTTTAATTTCCCTAGTTATTTGTGAAATGTTCATACTTCCCCTTAAAGCTAGGAATTGTATTATAGCTCTAGATACGTCGTCCATCTTTTCCTCCACCACTCTGCTTAACGATAGAAGCCTATTTAAAACCTTCAACGGTTCATCATACATTTTTAATCCTGTTTTAAACCAGAAAACTACTTCAGAAAGAGACGCTAAATCTGGATATCTGGCTATGACCTGTTCTAGGTAGTCCAATCTCGCTATAATCCTATCCATTTTCTTATTAAGGTTTTTAAGAGTTTTCTCTATTTCGCTTTCAGACATTCACAGAATAATACTATCAGTAATCTTTAAACGTTTCCATAAGTTGCCAGCTAACATATATGCTCAGAAAGCTAGAGGCTTCTTCCGTAGAGAGAAGATTAAGGAAGAGGGGAAATTAAGGGCTTGACTTGCAGGAGACACTCAAGAGATTAGAGGACTGAGAATGAGTCAGGCTCTTACTATGAAACCTCTTGTAGGTTTAACTTCGCCAGTTGAGGGGTCTACGGCAATTCCTAAGGCTTCAAGCGCGAAGACTCCGAGTAATGGCTCTTCAACCTCGAAGACTCTGAGCGGTACTAGGTCTCCTCTTCCCAAGATTTCCATGTAGGCTGTTGCATACCAAGCTTCAACCGCTAACTTTTCTGGAATGCAGGGGTAAGTTGCACCCGTATCTACGAGCATTCTAACCTCCTTTACCCTTTGCCGTAGTGGATCCCCTATCTTAACTGGTACGTATACACGACCCACTTTACCCACCTACTAGCATTTTCATATTCAGTTAGAATCAGAATATCCTTTTAATTGTTTGCATCTGTCGACCCCCTTTTCCTGCGTATTGTGATGGCCAAACTTCCATGCATAATACTATCATGTTAGCGAGGTTCTCAATTATTTCAGGTTTATATAAAACCCTTCTACTTAAACGACGAAGCAGAAAAGTAGTCTGAAAAGGGGGATTAAGTTGCAAAGCAAGATCAACGATTAAAGTTAACATTATGGAAAACTATTTAAAAACTCAGCATACTAAGCATTTTAAGAGTGAGCTACTAAAATGCTGGTGTAAAACTTGACTGAAACAACAGAATTGAGTATTACAAGTGTTGCAGTAGACTCCGTGTATCTCATACTACAGAATATTTTTTCAACGTTTATAGGCGTCCTAGGATACGCTTACATGGCTAGAGCTATAACGCAGGAGGAGATGGGTGTAATAGCGGGTGTTACGATGCTATGTTCACTCATCCAAACTGGAGTAGACTTAGGAATGTGCTCCTCAATTGCGAAGTTTATATCTGAAGATATTGGTAGAGGTTTAGAATATTCAAAACGCGTGGTTTCAGCATTAACGCTTAGACTAGCTTTAGTATTAATCGTTGCGTTACAAATTGTCATATTCTCAACACATCTTTCTAAAGCTCTATTTGAAACGCCAGCGTACTCAGAAGTTTTAACCTTAGCCTCTATAGACGTTGTTTTCCTATCGATATCTTCTCTGTTGAATAGCGTCCTCTGGGGTTTAGGTAGATTGAAGAAAATGGCAATCTACGGTATTTCCTCTACTACTGTAAGATGGATATCTATAACGCTATTCCTCTTCAGCGGATATAGGTTAATCGGTGTAATGTACGGCTGGCTTATCGGAGATTCAACGCTCCTCACAATCCTCGCCATGTCGACTTTAAAACACATAAATTTCAGTAAGAATACAATGAATGAATCCGTTAAGCTTCTACCCAGCATGTTGAGATTTTCCCTACCGATATATTTCGGATCCATGGTTTCGCTCCTCTACACCTGGTACGATAAGGCGTTAATCTTATTATTTCTACCTATCCAACAACTCGGCATGTATAACGTAGCCTATAAAGCATTCTCAGTATTCGTAGCGATAGCGTCATCGCTCGGTTCTTCGCTTCTCCCATACTATGGAATAATGTATGGAAAAAACGACCATAAAGCAATATCGGAAGGTGTGAGACGTGCAAGCAGATACACGACGCTTGCAATATTTCCATTGGCATCCGGCTTGGCTACTGTAGCTAAACCCGTAATTACATTATTTGCCGGCGTGCAGTATTCTGAGGCTTGGAGTGTTCTCGCAATTCTTTCAGCATTTGGCCTAGTTTATGGAATACTACCATCGTTTAGCAGCCTACTGTTAGTCTATGGAAAGACAAAAAACATACTGTTGTTAGATGCGACTTCCGTCGTCGTTAGCTTAGCCTTCCTCCCTCTACTTTGGCAATTAAACCTAATCGGACTGGCGATAATGAGGGGTTTGACGCTTATAGTTTCATTTACACTATCATACTACTATACGTCTAAAATCGTTAAAATGAATATAGATAGAAACGTAGCTTTGAAAGCCTTAATATCTTCAATAATCATGGCGGCAATCGTATCGATGTTACAGCAAACACTGCAAAACAACTTACTATTTCCACTTTATGTCATCACCGGAGCTATAATATACCTAGTGTTGGTGAGGGTGTTAAAATGTTTAGGTAAGGAGGATGCTCAACTAATAAAAGCGATCATTGGAGAAAGAGCGGCAAAAATCGCCGTGAAAATACTAAACATATAATAGGGTTGAATTTGAAAGGAAGACGTTAAACCCATTAGAAAAACGGCGATAAACTGTAAAACGATGAAAGGTTAAATGTTCGGCGGCGTTAAATCTTCTAATGCCTTCAAAAGCCAAATATTCCTCTTCTTGGCCTCCTCGACGGCGTCCTCTGTAGCCCACATCACGTAAACGACCTTTAAAACCCCTCTCCCCAAGTACTTTTGATATCTTCTCCTTAAGCTTTAAAGAGATCTTAAGATACAATAGCCATTTAAAGTTTCCACGTGCTTTGGAATTCTGGATATCTAAAAGAAGAATGGATGTTAAGCAAGTGCTCAACGAACTTTAAAGCCATTAACTTAATGCTCTAGCCTTCTTTAGGTTTAAACTTCCCACATTTGTAGTCTGAAGAGACTTTCTGCTTTAGGAGACTACAGTAAAATGCGCCTTTCTTAGGTTTTACATAGGTGCAGTTTGAACACTTCCTTTCGACACCCATAACATCAACCTCCTCTAGAAATTTGATGAAAACAACCTTATAAAACTATGGTAGGATTTCCCCGCGTTTAACTCTCTATTTTTATTTTTCCGTTGGCGTGTTTTTTACTCTTTAGAATGGGATTTTTATCGTCTGAATTTTAAGGATTGAAGGGAAAGACATAAGAGCTGTATAGAAACTCCACTTAATTTTCTATAGCACTGAAAAAGATGGCTATAATTTCTCTTGATTATAGAAAAACCCTGATTCTCTTTATGATCACATTCGTTAGAGAAGTCTATGGAACAAAGGAAAAATACTTCAGAAGTGTATGATATCCTAAGGATACTTGCAGAGTTTTAGAAGAAAAAGCAAGAGATTCAGTTATATTGTTATTCCCAGCCCGCTAATTATGTATTTAGCTTTACATACTACGGCTGTATTGCTGCTCCCTGCGAAGGCTAGTCCAACAAATGCTCCATCTTTATCTACAGGGCTTCCACTATCTCCACTCTCAATGAAGGGCTGCTCTACCAATATTTGGTCGTAGAATATCGCCCATTTGGACAGTGTATACCAAACCTTTACTGTTGCATCTGTATCGAATACAGTACTGGTAGTAACTCCGGTCGTTCTTCCAGACTTTCTAACAGTATCTCCTATATCTACTTCAGTCGTACCAGTAATAATGTAAGTATTTTGGTTATCGCTACCTAAGACTTCAGCAACTAAGTAATCAGGTGTTGTAATTTTTGCTATAGCTACATCAGCGTAATTCTTACCTTTAGGGCCGAATGTTATCTTAATGTATTTGTAGAGTTCTCCAACCTTATCCTCTGAGGTGCCGCCATCGTAGGTTCCAGGTTGAAGCACAGCCGTACCCAATGGTAGGAATTGCGCCCTACTATTCATGGCTATAACATGCGCATTGCTAAGAATATAGTAATATCCTTCTGGGTCTTTTACAACTAAACCGAGGGTTCCGGCCATTATCCCTCCATAGGCCTTTTCTGGAACACCAAGAGATATTCCTCCAACTATTGGCCTTACTCTACCAGTCCTATTGACGGCTTCATTGTACGTGTAAGATGACTTAGCTTCTTCAAGCTGAAGTAGAGATAACGCTTTTATCTTACCGATCACGATGACTTCTGTTTTGAAGCCGTCTATTTTATCCGGAACCTTATCCTTATACCTTTCATGCTCGAGATAAACTATTATTCTTGGAGGGTCTTCACGATGACTTATTCCAGCGATCCCCTCAAGTGGAAGCAGCACCTCCTCAGCACGTTTCCTCGCCTCCCTGATGTTTGGCGCTTGCACACCAATCACACCCGTGAAGATAAACGAACAGAGCAATAGAGCCAGTAATATTGAAAACACGGATTCTCTCAATTCATTCACTAGCCTTTTATAGGGCCAAGTACTATTTAAGTTTTGATGCAAAAGCAGCTTGCTAACATTTCTTAAAAGACTGGCTTTCTAGAAGTAACATTCATTAATTTATCAAATCTTCCGAATATTTCAGGTTTATCTCATGTTCTTCTCATTCAGATGTTAAGGCGATGTCGGAATCTGAAGGAGGCATCTGATAGGAAGCATCACTAATAATTGTAGGCTAAAAAGACAATAGTCTAGGAATGGTTTAAGGAGCTGTGTTAAATGCTATGTGTCTGTTTTAATTCCCTCTCTAGCTAATATCGACCTAGCGACTATCACACCAGATGCCGATGCTTGCATGAGTCCCCGTGTTATACCTGCCCCATCACCCGCCACGTAGAGGTTCTTAATTTCCGTTTCAAGATTTCTATCGAGTTTTATTCTAGCTGAGTAGAATTTCACTTCTACACCATAGAGAAGCGTATGGTTTGAGAAGACGCCTGGTGCGAGCTTGTCAAGCGCCTCGAGCATTTCAAGTATATCCGTTAAATATCTGTAGGGTAGTACGAAGCTTAAATCTCCAGGGGTGGCGTTTTTCAAAGTAGGTTTAACTACACTACGGCTTATACGGTCTTCAGTAGACCTCCTCCCCTTTTTAAGGTCTCCAAGCCTTTGAACTATAACACCACCTATTATGTTGGCGAGTCTTGCTATGTACTTACCGTAAGCTATGGGTTCTTTAAAAGGCTCCGTGAAGGATACACTTACTAAGACTGCAAAATTAGTATTGTCGGTCTTCTTCTCGGAGTAGCTTTGACCGTTAACCGTGAGAACGTCATCGTAAATCTCCGTTATAACCTCTCCATGTGGACATACACAGAAAATCCTAACCATATCGTCAAAGGATTTGGAGTAGAACTGGAACTTCGGCTCGTACAACGTATCTGTTAAGGGCTCCATAACGGCTGCTGGCACCTCAACTCTAACACCTAAATCTATTGGGTTGTTTTCAAGACCAAGTTGGAAACGTCTAGCTTCTCTCTGAAGCCACTCTGCACCACTTCTACCTGGAGCTAAAACAACGTATTTAGCTTTGTAAACCTCCCCATCAGATGTTTCAACGCCTACAGCTCTCCCATTTTCTACGAGGACTTTAGCAACCTCCGCTTTAAACTTAACTTCGACCTTTCCATTCAGATACCTTCTAGCTGCTTCCAACACTGAGCTAGCTTTATCAGTACCCATATGTCTCAAAGTCATAGGTATGAAGTTTAAACCTGCTAAGACAGCTTTCCTTCTGATATCTTCTATGAAATCTCCATCTCCGCCGTAGATTTTATCTGATACACCAAATTTTCTATAAAAGGCGTCTACATACTTCACAATGTTTTCAAGTTCTTCTCTAGGCACGTAGTCTGTAAGCCATCCTCCTACATCTGGAGATAGTATGAGTTTTCCATCGCTAAAAGCACCAGCTCCTCCCCATCCATTGAGTAAATTACACGGTTTGCATTGTTTACTGCAAACGCCTGAGGTTAAAGCTGGGCATCTACGGTTTCTAATATCTAAACCCTTTTCGAGCATTAGAATTGAGAGATTGCTTTTCTCAGATAGCTCTAAAGCCGTGAATATTCCAGCAGGTCCACAACCGACTATCACTACGTCGTACAGAGCAATCCCACTCCATACAGATGAGATAACATATATTAAAGTTTAATAGTTTCAGGTTGAACAACCATAAGCATTTACTATCCAATAGATTAGGCATTTTTATTTAAAAAATTTTTAAATCTCTCAATTTTTTACACAGAAAATGTGGAAAAGTTGGACGTGAAATACCTAGTAGTAGGTCTGATAATAGGACTCATAATCGGAGTAGCAATCGGCTACTCCATTCAAAAACCAGGAGTACCAATTGAAGAATACGAAAGCATTGTGGCTGAGCTACAGATGTTGAAGAAGCCTCTGAAAGTAGGATTCATCTATGTAGGTCCTGTGGGTGACTGGGGTTGGACACATGCTCACGATATGGCGAGGAGGTATATTGAAAGCATCTTCCCATGGGTTGAAACAGTCTACGTTGAAGCTGTCTCAGAGGGAGACTGCCCCAAAGTAATAGATAGGTTGATAGATGAAGGTTGCGACGTCATTTTCACGACAAGCTTCGGCTTCATGGATGCTACAATTGAAGCGGGTAAAAAGTATCCGAATAAAATTTTCTTCCACTGCTCTGGCTACAAGAGGAGTGCTAACGTGGGTACGTACTTCGCCGAGTTCTACCAGCTATACTATTTAAACGGACTTATGGCTGGTGCGTTAACGAAGACGAATAAGGTGGGCTACGTAGCCGCACACCCGATTCCAGAAGTGGTTAGGCATATAAATGCCTTCGCCTTAGGTGTAAAGGAGGTTAATCCCAATGCTGTCGTAGACGTTAGATGGATATTCTCTTGGTACGATCCGTCTGCGGCTAGAGAGGCTGCGGAGTCTCTCATAGCCTGGGGTGCTGACGTTTTAGCGTTTACAGAAGATTCTCCAACAGTTGTACAGGTCTGCCAAGAGTACTATGATAGGGGTAAACCCGTATACTGTTTCGGACATTATAGCCCGATGCAGGACTTCGGGCCAGATGTATGCGTGAGTGGTCAGTTGGTGCACTGGGAGATCATATATGCAGATATCCTTAGTAAAATACGTAGCGGTTACTACAATTCTACAAACTTAGCTGATGTTGACTACTGGTGGATGCTTCGAGAGAGGGCTGTAGAGCTTGGAGGAAAATATGGTGTTCCAATAAACCCGAAATTCATACCGATATTAAACAGCACGTATATAGACCACCCTGAATTCGGTAGGATAAGCGTCTATGAGCTCGTTATGAAGAGGTTAAGTCAGATGTCTGAAGACACTGTTGTATTCGACCCATTCACGGGTCCAATATATGATAATAAGGGCAACTTGAGAGTTGAAGCTGGTAGGAGAATGACGCATGATGAGCTTTGGACGATAGACTGGTTTGTAGATAACATAATCGCAACCGTTCCAGTGTAGCCTTTTTAAATTCCTTCTTTATTTTTCTTCAAAGCTAACATCTAAAGCTTTAATAGGTGTAGGTGAAAATGGAGAGGGAAACGCTTGTTAAAATGGTTGGGATTACTAAAATCTTCCCAAACGTCGTAGCTAACGATTCAGTAAACTTTGAGCTTAAACGTGGCGAAATCCATGGCCTTCTCGGTGAAAATGGGGCTGGTAAAACCACACTTATGAATATTCTCTACGGCATATATAAGCCGGATAAGGGTGAAATCTACGTAGAGGGAAGACCTGTTAACATAAAATCTCCGAAAGACGCTATAGGCCTGGGAATAGGAATGGTTCCTCAGTTTCCAGAGCTTGTTGAAAACATGACCGTGGCTGAAAACCTAGCCCCCCTCTTTCCAGAGAAAATCTTGGGGAAGAAGAGGATTGATGAAATCCATAGGGTTGCTGAAGAATACGGGCTTCCCATAGACGCTGAAGCAATGGTCTATAATCTTTCGCTTGGAGAAAAGCAGAGAATTGAAATTTTAAAGGCTTTAATACGTGGGGCTAAAATCCTCATCCTCGACGAACCTACAACAGTTCTAACTCCTAGTGAAGTGAATCTTCTCTTCAAAGCCATTAGAAAGATGAGGGGGGAGGGTAAGGGTATAATATTCGTATCGCATAAGCTTCCGGAAGTTTTAGAGCTGACCGATAGGGTTACCGTTTTGAGGAAGGGCAGGGTTGTTGCAACTTTGAATACTAAGGAGACAAATGAAGAGGAGCTCGTAAAACTGATGGTCGGTAGAGTGGTTTTGAGGAGATATGTAAAAGAGAAAATTGTTCCAGGTGAAGAAATTTTAAGGGTTGAAAATCTACAAGTGTTTAACGATAAGGGTGGACTGGCTGTTAAGGGATTAAGCTTTTCAGTTAGAAAAGGTGAGGTGTTCGGTGTAGCCGGAGTATCTGGGAACGGTCAAAAGGAACTAGTTGAAGCAATTACGGGTCTTAGGCGGGTGGAAAAGGGTAGGATAATAATTGGTGGAAGCGAATTAACCTCTCCTATCCAGTTTAGAAGAATAGCCTCGCATATACCAGATGATAGAGTTGGAATGGGCGTTCTACTATCCCTAAGCGTTTTGGAAAACCTCGCTTTAACGTCGTATAGACGCTTCTCTAAATTTGGCTTTTTAAAATTCAACGAACTTAAACAATACGCTAATGGACTAGTAGATAAGTACAATATTATTATGCCATCTCTTAAAGCACCAGCTTGGCAACTTTCAGGGGGGAATCTAGCTAGGCTTATCTTGGCTAGGGAGACTTCCGCAGAGTGTAGTCTTGTAGTAGCAGTTCATCCGACATTCGGCTTAGATGTAGCTTCGACTGAGGAAATATGGAAGCTTCTACTTGAGCTTAGGAGGAAGTCAGCTGTTCTTCTAGTATCAGAGGACCTTGAAGAGATCCTCCAGTTGAGCGATAGAATAGGGGTCATGTATAAGGGTGAGCTTATAGGTATTTTAGATTCTGAGGAGGCCAATGCTGAGAAAATAGGTTTGATGATGGGGGGAGTTAAAGTTGATTAGGATTGAAGAGAGGATGGAGCAATCTTTAATCGTGAAAATCGCCACAAAGATCATAGCCATTCTTCTGGCTTTAGGCATATCGGCAACAATTTTCATAAGCTATGGTATTAATCCGATTCATGCCTTTTCGACGATGTTCTCTAAATCATTAACTCCATATGGTTTAAGTGAAGTTATAACTAAGTTTATACCGCTTGAACTCTGCGGGGTAGGTTTAATAATTGCATTTAAATCCGGTATGTGGAATATAGGGGCGGAGGGTCAGCTTCTAATAGGGGCAATTATGGCTACTTGGGCGGCTCTATTCCTCGATATTCCAGACTTCACACGCCTCCCCCTTATACTGGTTTTAAGCGCGTTTGGCGGTATCATTTGGGCCCTCATACCAGCCTTTCTCAAAGCTAAGCTTGAAATCAACGAGGTTATAGTGACGCTTATGATGAACTATATAGCGGGTTTCCTAGTCAATTACCTCGTATATGGGCCTTGGAAGGGGTCTAAGGAGTGGGGTTTCCCTTACACGGATAAGTTTCCAGAATCCGCATGGTTGCCAACAATACCGGGCACTAGAATACACTGGCCGACTCTAGTGGCAGTATCTGTAGCCGCTCTTACGGTATTTTTCATAATGTTTAAAACGACTTTAGGGTTTGAAATGAGGGTTTGCGGTCAGAGTAGAAGAGTTGCAGAATACTCTGGAATGAACTATATGAAAGTGTTAATGGTGAGTATGGCTATAAGTGGTGCACTTGCTGGTTTAGCCGGTGCTGGAGAAGTTTGTGGAATACACCGCCGGTTAAGATACGCATCAGCCATTTCATCAGGATACGGTTATTCCGGGATAATAGTAGCTTGGCTTAGCGGCCTCCATCCCATAGCCTCCATACTGTCAGCACTATTCATAGCCTTCCTCCTAGCTGGTGGAGACATTCTACAGGTTTCTCTAGGACTTCCCTCGGGGATTGTTAACGTCTTCAATGGGGCAATCCTCCTCTCCCTGCTGATCTCAGAGTTTTTCGGAAGATACAGATTGAGGTGGAAATAATGGATCCCATTACAGAGTTAATATCTATGGTTGTAAGTGCAGGTACGGCTCTCCTACTTCCAGCTTTGGGAGAAATATATGCTGAGCGATCGGGTGTATTGAATTTAGGCGTAGAGGGGATGATGGCCCTAGGAGCTGTAGCAGCCTTCTACTCAACCTATTTAACTAAGGAGCCGTTTCTAGGATTAATCGTAGCGGCATTGGCTGGTTTATCGCTTGCGTTTATACACGCCTTCATCTCCATATCTATCCGTTCAAGTCAAGTAGTGTCTGGCTTAGCATTATCGATGCTTGGAGTAGGGTTGAGCTCTCTAATAGGTAAAAGCCTCATAGGTGTACCGTTGAAGTACACCATAGGTAGATTTGAGATTCCAGTATTAAAGGACATACCTATCATTGGAGGGTTCTTCGTACAAAACGCCCTAACATATGCATCTTACTTCATAGTTATATTATTATGGTTCATCTTGTTTAAGACTAAAATCGGGATTTACGTGAGGATGGTTGGTGAAAACCCTAAGGCAGCGGATGCAGCGGGAGTAAGTGTTTCAGCCGTCAGATACATTTGCACTCTCTTAGGTGGTGTTTTAGCGGGACTGGGTGGAGCTTATCTAAGCATATGCTACACACCGGCTTGGATCGAGGGCATGACCGCAGGGCAGGGATGGATAGCTTTGGCTCTCGTAATATTCTCAGCATGGAATCCACTCTATGCTGTCGTAGGCTCGTATCTCTTCGGCGGAGTTAGAGTCTTACAATACAGATTGCAACCGTATGGTTTCTCCCCGCCTCTACTCCAAACCCTCCCCTATGTTTCTACGATAGTCGTCCTCATAGTTTTCAGTAGTAGTCAGTTAAGGAGAAGGTTGGGAGCACCATCCGCCTTGGGAAAGCCGTATTACAGGGGTGCGAAAACCTAACCTCCGCCTGATTCTTCAACAAGCCGCCTCCAATCTTCTACACTTATTCTTACGAGTTTTTCATCTTCAATTCTACCCATTGAGGTAACCCTTACAAACTTAGCCTTCGATTTAAGCTCATCTATGTTTCTAGCACCTATATAA
This sequence comes from uncultured Candidatus Bathyarchaeia archaeon, assembly GCA_964463005.1. Taxonomy (GTDB): domain Archaea; phylum Thermoproteota; class CALKCG01; order B24; family B24; genus DTBU01. The sequence continues at coordinate 5,325 of CAYWZZ010000011.1, read as the reverse complement.
CCTAAACCCTGTTTAACACCATCTACTATTTCCATCAAGGCGTCTCTTACACTCCCCCTGTACTTTATGAGCGCTTCAACACCTTCTGCGGCGCGTTTAACGCTTTTACCGTATCTGTCGGTTTTACTAATCACAGTTTTAGAGCCCATTCCCCTGTAGGGTTTGAAGAGTCCCTTCAACCCTATAGCAGTCCCATCTATTATTTTCCCAGGCGTTTCATCTGTACCAGCTATCAAATAGCCTAACATTACGGAGTCGGCTCCTAAAGCTAAAGCTTTAACTATATCTCCACTACTCGCTATTCCTCCATCAGCTATCACGGGAATCCCCTTCTTCTCAGCTTCTAAAGAGACGAAGTGAACCGCCGACGCTTGAGGCGCTCCAACACCGGTTACAATCCTAGTTATGCATATTGAACCGCCTCCTAAGCCTACTCTAAAACCGTCTGCGATATCTACGTAGTCTTCCACGGCATTCGGAGTAGCTATATTCCCAACTATTAAATCACACGATATTAGCCTCTTTATTTTGCTGGCAAATTTTACAACTCTTAAATTATGTCCGTGAGCGCAGTCTATTATAATCGCATCTACGCCTGCTTTATCTAACGCTATTGCTCTTTCCTCATCGAAGGGGCCTATCGATGCTATCACTCTCAACCTACCGTAATCATCTACGGTAGCTCCCTTTTCACCGTAAACCTTCTTAACCTTTTTAACTTCTTCAACTTCCCTCTCTAAGCTCATATTCCTATGAATTGCACCTATAGCTCCGAGTTTAGCCATTTCAATAGCCATACGGCTTTCAGTGACATAATCCATTGGAGAGCTTACTATCGGTAAATTAACCGGAATATTTCTCGTAACCTTAGACTTAAGGTCGACTTCATTGGGCTCCACCATAGAAGGACCTGGAAGTATTAAAAGCTCATCGTAATTGAGCCATCGCTCAAGATTAATGAGTTTGTTCTCCATTTAAGTATCGATGTCACTTGTCGGTATAAATCCTTTTCGTTTAGCGAATGAATGTTTAATGTTGTAATCGTTTTTCCACATACTTTAGTAGCTATGAGAGCGGTGGAAAGTTCTACATTTTCCAGCCTTCTAACATTCCCTGTTAAACTTGCAAGCATTAGTCGTGATATGAATAGTTACTCTAAGCATCATTAAAAGCTTATCGTAAACCGATGGCCATCAAAGTTGTGACGTTATTTGCGTATATACCCCGTATTTTTCTCCTATTCTAAGCATGGCGAGATAGTTTTCCACCTTCACGTAATTAGCTATTGTGTTTCCGGAGCCCAAAGCGTATCCTCCTCCCGGAGCACACTTTTTAAGTGTTTCAAGAGTATATTTCTCAACATCTTCAACTTCGAATCTAGTAAGTTTATCGACATCTATTCCACCTAAAATAGCAATACGGTCACCGTATTTCCTCTTTGCCTCCACTACAGGCATTGATTCATCTTCATAGGAGTGTTTAGCATCTGTCTTCACGTAATTTATGAGGTCTTCCATAACGCATTCGAGGTTTCCGCAGGCGTGGAGTATGAAGGGAAGCCCCTTCCTATGCGCTACTTCAACGCATTTTTTCTGCCATGGGAAGACGTACTTCCTCATGTGTTCAACTTTTATAAAGGTTCCACGCTTATAACCCATGTCATCTCCCATGACTATTCCACCCACTTCGTCGAACTCTGCAAGGTATGAGTCAACCCTTTCAATCATAGATCCTACGCTATTGAACATCATTTCTATAAGCTTAGGCTCTCTGTAGATTGCTCTAGCAAAGGGTACAGTACCCATAAGCCACATAACGTTTTCAAGAACCCCTCCACCAGCTCCAGCTAGTATCTTCATATCTTCAGGTACGGTTTTCCTAAGCTCGTTAAAGGTTTCAAGCCCTATGGGTAGGATTTCATGCCCCTTTTCAGGCCACGGATACTCGTAGTAATCTTCAACTGTCTCTATCTCTCCTCTATGCTCATTCTGCCAGCTTCTAAAGCCTCTAGAGTATAAGGCTGTATCTTTAGCGGTTAGGATGTTGGATCTTGGGAGGTTCAGCGGTGCGGAAAACGGTACATAATCGTAACCAAGCTTCCTGTAGAATTCTACAAGTCTTCTACAGTACTCTTTTACCGTTTCCCTTTTAGATGGATCTATTCTAAACTTAACCCCTAAGATAGCCTCCATAACTTCTTGATCTACGAAGAGCTCGTAGAAGGGTACTATATCGGGTTCTTCCAGCATTAAAACTTTAAGTAATCTCTCAAATTTTGGCTTACGCATGTATATCACATTTTAGGCTAATGTCCAATTCCCTTATAAGTCTAACATTTACAGCGTTAAACACCTCCAATACTGTATATCGATTTAACCTCTATTACTCTCGATGATAAGACTCCAGTTACGTATATGACGGCATCTAGAGAGTACGCGTATATTGCTCCGGGCTTTTCGGGTGTTGTAAATGTGAAGAGTATTATAGCCTCTAAAGTCTCTGAACTATGCGGTTTAACTATTCGACTATTGATTGGATAAGTTATCTCTCCCTTAGAACCATTCATGAATGCGCAGTGTAATACCAACATCCCTCCAACTGTGACATCCAATAGGGCATGATTCTTCATTTCAATTTCTATCGTCAACTTGAAGTATTCCGGTACGTGATATTCTACCGAATAACTCACATCCACTACTTCTACGAGATATGGAATAGTGAATATGTAACCCGGTATTACGAGTATTGGTAGGAGGCGGAGTACGGTTTTCCAGGTTAAGAGTATGCGCTTAAATGTTGAGGTCAAGTCCAAGCACGTTATCTATAAATTTTAAAGCTCTTATGGAGGCCGCCTTATCGCCTTTAACGTTTCTACACCCGGCTAATACTCCCACGCATATAACATCTTCTCTTAAAGCAGACAATCCAAGTATTAGACCAGCTAAACCACTTAGATATCCTCTATACGGTTTAGCTCCAGCTTTGATAAGCTTACTTAAAATATCTAAATCATTCGATGTTACAGCTATGTCCTTCGAATCTATAAACCCGTCGACTACTAGAATTCTTCTACAACCTAAGTTTACAATGTAATCCACTATACCCTCAGCTACCGTATAGCTCGACTCTGGAACCGTGAAATCCGGTTGAAAATCACCCGAAAGCAGGAATACGTCTCTACCACCGGTTTTGGCATGGTGTATTTCGTAGTGTAGGAGCTCATACACTCCGTCTTCAATTTGAACTTGATCTGGAAAATATGGGCTGTAAACTCTACATAGGAGTTGCGCATCCGTAAGCTCCTTAATAATCTCCACCGTAATCCTACCTACTTCACCGATTCCCGTAATTCCAATTATGAAGACGGGTTTTTCCTTACTTGGCTCGTAGAGTTCTTCGAAAAATACCTCAGAGAATTTTTTAATGTTCGTGGTCGAACCCGCTCTATAATATGTCGTTTTTTAAGGTTAAAACTTTCCCCTTGGCTAGGAAAAATATATAAGGGTCTCAAGTTAATTCTTAATCTGACGTGCTTTAGAAAATCAGTGTTCCGAGGTAGATAAACAGGTTTGGAGGATGTCTAGAATGTCTGAGAGTGAGGGTGAAGCGGTAGTATTGATAGGCAAGAAACCGGTCATGAACTACGTCGTAGCGTGTATGACGCTGTTCAACTCTGGAGCTAAACAAGTGGTGGTAAAGGCTAGAGGTAGAGCAATATCTAGAGCTGTAGATACCGTTGAGCTCATAAGAAGAGCATTCATAAAAGACCTAGTTATTAAGAACATTTCAATAGGTACGCAGGAGCTTACAGGTCAAAACGGTCAGAAAACCAACGTCTCAACGATGGAAATAGTCTTAGCAAGGCCTAAGTAGAAAACATCATTTCCTCCTTCTTTTATTTATTTTACTACATGTCCCAAAGTTTAAAAGTTAGACCTCCAGGGCCTAAGGCTAGACGTATAATAGAGGCTCTCTATAAGACTTCTCCTCCAATATACATGCCGCATCCAATTGTAGTTAAAGAATTTAAAGAGTCTAAACTTGTAGATGTTGATGGAAATACGTACATCGACATGGATGGTAGTCATGGCATCCGCTCCATAACTCTAACCATGAGTGATTTTCCAGCTGAAGTTATGCATGCAGTTCAACGGGTTGACGGTTTCCTCTTAGAAGTTGAACATGACCTTTTAAACACCTTAAAGCTCATACTTGATGCAGATTACAGGTTTCACTTAACGTCGTCTGGTTTAGAGGCTTTTACATTAGCTTTAACTTCGATGTTTGAAGTCTCTAAATCGCACTCTATTCTGCTTTTCCATGGACGTATGGAAGACGCCCACGTTATCGGATTGACGCCTTTAATCGTTCATAAAATACCATACCCGTATTGCTTTAGATGCCCGTTTAAACTTGAAAAACCTGAATGTAATTATGCATGTGTAGACCGTTTCAGAGAACTGCTAGATGAATTGGGAGACTCAATATCCCTAGTTGTTTTTAAACCCGCAAATCCATTGAAGTGTATAGTGCCTCCTGAAGCAGTATGGAGGAGGGTCGTAAAAGCTTCAGATGAATTTGGAATACCTGTTCTATGTGATGAAGTTGAGTTTTCACCCGGTAGATCAGGCAAAATCTTCTGGTTTCAGAATTTAGAAGTCAAACTGAACCTCGTATGTTTAGGTGATGGTTTAGCTTCTGGGCTTCCAATAGGATTAATCATGGTGGAAGAGGACCTAGCTATTTGGAAACCTAAGCTTTTAAAAGTCTCGGCTTTAAGTTGCATAGGAGCTTTAAAAACTATTGAGAGAGCCAGAGACGGCTCTCTCTTATCGAAGGTGCATAGACTCGGGAGAACCTTGAGAAAAAGAATTGAAGAATTAAGTCTTCAATACGATCTTCAAGGTGATGTGAGAGGACTGGGGCTTATGGTTGGATTTGAAATGGTTAAAGACATGAAATCGAAAATCCCTGCAGATAACGAGGCAAAATTTCTATCCAAATACTGCTTAAGAAGAGGTTTAATAGTTGGCTTTGAAAAACCCTCAACCATAAGATTAACGCCTCCTTTAACAATCGAAGAGGAAACGATTGAAGAAGCGTTAGGCATAATCGAAGATGGAGTTAAAGAACTAAAACAAACACTAGCTTAGAGAAAATCTTTAAGAAGGACTTAGAAAACTTAGCTATAATGAAGCCCGGTGGTGTAGCGGCCAAGCATGGCGGGCTCTGGATCCAACTCCCGGAGGGGAACCCCGCCGACGGGAGTTCGAATCTCCCCCGGGCTACTAAAACGAACCCCAGAACTCCCATTCAATACCCTGC
>CAYWZZ010000010.1:0-54268 GCA_964463005.1 uncultured Candidatus Bathyarchaeia archaeon | reverse complement strand
GGATCATCAGAGATGGTTTAATTCTAAATTCTTCAACAACCTTCTCAGACATCTTTCCACATCCGGCAATTAGTTTTCCTTCTTAGGTGTATATATGCTTTTTCGTACAACTACTAAGTTGTACGAAAGAATGGATGGAGAAGTTTAGTTCACGTAGTCCTGAATCTGTAGGTTTAGGTATGTAATATGTAATTTGAATCAACAGATTCAATATTTATAATTGAGTGTAATCACCTTTAGTTATAGTCGGTTATTTAAATTGGAAGGCTACAGAATTGGTGAAGGCTTTGAGGGGAAACATATATGAGGTTGAGATATTTAAGAGAGAGGGGTTTGTTAGGAAGAAGTGTAGTAAGTGCGGTAGATACTTTTGGAGTTTAAACCCAGATCAGGAGCTTTGCGGAGACCAACCTTGCGTGGAGTACGGCTTTATAGGAAACCCGCCTAAGGCTAAGAGGTTTAATAAGAGGGAGTTTAGAGAGGCTTTTCTGAAGTTCTTTAAAGAGAATGGCCATAGTGTTGTTAGAAGATATCCTGTTGTAGCTAGATGGAGGGAGGATGTATACTTCGTAGGAGCCTCTATATACGACTTCCAACCTTGGGTTACAAGCGGGGTAGTACCTCCACCAGCTAATCCACTTGCGATTTCACAGCCATCTATAAGGTTTACAGATATCGAGAATGTAGGTAGGACTGGGAGGCATTTAACGGGTTTTGAAATGATGGCTCATCATGCTTTCAACATTGGTGGGAAATACGTGTATTGGAATAATGAGACGGTAGAGTATTGTTTTAGGTTTTACAAGGAGGTTGTACAGGTAAACCCTGAAGAGCTTACTTTCATAGAGGATTTATGGTCTGGAGGAGGAAATGCAGGTGAAGACTTTGAAGTTCTGATTAGAGGTGGAGAAGTGGCTACCCTAGTATTCATGCACTATGAGACTGATGAAAGTGGTGTTCTTAAACCAATAGACAACATGATCGTCGATACGGGTTATGGGCTTGAAAGAAACGTGTGGGTTTTCTCAGGCAAGCCCAATATATACGAGGCCGTTTACGGAGACCTTATAGAGAAGCTTAGGGTGGAATCTGGCGTTGAAAGAGTAGATGAAAGGGTGCTGTTGGAAGTTTCGAGAATAGCTGGAATTCTAAGCGCTAAGGGGGAAGGGTTGAATGATGTTTGGAGTAGGATTGTTGCGAAAACAGGTTTGACTTTAGATGAAGTTGAAAGGATTCTTAAGCCCTATGAACTGATATATAAGCTCGTAGACTATAGTTACGCATTAGCGTGGATACTTGGAGATGGCGTTGTAGCTTCAAACACTGGAGCAGGATACTTGGCGAGGCTTTTGATAAGGAGGTGTTTGAGAGCTATAGATGAACTTAAGCTGAGGGTGGAAATAGGCTGGATCGTCGACGAACATCTTAAAAGCCTTGCTGTAGACTTTCCAGAACTATTGGAGGCTGAGGATAAGATAATGGAAATGCTTGAACTGGAGACTAGGAGGTACCGTGAATCTATTAGTAAAGCATTGAATGTAGCCATGAAGGTTGTGAGAGATACTAAGAAGCCGGAGTTGAAGCTTGAAGACCTCATAGTTTTATATGATTCCCATGGGCTACCGCCAGATTTACTTAAGGAGAAGCTGGCTCCTATGGGTATTAAAATTGAGGTTCCCCGAGAATTCTACAGTTTAGTGGCTAAGATACATGAAAAACCGACGCTGGGAAAAACAGATGAGGCGGAGTTGAAGCTTAGAAGAGAAGTTGAAGGATTGCCTAAAACAAGGCGTATCTATTACGAAGAAGCTGATATTTGGAAGTTTAAATCCAAAGTCTTAAAAGTTTTAAACGATTGGGTGGTTTTAGATTCAACAGCGTTTTATCCGACAAGTGGTGGGCAACTGCATGATACGGGGGTTTTAAAATCCATAAATGGAGCGGCTAAAGTCGTAGATGCGAGAGATGTCAACGGCGTTATAGTCCATAAGATCGAGGGAGCTAAACCAATTGAGGGAGATTACGTTGAATGCGAAGTAGATATGGATAGGAGGAGGAGCTTAGCTAGACACCATACTGCGACGCATATAATTTTGGGAGCGGCTAGGAGGGTTTTAGGTCCTCACGTTTGGCAGAGTGGTTCTGAGAAAACGGTGGAGAAGGCTAGACTTGACATAACACACTATAAGAGCTTAACGTTGAAAGAAGTTGAAGAGATAGAGATGTTGGCTAACAAGGTGGTAATGGAAAATCGTCCAGTCAAATGCTTCTTCGTAGCTAGAGACGATGCAGAGAAGAGGTATGGATTTAGACTCTACCAGGGCGGAGTATACCCTGGAGGGACTATAAGAGTTGTAGAAATTGAAGACTGGGATGTTGAAGCATGCGGTGGAATCCATTGTAAACGTACGGGTGAAGTAGGATTTATAAAAATAATCGGCGTAGATAGGATACAGGATGGCGTAGAAAGGATAGAGTATGTTGCAGGTGAACAGGCTTTAAAGTATATACAGCAGAAGTTCAGGTTGCTTGAAGAAGCTTCAGAAATTCTTAAAAGCACACCAGATAAACTTAAAGACTCTATCCTAAGCCTTCTCGGGGACCTTAAACTCGAAAGAAGTAGGGTTGAAAACTTAACCCGAAAACTCATTGAAGTTAGGCTTGATTCACTCGTTAAAAATATGGTTGAAATTAATGGAATTGGACTAATCGTAGAGAGGAGGACCGGGGAAGAAGTTAATACTGTGATAAATGAAGCGAATACCTTAGTCAATAAGTTCCCAAGTGTCGTGGCAGTCTACTTTATCGTAAATAGGGAAAAGGCCAATGTTATTGTAATGGTTGGCGACAAAGCTAGAGAACTAGGATTAAACGCTGGAATAATAGCACGCAATATAGCGACTTTATGTAATGGAAGAGGAGGAGGTACGGCTAGACTTGGGCAGGGAGGAGGTTTAGACGCATCGAAAATACTGGCAAACGAGAAAGTGATTGAAGAAATTTTGAGAGTTAAACGCGGAAGACTTTTCTAAGTTTACGCTTTATATATTCTCTTAAGTTTCTCCAATTCGATATCTGATACCGGTATAACTATTTCTTTTTAGCACCTACTCTTTAGCCCTTTAAATTAAACCACGAAGCAAAACTTTTTATATACCGCGTGCTTCAGTTTCTTGTCATAGATGGGTATAAGGCTTGTTGCTAGCAGCCGCGTGAAATCGCCTTGGCTTTTCCATTTGAATACTGGTTCATGTGCTGGTTGCGATATTGAGATAGTGGCTGCTTTAACTCCTCGCTATGATGTTGAACGTTTGGGATGCGTGCTCGTTGGCTCACCACGTCATGCTGACGTCCTATTAGTGACCGGGCCTGTGACGCGTCAAATGCTTCCACGTTTTATTAGGGTTTATGGGCAGGTGCCTGAACCTAAGGTTGTTGTTGCTGTGGGTACGTGCGCTTCTTCTGGAGGCCCTTTTATGGGAAGCCAGATGGTTGAAGGATCCGTGGATAAAATAGTTCCAGTAGATGTTTACGTTGTTGGGTGTCCGCCTAGACCTGAAGCTATTGTTAAAGGTATTGTCACCGCTGTGAAAAGGAAGTTTGGGTGAAAGCATTTATGGTGGATAAGCATGATGAAGTGAAGAAAATAGAGGTCGATTATACGCGTTTACGCATACCTTTCGGTCCAGTGCATCCAGCACTTAAGGAGCCAGTTCTATTGAGAGTAACCGTTAGGAGGGAGGAGGTTCTTGACGTTGACGTTGTTTTAGGGCATGTTCATAGGGGGATAGAGGTTTTGGCAGAGAATCGCAACCTTGTTCAGACACTTTATTTGGTTGAGAGGGTATGTGGAATATGTTCTCATAGCCATACTACATGCTATGTTCAAGCATTGGAGGAAATCGGTGGTATACAACCTCCCGAACGGGCACTTTACCTTAGAACTTTAATTTTTGAACTTGAACGGATTCACAGTCACCTATTCTTGCTGGGAGTTATGGCTCACGAAATTGGATTTGATACGTTATTCATGTTTACTTGGTATGTTAGAGAGAAAATTCTCGATTTGTTTGAGAAGGTTACAGGTAATCGGGTACACCATGCAATGAACACGCTAGGTGGAGTACGCTGGGATTTGAATCAACACATGGTTGATGACATAAGGGCTACTATGAAGGATTTGCAGAAGTCTGTGCATCGTATTTATAATTTTTTCCAAGATAAGACCGTTGAGAAGAGATTGTGCGATGTTGGGGTTCTAAGTAAAGACGACGCTGAGAGGTTATGTGTTGTAGGTCCAACTGCAAGAGGCTCCGGTGTTGATATGGATGTGCGTAGAGATCACCCTTATGCTGCATACACTTATCTGAAAGATTACTTCTCAGTTGCGGTGAGGGAAAAAGGTGATGTTTATGCAAGGACGGAGGTTCGGTTATTGGAGCTTTTCGAGTCGATAAGTTTGATTCAGAAAGTTCTTGAGGAATTGCCGAATGGACCTATCCGTGTTGAAGACAATGTCATTAGGCTGATGAGGCGGATCCCGGAGGGTGAGGTCATTTCATTGGTAGAGGCGCCTAGAGGCGAACTTCTATACTTTGTAAAAACTGACGGCAAGGAAGGCCTACGGCGGTTAAAAATTCGAACTCCTACAATTCCCAATGTATTAACATTAAAGCCCATGCTTGTAGGGTGTGAGATTGCCGACATACCTGTGGTTGTTGCTTCCATAGACCCCTGCATGGCATGTGCAAATAGACTAATAGTGGTTGATGCTACCACCGATAGTAAAAAAATTGTAGATATGGATTTTTTACGACGGAGGAGACAAGCTTGAATACCTTAATAGCACTTTTATTGGCATTTCCGCTGGTTTTTGTAATAAGCCTACTCTTCGATGGAATCGACAGAAAACTCCATGCGAGAATGCAGAGAAGGATAGGACCTCCGATTATACAACCTTTATACGACTTTATAAAACTGTTTAGTAAAGAAAGAATAGTCCCAACAACTGCATCTTCGCGGATTTTTACAGTCTCGCCTATCTTTGCGGCTGTCGCCTCCATTATGGGAACTTCTATACTACTAGCTAATTTGATGCTTAGAGAAAATACTGGCGGCGATTTGATAGTTGTTTTATACCTGTTGGCCATGTCTTCTGTTCTGGTTATGGTTGGTGGTTCTTCATCAGGTAATCCATACGGGGCTATCGGTTTCTCTCGGAAGATGTCGATGCTTATCGCTTACGAGGTGCCTCTTCTCTTATCGATTTTATCCGTTTCCTTAAAGATTAATTCCTTGTCGTATTACGACATTATATCAGTCCAGATCGCGGCGAAATCCATGCTCGCATTAACTTTCCCAAGCATGGCGGTTGCGGCAACCGCATTTTTAATTTGCATACCAGCTACAGCGGACGCTGTACCCTTTGACGTTTCCGAAGCGAAAACGGAAATCGTTCATGGTCCTCTTGTCGAGTACGGTGGGCCTTTTTTGGCGCTATTTAAGCTTGCAAAGTCTGCCTCAAATCTTGCATTAACTTTGCTTGCAACAACGTTGTTCTTTTATCTGCCAGCTGTTTTCAGAGTATACGCTTTACCTGGATTGAGCGATTTACTTATTTGCTTGGTTTTTGCCTTGATATTCTGGTTTTTAACTATAACAGTTCCCCGTACTATTTTTGCACGTCTTAAGGTTGGACAGGCTTTTAAGTTTTATTGGCTTGTTGCGTTACCCTTATCAGTTACAGCGGTATTATTGTCTGTTTTAGGGTTGTAGGAGGGTAGAGGCTTTGAAACTTGGAAAAATGCTTCACGATGCGTTACGGGTGCTTTTTAAGAAGCCCGTCACAGTTCAATACTTAACTAAACCGGGGGAAATGGTACCAATTCCCGAACGGTTTAGAGGTAAGATAATCTACGATAAAAATGCATGTATAGGTTGCCTCTTATGCATCAGAACCTGCCCTAGTGGAGTGATAACTGCAACTGCAGAAAGGAAGGTTAAATTCGATGTTGCAAGATGTATGTTTTGTGGACAATGTGTAGAGATTTGCCCAAAAAAAGCAATTACCCTTAGCTCTGAGTTCGAAATTGTGGTTTACGAAAAGGAGAAGCTAATTATCTGGTAAGACTTATTAAGTTGATAGGCTCAAAAAAATTAATAGAGCCAAGTGAAAAGGCTTGACCCAACAATCACGTGAAGTTGTTGTTTTAATGTTAAGGGGTGTGGTTTTTAGACATTCAGAATTTCGTACCCTAGAGGATGCTCTAGTTGAAAAGTACGGGTTTGGTCAAATTGAGGGGAAAGAGCAGAAAATTTCAGAGTTAAGACAGTTGATTCCAGAGGAGTATAGGAGGAAAATTGTTTTTGAGGATGAGTCTACGGCACCTATAGTCTTGGAGGAGGTTGAAAGGAAATTTTCCGCCTTAAAGATTTATAGGGGGATATTCTTGGAAAGCGAAGTTCAAGTTTACATTCTCGGTGAAACCACGCAGAAAGAGGATATAATCGTTGGGGAAGAGTCATATACGATTTATACCGCAGAATATCAGATGGTTAAATTCGTTAGTAAAAGCGGCTACGCAATACAGCAGTTAATCGAACGATTAACCATGGATCTTGGAATAGGCTTTAAGTCAAAGGAGTGGATATTTCATAGATGTGAAGAAGGTTAAGCCGTGCTGATTAAATTGAGGAGAATTTGAGGTTGTAAACCCAAAATGACGGCTGTTGTGGCTAAAATCATTGTTGGAAGCCACATTGCCCAGTGAACCTCGTCCGCCTCCCTCGTGATTTCGGTTGCTTGCCCCATGAATATTTGATGGAATGAACGAAGTAAGAATATAAATGCAACCATAGATATACAAATGAGGAATACAAGAGATAAGACAGCCATTGTTATGTCTCCCAACTCTAACAGGAAGTTGTAAGCGACGCTGTAGAGGAGCCATTTTGCATAAAAACCGCTTAACGGTGGAATCCCAGTTAGCGAGAGAGCACAGATTATGTAGCTTAAAGCAGTTTTATTCATTTTCCTCAACAACCCTCCCAGCTCCTTCATATTTGCTGTTCTAGTCTTAAAAAATACTGAGCCTAAGCTTAGAATTAACCCAGCCTTCGTCAACGCACTGTTAATAAGATAATACTGTCCTACAATAAAGCTCATTGGTGAAACAAGTAAGCCTAAGACGAATAATGCGTGTCCAAACTCGTCTATGCTACAGTATGCCAGCATTCGGTAGAAGTTCTTCTGCGAGTAGGCCACCAGAGCACCAAAAACCATAGATGTGAGTCCCAAGCCTACAATTAAGGCAATGATGACGTTTGAAGGATAAATTTTGTAGAATGGAGCAACTAGATTGTATAGAGCAAGGATCAGGGCTATGGGTTCAGAGCAGAAAAACCCGTTAATTACTATTGTCGATCCTGGAAAAACGTCAGGCAACCAACCGTGAAACGGCACAATTCCTATATCTGCCCCTAAGCCGATGATGAAGCAGGCAACTGCAAGCATAAGCAATTGCGGATTTTCAATAAGACGTGCGTGTATGTGAAGGCTGTTGGCAATTATGAACAAGTTTGAGTCGCCCGTCAGGAAGAATATTATGAGAACCCCCAGCAAGACAAAAAGAGCACTCACCGCCGTTATTATTAGGTATTTGAAGGCGGCTTCCGTTGAAAGCTTACTCGGGTTATGGGCAACGAGTATTACTGAAACGCCAACGGTTAATTCCACGAAGAGGAAAATACCAAACAAATCATATGAGAGTAAAAGACCTAACATGCAGCAGAGGAAGAGTAGGAGGAAAAAGTTATACATTGTTGGTTTTAGCCTTCCCCCCCTTTCAGCCTTAAAATTGTAAATCGACGTTAAAAAGAAGATTAAGGTAATGCCAATCAAACCAGCCATGTTCCTTGAATCAACATGTAGGGAGAGATGGGGAATCTCCAAAACTTCACCCGCCAAAACGTATGGAACCATTGACAAAACAATGATTAAAGTTAAGGATACGCTGAAGAGCAGTAATATCTTATGGGTTCTTTTGAAGAAAGATTCTAAAAACCAGAAGGGATGCAGAATCAAGTGTAAAAATCCTATAGAGAGGGGGACTATTATTGAGAGGAGAGGGAGTAGTGAATACATTATTCAGTCCACCTCCACGCCTTAACTGATATGGCCTTATAATCGCGGTAAGCTTCAACTATTATGAAAACGCCAACCAAATTAACGAAAATCATGAGGGTAAGTATAAAGGGAATTAGAAAAAGCGGACTTTCAGCAAACAGAGGATAAAGCGCATTTTCAGCCATGTTAAGACCGACTAGGATTTTCAGCGGATCAGTTCGCGTGGCGATTATGAAAACGGAAATTGAAAACATGAGGGCAACGAAGGGAAGAGCGTTGATTTTTTCGGGAAAGAACTGTGAGATAAAAAATGATGGAATTAGGCTTAAGATTACTATGGCAACTAACGCTAACCCTACCCTTTTAACATTAATAACCGGTTCATCGTGTACATTTTCAGTTTTAATCATGCCCCAGTAAATGATTAAAGGCGTTATCACGGCCGCTACAAACCATTCAGAGAACGTCGCAAAGAAATCAACTAACGCCTCAAACTCTAAGCCTAATATTAGGTTGATAAGGCATGAAGCTAGCTCTACAAGTCCTAAAGTAGCAGCTTGAACTGCTAGCAAACGAATTAGCTGTTTTGTTGTTTTTGTAAAAACTCCGCAAAGAGTTACGAGAGTTGACGCGATTAAAGTTGCAACAACAACTGGTTCCATCTTTTTAACCCCCAAGAATCGCGATTAGGACGATTATTATAGCGCCGGCAATAAAGGACGCAAGGGCAGCAAAATAGTTTTGTCGAATATCAAGATGAAGCAATTTTCCACAGAAGTTAAAGAACTTCTTTGACAAATTGTTATAGGCTACGTCAACGTTGGACGTTTTGCATGCGTAATCAACTTTCACAATATTGGTTAGCACATGGTAAAAGTAGTCTCCACATGGGTAGTCCAGCAAATTTATATCTTCTCCACAGAGGAACGGTTTAAAAGTCTCCTCACTTGGAGATTTCCTGTGAAAAGTAGCCGCCTTACCCAAGTAGAACATCATACTGGAAAATAAGGCGAGAAACACGACCATTGAAATAACTATAGCGAGAGGATTCCAAAAACCAAGTGGAGTTTCAATAAGCCATTGTACAACAACTGTTGTCGGGAGACCGATATCCTTAGCCGCTGGTACAACCAGCGAATTCAACAAAGTTGTTGGAGCTGTACCGAAAATAACCAAGAAAATCGTCATTAAAACCATGGGTATTAACATAATAGCCGGAGGATCTTCAACGGGGAGTTTGAAAGGCGATTCTGGAAACTTCTGCATGAGAATCGAATGCATCAATCGTATAGCTATTGCAACGTTTAAAATACATCCTAGGAAGGCTATTGCTGTAAAAAGTGTTGCCTGTGCATTGATGGTGGCGTGGAAAAGTAAGTATTTGCCTGCAAATTCACTAAGTAAAGGCACGGTTGACCATGTGAATACGCCAATTAGACAGCAGAGGGTGGTTATGGGCATATGCCAGTATAATCCACTTATTTCGTTTATGTCATGTTTTCCAGTTGCGTAGAGTATGGCACCAGCACACAGAAATAGTAAACCAAAGCAAAATGCATGAGATACCATTAAGAATAGACTCGCTACGATGCATAAGGGAGTGGTTAAACCTGCGGCCATTACTATACAACCAAGCCCGGATATGGTGCCATAAGCGACTATCTTCTTAAAATTATTTTCTACAAGTCCATTTAAAGCCCCAATGATGAAAGTAATAGCACCGATCATAGAAATCCCGAAACTCCAGACACTAATATCTCCAAATAACGGAGACAATGGCATCTTTGCAGCTGAGATAATATGTACACGAAATACGTCTGAAAAGAAGCGGATAATCATATAGATTCCAGTTTGAAAGCCGCAGACATGGAAGACAACCGTGGCTGAGGTAGGTGCGACCGTTCCATCAGGTAGCCATGTATGAAGAGGAAACAATACGGTTTTTGGTAATGCGGCAATCAAAAGAAGTGGAAAGATAATAGAGATTACAGAATCTCCTAATGGAATCATTTGACCCAGCTCTGAAATTTCTAAAGTTCTAGTGGTAAAGTAGATAATAATAGTAGCCATTAAAAGAGCTAAACTACCTACATGCGTCATGATGAAACATTTAGTGGCTGCCCATAACGAAAACCGATCTTCATCCCAGAATGAAATTAACACGTAGGAGCAAACACTGACTAATTCCCAAAAAATGATAAGCCCTAAAAGACTGCTTGAGAATAATGTTCCGAGCATCGCACCATTAAACAAAAGAATGAAAGAGTAGGACCTGTTAAACTCCCAACCAACATTATATGCTCTATTATAGGGTGAAAGATAATACACGTTATAGGTAAGGGCCAAGGCCGTAAACAGGGAAGAGAGAAAAGCTGGCACTAAAGCCAAAGAATCTACATATAGTCCAACATTAACAGTACCTGTCGGTAGAGGAATTGTAAAAAGTTGCACTCTAACGGGTCCATTCTGTACTGCAAAGATCAGCGAAGAGATAATAAGAAAAGTCATGCAAGAAGTCAAAATACAAATAGCCTTTGCAAGCTCTGATCCGCCTTTAGGCGATTTGGCAATTAGATGCGATAGAACTGCAACTACTAATGGTAAGAATATTGCCAATATCGCCAATTCTGAAGGGGCCACCATAATTTACACCCTCAATAGACCTTAAGCTGTAAACGAATACTCATATCCCAATTCAGTTTATATGTTGTTAAATATCGATGTAAGAGGAGTTAGACTTCTTTTTAGTTTCTCCTCTTTCCATTGTTCTATTCTTTCGCAACGGATAAACGTCCTTTGGCCAATCATCTGGCAAGATTAAAGGCTCTAAATTGGGATGCCCTTCAAATTTCACTCCAAATAAATCGTGAATTTCACGTTCGTAGAGAAGCGCTCCGGGAATAATATCGGTAATTGTTGGAATTGTATCATCATTTAAAGGTAAATTAACTCGCACGGTCAGTAAAGTCCCTCTCCTACTCAGATGATAGAGAAGTTCAAACGCATCGTCTGTTTCAAGCGCTGTAATACCTGCCAAGTGTGTAAATCCTTCTTCTTTCAAGCATGAGATTACGTTTTTAAGATTTTCTTTATCCACAAGCAAAAGGATGTATCCTTCACGGGGAGTTAAAAGTTCTATAGTATGCGATGGCATTAGGTTCTCCAGTTTTTTGATAAAAGCGGATTCTAGCATTTATTGCTGACCCTCCCATTCTGCGTATTCCCTACCTCCTTTTGTAATCTTGCGATTCACTTAAAAACTTTTCCTTATGTTTTCTCGCGATGGACATTCATTAACATCAAACTTCCTCGAAGGCTACATAATATAGCCTTTAGGGTTGAATAGAATTATTAAAAACAGAGAACAACCTAATAAAGAAAAATAAGTTACAAAGCTGAACGTTTCAACTAAATCTTTCCCACAGAAGGGTTTACGGCGAGTTGCATCACAATATGGCTCGTAGTGAAGCCGAGTTGAGTATACAGTTTCACTGCTACTTCGTTTTTTGGGTCAACCTCTAAACATATTTCATCTGCACCTTTAAGTGCTAGGCGGGTTATGAGTTCTTTAAGCAAGGCTTTACCTATTCCACGTCTCCTATAGTTTGGATCTACTACTAGGAACTCGATGAAGCCGAAGTGTTCACCATCTACATTACTAGACGGTTTGACTATATAGCCGCCAGCTGTTCCAACGATTTTACCGTCTACTTCAGAAACTAGTATTACTCCACCGTTTTTCCTAACTTTCGTTAGAAATAGTTTAAGTACTCTAGGTTTTACTGGTTTACCTTCTGTGGCTACGAGTTGCGCTAAGAGGTTTACGACAGCGTCCTTATCCTGTATTCTATAGTTTCTAATGGAGGGGTATTCCACTCAACCGGAACTACTCATACTTCTCAATATCCCCCATCCTTCTTCTACTTCTAGACCTGCTTATAAAGCTTGTTAACCTTCTAAAGGTAGATTTAAATTTAAACCATGTTATATTTTCACAGCGGTCGAAATTGAAGCTTTTAGTCAGCATACTGGATGAAGAAGAGGCTTTCGACGCTTTTCAAGGCGGATGCGATATACTAGATGTGAAAAATCCTAGGGAAGGGTCTTTAGGGGCAAATCATCCATCGCTTATAAAACGGATTGTTGAGAAGTTTAAGGGTAGGGTTGAAATCAGCGCGACTATTGGAGATTTACCTAACCTTCCGGGTACTGCTTCTCTAGCAGCTCTGGGAGCTGCTTCATTAGGTGTGGATTACGTTAAGGCTGGCCTATTGGGTGTCAATGATTTCAATAGTGCGTTGAATCTCATGAATTGGATAGTGAAGGCCGTTAGGGAGGGGGGTGCGGATGTTAAAGTGGTAGCGTGCTGTTATGCAGATTATAAACTAGTCGGCTCATTAAACCCAATCTACTTACCTAGTGTTGCTTATGAAAGTGGAGCAGACGGAATACTCATAGATGTAAAGACGAAGAATGGGAGGAAAATCTTCAACCATCTCGACGTTGAGCAGTTGGCTCGAATATACTCAAAGGCTAGAGAGTACGGATTGATAACAGCCTTAGCTGGAGGGTTAAGTTTTGAAGACCTATATTATGTAGCTAAACTGAAGGTGGACGTTTTAGGCGTCCGCAGAAGCGTCTGCGATTCAGATGACTGGCTTCACGGTAAAGTTAGGATGGAAAAGGTTAGAGATTTGAAGAGTAGAATAGTGAACCTTGAGATGTAAAAGATTTTCAGTTAAATCTTGCAATACCTTTAGTTAGATTTCCGCGACCGGCCCATTGGGGCTTAATTGATAATTATCTAAGTCGAATGAAATGGATGTTATGAAGTCTTCTGAAGAAGCGCGTGTATCATCTATCAATGTTAAACCGAATTTAAGAACGGAAATTTCAATATCTCTCAGTCCTTCAAAATCTTCCTTGAAAAATCCGGCTGAGAAGACGTCGTAAAATTCTGAGAGTATTGTGAGTCTTATTATGACCTTCTCCAGCGCTAGACATACGTTGGATATTAATTTTACCATGTATTCGGCTTCAGATATCTCTACCATGTATATTAAAGCTTTAAAACCATCTCCTATGACGCACATCGCTAAGTAATTAGCGTATAGATTTTCAACGTAGCGTTTAGCCCGATAAAGGTTCTCTTCAGCTATCTCAAGGCATAGGTTCAGTCTCAGTATTAACTCTCTAAAATTGGCTTTCTTACGTTTAAGAAACATATCGTTTGACAAAGTGATGGATTTATAGTTAAAAATATTGTTAAACTATTTGGTGAAAGATTGACTGTTTAGAAACGGGCTTATTTAAACGAGTTCGAGTCTTTTAGGGAGCTGGGTAATACCTATAAATTACGCTAGGAAATGATATTTACAGTAGGAGTTTTTAAATGGTTTAAATCAGCGTCACTTAATGAGTATTTCCGTAGATGCTACCGGCCATCCAGCTAGGATTGAAGCAATACGTTTAGGATGTAAACCGTTAACTATAAAACATCTAGCCTTCAATTTTAAAGCCACTTCAGGAAAGAAACGGTCTAAGCATGAATTATGTTGCCTAAGCCAGTTTAAGTCGACTGTTTTAAGCAATCTATTGTGTTCATCATAAACTCCATCGACATCTTTTATCAAGATCAAACGTTTAGCATTCAACAGATGGGCTACGTATGCAGATATACTGTCTGAAGTTACATCCCAAGACCTTGGAAATGGATCTTCCTCCTCCAGTATTCTATGGGGTAAGAGTATTGGAATAAATCCCTTAGAGCTAACCTCTAAACACTCTCTAATCGTGTAGACTGGTTTGGAATTTGGCATCATATCCGCTATTAGTAAGCCGTATTGAGACATCGCCAGTATCGCCATTCTGTGCGCAGTCTCTTCAGAGATTTGAAAAACCTTATAGCAAAGTCTTACATCATCTGCGAAGATAGCTCCACCTGGTACAATCGTTAACTTGTAATTTGAAGGCATATTTCCGATCTCAAAACATAGTTTTTTAAGAGCCGTAGGCTCTGAATATAGGCTACCACCTATCTTTAAGACAGCGTCCAATTTCTAGGCTCCCTCCTTTCTAAAAATTCTACTGCCATGAGGGCTAGAGCGTAGGATGGTAGAGCCTTAGCAGCTTTTAAACCCACAAAACTGGAGATTGGTTTAATGTTTCTAAAGCCGTATAACGTCAAAGCTTTTCTAGCAAGGAATTCCCCACCGATCCCGGCCGTGTAGGCTGGTTTGTCTCTAAAATCTACATTCAAATTCTTGAATAATCTTTCTAATGCTTCAAGCATCTGACGTAATTGAGCTTCATAAACGTACGAAGCGATAGAGTTTATCTCCTCCATTGTCAAAATATCTAAATCGGCACATACAACCCTTGCCAGTCTAGCCGCCGCTTCAACTTTAGATACCCCCCTACCATCTGGCGTGTCCACGGTGTATTCTTCAGGACTTATATGGCCGAGTATTATATGAACATCTCCAGACTGAGCGAAGAATTCTGAAGATACTGGCGTTAAAATACCTCTAATCGGTATGTGGGATACTATTGCGGCAACATTTGTCCTTAAAGCACCAGTATATACTAGTTCACCCTTCATAAGCTTCTCCAAGTCGTTAAAACCTTTGGCAACAACCTTACCGTTTAACACGGGAACTAACGATGTAGATGTGCTACCAGTATCTACTAGGAGGCAGTCTTTTGAAAGCTTTGAGGCGAGCCATCCAGATGCGTACCAGTTTGCAGCTGCAACCTCTAAAGGCTTCGATTTAGCATCTTCAGGACTTAAAAGTTCACCGTGAACATTTAAAAACTTAAGCTTAACATTCCGTAATGCGAGTCTAGTAGATTCTATTATGTGGTGGACGCCTTCGGTTTTTGAAAAGTAGACGTCTGAAAGCTCAGCTGTCATCGTTACCGCTGCTAAATCCGGATTTTTCAAGCCGGATTTTTCAACAAGGTTCTTTATTGCCATTGGAAGATTTTCGCGCCCCCTCCGCCATATTGGAAAATACTCCGTAAAAACTTCAACGTACGATATTGTACCCCCTATGCATTCCATAACCGTTAGCTTTAAATTAGCACCACCTATGTCTAACCCTAAGACTTTCACCATGATATCTTACACCCTATTTCACGTTGAAGTTTCTCTAGAACTTTAAAATATACGATTCTAGCATTCGTAAAATCTTCTGATACGGTTGCTATAAATCCGTATGCTTTATCTTTACTCTCAACGGGGATTGGAGGAGAAGCCATAACATCTGAGAAGCTCGATAGACGTTTGAGGCGTTTAAAAGTGAAATCTTCAAATAGAGCTTTCTTAAAGTAGCATACGGCTTTAAAACTGGGATTGAATTTACAGGCTTTACCTAAGCCGGTTTCAATAATAGCGTTTGAGAGGTTTTCCGACAAAGATCTACTTAACCCGACGTATGACACGGTTAGTCTCGGGTTGATTTCTATAACACATACTCCATTTTTAGACAGTATTACGTCTACCCCAATATAACCCCTTAAACCTCTAAACGATTCAACAGCCTTAACCGCCGTCTCAAATGCCTTATTTAAAAGCCTATGTTTCATAGGTGTGTAGCCGCCTAGGTACATGCCTCTACTGATCGATACAAATTGGCGGTTTAAACTGATGGGTAGAGCTCTTAAACCGTTCGTTAGCAGAGAGACGCTTGCAGGCACGCCTTTAACAAACTCCTGTATTAAAAATTCCCGCTTCTTATTCGACAGAAAGTGTTTAAGCTCCCCTGAAGCCTTAAACAATTTTAAACCATCGCAACCAGTACCAGTTCTAGGCTTAACTATAAACGGTGGTTTAAAATCGTCCAACTCTAACGGATTTTCAGGAGTATATATTAATGTTTTAGGAGTTTTAAGCCCCATTTTAGAAAGCTCCGACATAACCGTAGCTTTATCAGAAATACGCCTGACGGTTTCGTGATTAGAGCATACGTGAAAGCCATCAAGTTCTTCAAGAAGATGGGCTAGTAGTCCGTTACTTTCAGGTGCTATCACGTAAGTTAAATCATGAAGTTGAGCGAGTTTTTTAAGTTCGAGAAAATTAGCGACGACTATTTTTCTAACATTTAAATTTAAAAACCTGAACAATTTTAAGAAGTTCTTGCAGACGACTATGGAGACGTTGTGACCAGCGTTGGAGAAGTCTCGAATCAGAGATGAAACCATCGCAAACCCTTCGGATAGGATGCTTGAATTTATATTTCTAAATAAGCCGGACAACGCCGCTTCAATGAGTAAAATTTGCAAAGCCGCCCCCTCCTAGAGAAAGCCAGCCATTTTAAGCTCAGGTATTGTCAATCTAGATTGGTGAAGAGCAGAAGACACTAGAGCGGCTTTAACGCCCATGTCTCTCAACGCTAAAAGGTCATTTAAATTTCGTACTCCTCCACCGGCTATCAGCTCAATATGTGTAGTCTTCAACTCCCTTAGGAGTTCTAAATCGGGGCCACTATAGGAGCCAATTCTAGCCAAATCAATGACTATTGCTTCTTTAAAGCCGAATTTCACAAACTCTTCAAGGCATTCTCTAGGGGTGAGTTTCTTAAGCTTTGGGATTCTAGATATAACTTCACGGTTTTTAAGGTCTAAGCTTAAAACTATCCGATCATAACCGTATACTTCTAAAATCGATTGAGCAACTTCCAATTTTGGAAGCGTTTCCGTAGCTACTACGAGTTTCTTAACATCAGTGTCGATCACCTTTGAGGCTTCTTCAAGACTTTTAACCCCTGGATCCACCATCAAATCTGCTTCTGAAGATAGTGTTTTATAGAGTTCCGTGTTTAGGAAACCGTGAAGTATAGCGTCTAGATCTGCCATATAAATCGTTTTAAACCCCAGAGATGATAGTTTTTTAACCGCGGCTAGTGGATTCGAAAATGGGCATAAGTTATCTCTAACAGGTTTATATGATTCTCTGAAACCCATTTTAGCCCAAACAGTTATACCGTTTTTAACGTCTAAAACTGGTATAACTTTCAAAGAATTGACACCTTAACTTTTCAATATCCTTTTAAGGTAGATTTTTAAGTCTCATAAGTTTTTAGATAATTTAAGATGAGTTACGCCGCCCTACTCTACGATAGGTTAACTATAGATGAGGCTGAGCTACTATTAGTGGCTGATGAGAGGGGTTTAACTCTTAAGAAGATCTTCACTAAGAACCCTTCAATGCTCTCAGAGGCGGATTTGACGGATATTTGTATAGTGGTAAATCGCTGCGAGAGTAAAAGCAGGGCTTTAGAGGCCGCTAAAAGAGTTACAGAGCTTAATAGGACTGTTATAAACTCATATAGGGTTGAGGCGTTGTGTGCTAATAAAATTAAAACTATTGAGCTACTTGAAAAGGGTGGCGTTAAAGTTCCTAAGAGTTTATTTAAACCGTTTCCAAAAGATTCAGACGATCCGTACAATTGGATAGAGGAGGCTGTTGAGGAGGCTGAGGCTAAGTTAAAATATCCAATTGTTTTCAAACCTACTCATGGAAGCTGGGGTAAAGGTATAGTTAAGATCGACTGTAGAGAGCATTTAATGGAGGTTCTTAGAGGGAATTCTAAGCCAAATGAGATAAATCCAGAGGGTGTTTTTCTACAGGAGTATGTTGAAAAGCCCGGTTTCGACCTTAGAGTAATTGCCTATAAGGAGAAAGGTGGAATAGACATACTATGCTGTATAGCTAGAGTTTCTAGAAGACCTGAAGAGTTTA
Organism: uncultured Candidatus Bathyarchaeia archaeon; assembly: GCA_964463005.1. Lineage (GTDB taxonomy): Archaea > Thermoproteota > CALKCG01 > B24 > B24 > DTBU01. Next base: position 36,401 of record CAYWZZ010000010.1, on the reverse strand, counting down.
GAACGAATACTCATCTTGGAGGATTGCCTGTTGGAATTGAATTGAAGGATTACCCAAAGCATGTGGAGGAGGTTTTAAAAGCTACAAAAATTATAATGCAAGAGGAGGAGTATGGTATAATCGCTTTAGATGCCATGCCTCAAGTAGAAGACGTAGATTATAGTATTATTTATAAACTTACCAGTGAATGTGTAGGAAAATATGATGAAATTAGAAGGTTTGTAGATGGAAACAAGTTTAAACGGTATTCTGAATGGAAAAGTGAAATGGAGCGTATGTTTCAAAGACTTAGAATGGAAGACTCTTACATAATGCTTAGAAATGTAATGTCGAGTTTGCTTGAAAATAGTGACCTTAAAGTTCACGAAGCCAATTCGAGGTTTGACTACGCTATGAATACTAGGAATGCTACAGGGGTAAACCCGGCTGAGAAATACGTTGACTTGTGTTTAGATGCATTAAATAATTGTTAGCTTTCGTAGAGAAACTCTCCGTATACCATGGATGATGGATTTAAAAACTTACGAACTACTTTCAAAGCGTCTTCTGGGTTGAAGTCTTTACACGTATATATGTCTATTGTAAAGAAGTTAAACGTCTGCCAAGTATATAGAGAAACCCCGGATTCAACCCAACCCATATAACCCGCCAGCCCTCTATGGATTGGATGCCCCTTGATATCTGGGCTGAAAATTAAGGGTTTAGTTATTGGAGTCATCGATAGAGTTTCCGCCAACTCGTTGAAGAATTCTTCAATGAGATCTTTGTTAACTTCTACGTTGTAAAAGCCTTCTATGAATACTCTTCTCCTTTTAACTTGAGGAAGTAGATTTTTCAAAGTAGGTACCGAGGAGAAATATTCAAAGGTGAAGGATTAACTTTACTTGAATTCGTCGAAGACTATAGATGTGCTTGTCTCCTCTATACCTAAATTTAAGCTTCTGATGCTTTGAGTTATACTGTCTAAAAGGGCTGTGTTAGGTATATCTTTGACATCGACCAGATAGTCCCAGTATCCCGTAATCTCCCTGATCCTAAATGGTACGTTGTACTTGGCTAAGAGTTTTCTGATGTTTTCTACTATGTCCTGCTCACCATGCCCAGGTCTGATCTTAAGGAATATAATGGCGTCGCCTATGCTTCCGGTAAAACCAGGTTTCGTTTTAACAGGCTTCCCGGTTTCCTCTTGGATTATACTCCATACTTCTGGAAGCCTCAAATCTCTACCCTTCTCCATAGACACCGACCTTATTCTATCCACGATCTTAGACTTAACCCCTTGGTCTATATCGTACCCGCTTAGAAGAAACTCTATGAGCTCTTTAGACTGCATAGCTCCAAACTCGTAAATTCTTTCAAGACCGTATTTGGAGAAGTCTATAGTTTCATATGTTTCAGGACACCTTAAAACGGCCTTCTGATGCGTACCAGCTTTATGGGTTCTAGCAAAGACCCCAACGATTGGATGGAATGGGTGGATAGGTATACCCGATATAGCGGATAGATAGTTGTAAAGTTGGGGGATTTTCTTAAAATCTACACCAGTTTTTACACCATAGAGGGATTCGAGGTTTTCAACGGAAGTTGCTAAGTCAGCTATCCCACACCTCTCTCCAATACCCATGACGGATACGTCGAAGCTTCTAGCTCCACCAAGCAGACCCATTATACTGTTGATAACTGCCAAGCCCCTATCGTTATGACAATGGACATCCAGCGGAATGGTTATCTCTTCAGCCGTTTTAGCTACTATTTCTCTGAACTGTAGAGGTTCAGCCTGACCTTTGGTATCCGGTATCTTCAATATGTCAGCTCCAGCTTCCTCGGCCACTTTTCCAACTTCTATAATTTTCTCAACCGGTAGACTCGTGGCATCCTCCATAGTGTATATGACACATTCAAACCCTATATCATCTTTAGCATAAGATACCACGTCTCCTATCGTAGCTAAAGCCTTCTCATAACTCATACCGTTGAGTTTATACAAGAGATGTTTTTCCGTAGGTGAGAGAAATATCGTCACCCCCCACGTTCCACATTTCCAAGCAATATCAACGTCTTCTCTTAAACATCTGCAGTGTCCAATGAGTCTTGCATCACCATATCCAAGCTCTTTGAAATACTTGACGACGCTCTCAACACCAGCTTTATACTTAGGACTGTAGGGTGAGCCTATTTCCATGTAAAGCTTCTCTCCTACGGTTTCATATATCATCCTAGCTAGTGTACATTTTTCCTCAGGCTTAAAGTAGACTCTAGGTGCCTGTTCTCCCTCTCTAAGCGTAGAGTCTATTATATGTTCAAGTCTTATAGAGGCCACGATTTAACCACCACTCGACGACTATTACGACGATATTCAGCTCAATATAAGTTTTTCGGACATTCTATGATTGTTCTCTTAAAACAACCAAGGTATTTGTAGATTCTACACCATCGATTTTACGAATTTCGTCAATACAGTTATTTAAATCGGAAATATCGTCGCCTCTTATCATAGCCACTATGTCGTAAAGTCCTGAAACTTCATAAACCGCTTCAACGCCCTGAAGCTTCTTCACGTTTTCAGAGACTGTAGATAGTGGGTGAGATGTCCTAGCAGATATAAGGACGAGGGCTTTTAACGACGGCCTTATAGCACCGATTTCGACGGTAAACCTCTTTATAACACCGCTCTTCACAAGTCTATCGACTCTTCTTCTAACAGCTCCCTCGGTAACGCCTAAAATACGGGCCAACTCCGTATACTTCACTCTCGAATTCTTTTTAAGTAACTCGAGAATCTTCTTATCAACGTCGTCAAGCTTGGCCATTAAAAGTATTTTTGTCGGCTTAATTTTTTAACTTAACTATTCGACTGTAGAAAACCATTTATGAGAGATTAACCTTCTGAAAATTGAAAACTCTTCAGAGAAAAGTGGTATGAATGAGCCAAGAAGCCCTTAATGCCATTTTGAAACCGAGTTCCATAGCTATCATAGGTGCTTCTAAGAGAGCGGGAGCCGTTGGAAACCTTATAGTTAGAAACATTCTAGAGAGCGGATTCAAAGGGCCAATATACCCAGTTAACCCCAATGCCGATGAAATCTACGGGTTAAAATGCTATCCATCGATAATGGATATAGGGGATAGTGTAGATTTAGCGGTCATAACAGTACGATCTAATATAGTCTCAGCGGTCGCTGAAGAAGCTGGTAGAAAGGGTGTTAAAGGCCTCGTAGTAATATCGGCTGGTTTCAGGGAAATAGGTGAAGAAGGTGCTAAACTTGAGAGGGAACTTCTAGATATATGTAGGAAATATGGTATGAGGATGGTTGGTCCCAATTGTCTAGGTGTTATAAATACATCGGTTCCGGTAAATGTAACGTTCGCATCTTCAAGACCATTACCGGGTAAGATAGCGTTATTGTCTCAAAGTGGAGCTTTATGCTCCGCTATACTCGACTGGGCTCCTAAGGAGGGGTTAGGCTTTAGCGTGGTTGTAAGTTTAGGCAATAGTGCAGACCTCAATATTATCGATTTCATAGAAGCATTAAAGGATGATGAGAATACTAAGATAATAGCTTGCTACATAGAGGGGGTTTCAAACGGGTCTAGGTTTATTGAGGTTGCTAGAGAAACGTCTAGGAAAAAGCCCATAGTCGTACTTAAAGCTGGTTTAACCAGCATGGGCATTAGAGCGGTTTCATCGCACACCGGCTCCATGGCTGGCAGTGCCGTAGCTTATTCAACTGCATTCAGAAAAGCTGGCATCATCCCCGTAGACTCTATCGAAGAACTATTCGACAACGCTAAAGCGTTTTCATCTCAACCAATTCCTAATGGTAGGAATGTAGCCATATTGACGAACGCTGGTGGACCAGGTATAGTTGCTACAGATGCTTGTGAAAAATTCGGCTTAGCATTGGCGTGGCTATCTTATGAAACCATAGATGGACTTAAAGCACTTCTCCCAGAGCAGGCCTCAATTATAAATCCGGTTGACGTTCTCGGAGATGCTACAGCCGAAAGGTATGAACATGCTCTAAGTCTTCTCCTTAAAGATCAAGGGGTAGATGCGGTAGTAGTTATTCTAACTCCTCAGGCCGTTACAGAACCTATTGAGACGGCTAAAGTCTTAGTTAAAGTTCGAAGCGAGTATCCAGATAAACCGATTTTAGCCGTTTTTATGGGTGGAAATTCCGTATATGAAGCCATCGATATTCTTAAAAGCAATAACATACCAGTTTACGAGTTCCCGGAAGACGCTATTAAGACTCTTAAAAACATGGTTGATTACGCAGAAAGCCTCAGAGTATGGTATAGGGAAGAGCCTTTAGAATTTGAAAGAAACATAAACTTAGTGCAGAGAGTTATAGGAAGGGCTAAAGCTGAAGGCAGGACTGTCCTACTCAGCCATGAGGCTAAAACGGTTATGAAAGCTTATGGGTTGAATGTTCCTAGGTCTGGCTTTGCTCAAAACCTTAAACAGGCTTTAACAATAGCCAATAGCATCGGTTATCCCGTGGCTCTGAAAATAGTCTCCCCACATATACTGCATAAGACCGACGTTGGGGGAGTCGTTTTAAATATAAACTCCGACCATGAGCTTGAAAGCGCTTACGATTCTATGATGAGAAACGTTGCCACACTGTTACCCCAAGCCCGCATATATGGAGTTGAAGTTCAGGAGATGGTTCCTCCCGGCAAAGAAGTCATAGTTGGCGTTCATAGAGACCTTCAGTTTGGACCTTTAATAATGTTTGGGCTCGGAGGCATATACGTTAATCTAATAAGAGACGTCAGCTTTAGACTGGCTCCACTTAGCCATAGAGAAGCTTACAATATGATAATGGAGACGAGGGCTTACACACTTTTAAGAGGGTTTAGAGGCGAAACGCCCTCTGATATAGAGTCGGTAGTAGACGTGTTGTTGAAGGTATCAAGACTCGCATTAGACTTTAAGGAGGTCGCTGAATTGGATATTAATCCGTTGATAGTGTATGAGAGAGGGAAAAGTTCTTTAGCTTTAGATGTTAAAATAACATTATCGTATACTTAAACGGGTGGTGTGGAGACTTGGGTAAGAAGCCTTTAAGTCTATACGTAGCGTCAACTGGAAGGGAAAGTTTCGGTAAAACTGCTTTATGCGTAGGCCTCTCCCTTCTTCTTAAAGAGGAAGGGTTTAAAGTCGGGTTTTTTAAACCCTTTGGTTGGGGCAACTTCCTGTACAAGAATGTTAGGACGGATGAAGATGCCGCTTTGATGAAAGAATTGTTGAATCTTGAAGAAGACATTCAAACGATTTCACCCGTGGTTTTAAGTTACTTTTACCTTGAGAAGCTCAACTCCATGGATAGAAGCGTGATCTTAGAATTTATAGAGGAAAGCTTTGAGAAAGTGTCTGAGGGGAAGGATTTTGTATTCGTAGAGGCTTTGCATGAGCTATCCTCCGGCAAATCTGTAGGGCTTTCAGCCGTTGAAATAGCTAACCATTTGGGTTTGAGCATTCTTTTAGTCTCATCTGTCCAAAGAGACTACGTGATAGATGATGTGGTGTTTGATGGATCGTATATTACTGGAAGTGGTGTGCAGTTCCTCGGACTCGTGATGAACAATGTCTCAGTAGGGGATTTAGATAGAGTTAAACGAGTGTACATTCCACTTCTTGAAAAGAACGATGTGAAGGTATGGGGAATTATACCCGAAAATTCAAACATGAAAAGTCCAACAGGCTCAGAAGTTAAGGAGCACCTTAAAGCTGAAGTATTAACATGTGAAGAGAAGCTGGAAGAAGTTCTTGTTGAAAACTATATAGTAGGCGCAATGACGCCTGATAGCGCTTTAAGGTATTTTAGAGCCACACCTAAGAAAGCCGTGATAACAGGTGGAGATAGACCTGACATATGTCTCGTAGCTTTAGAGACGGATACTTCTCTATTAATACTCACCGGAAATCTACGTCCAAGCCCATTGGTACTCAATAAAGCTAGAGAAAGAGAGGTGCCTGTTCTGCTTGTTCCATATGATACGTACACTACGGTGAATATGGTTCAGGATATAGCTGGTAAGATTAGATATGGAGATACTAAACGCATTAACTTAGCTAAGCAACTAGTGGCTGAGAACGTTAATTGGAGAGGATTATTAGAAGAACTTGAAAGTAAATGTAAAAAACACTAAGCGTAGAGCTTAAAGGGAAAGGAATATAAGACTGCTTACAAGTCTAAAATAGGGTAAGGAGAATTCCCATGCCCATAAGAGACCCAGTTAAAAAAACCATAGCTCAGAATAGAAGATTATTCATTAAAATTTGCCGTAAATGTGGGGCTAGAAATTCCCCAAGAGCAGAAAAATGTAGAAAATGCTACTCATACAACCTCAGATGGAAGCATAGAGAAATCATGGGGAAGAAGTAGATTTAAAACTTAAAAATTTCTGAATAATCATCTATAGGTAGAGGCGTCTTTGATTAGTCATGGGCCGGTAGTCTAGCTCGGCATGGACGCCACGCTCACACCGTGGAGATCGCCGGTTCAAATCCGGCCCGGCCCATTTAATTCTCTAAATAAATCCAAAAACAGTATATGAAAAAGAACTTGAAGATTTTGAAAGATATGTAAACTCTCGATTTCTTTTCGGTGGTTATTTGCTGTGAAATAGCTATTAGTCTTAAAATTGCCCTAATGGGGTCTAGACGATTCCTAACGTTTAAATATGGTGATTCCATTCCGTATTTAGAGTTTTATGAAGCTTCCGGGTAAAGCTATAGTGTGGCTTATCTATTTTGACGCTTCTGTAACCCGTAGACTTGGTAGAAGAGTCCCACGCGAATTGGCGGTTGAAGCTCCAACGCTGGAGGAGCTTGTTGAGGCATGTAAACGGCTTAACTTGAGCTTTCAAGTTAGGGAATCTGCTAGATATCCTAGGATGTGGTGGGGTAGGAGGGGCTATGTTATAGTGGATAAGCCTAAATCTAAGGGGAGGCTTCTAGAAGCGTTAGCTTTAGAAGTGAAACGGCTGAGAAGTGAAAAAGGTACATATGGAGGTACTTTTAAAAAACTTAAAATAGAAAACTTTATTTAAGCTTTCTTAATCTTTACATCCTTGTCCCCTTGAAAGACTTTAAAAAATCTCAGATTTTACGGATGGCTGGTAGAGTTTTCACAATTTCTAAGCAAGGACATATCATAGTTAAACTTGAAGGACCTATACCTAGGCTTGGTTCAAAGGTTTACGATAAAAACCTTAAGACTGTAGGATTTGTTGTAGATGTTATAGGTAATGTTAAGTCTCCATATATGGTTGTGAGGCCTTTTGAATCTAAAGATTTGGAGAGGATGATGGGGGATCATCTTTACCTTAAAGATTAACCCTCTTAAGGCGGGGGTAGTTTGAGTAGTGGAGTAAAATGTCCCGAGTGTGGTAGCCATAATCTTATCAGGGATCATGACTCAGGTGAAATCATATGTTCCAACTGTGGTTATGTGCTCGACGGTAAGCTTCCAGATAATGGTCCCGAGTGGAGGGCTTTTGATGACGAGCAACGGAATAAGAGGTCTAGAGTAGGGGCGCCTACGACATACACTATACATGATAAAGGGCTTTCCACAATGATAGACTGGAGGCGTTTTTCATATTCAATTAAGAGGATGGATCAGACAAAGGCTTTACAAATATACAATCTCCGTAAATGGCAGAGAAGAGTAAGACTTTCAGATTCTTCTGAGAGGAATCTTGCTTTTGCACTTACGGAGTTGAGTAAGATATCTATGTCTTTAAATACTCCGAAGCATGTTCTCGAAACGGCCTCGCTAATCTATCGGAAGGCTCTTAAGAAGAGGCTTATAAGAGGTAGGAGTATTCAGGGGATAGTTGCAGCTTCAATGTATATGGCCTGTAGACTTTGTGGTTTAGCTAGAACGTTGGATGAGATTTCGAGAGTAACGATGATGGATAAGCGGGAGATAGCTAGAAGCTACCGTTTCATTGTTAAAGAGTTCAGTGAATTCATCCCCCCAGTAGATCCAATTATATACGTATCTAGGTTTTCAAATCAATTGGGCATACAGGGTCGAACGGAAGAAATAGCATACGAAATAGTTAAAAAGGCTATGGAACTTAAACTTACGTGCGGTCGTGGACCTACTGGCGTGGCTGCGGCGGCCTTATACCTAGCATCCATCATAACTGGTAATAAACGTACACAACGGGAGGTGGCTGAAGTCGCTAATGTAACTGAAGTCACTGTGAGAAACAGGTACTCGGATATCTTGAAAAACCTCGACATAATCATCTGGGTTTGATAGAAATGTTTACTTAACCCTACCATCTTTTATTTTTAACGTCGGAGGATATAGCATTGACGTCTAGCGTTAGGAAGCGAAGGAATCTTGAAAAGTTGGCTCTGCAGATAATAAACGAAAGTGACGATCGGGGTATTCTGCAAAGCGACTTATGGAAGCTTATAGGGGTTTCTAGTAGGGAAGGTTCTAGAATAGCGATTAGACTTGAAAATAAGAAGCTTATAAGAAGAGAGAAGGAGTACCATTCAAAGAGATGGACCTATCGACTTTACCCGGTTAAGAAGAACAATCCATTGCTACCAGTGATAGATAGTCCCTGTATAGTGTGTGAGAATAATTCTAAATGTAGCGTTGAAGGCGTTGTCACCCCTCTCAACTGCAAGAAACTCATAGAGTGGGTTTTGAAGAGCGGGTGATACCGCTAAGCCCGTTTAAAATATCCTTTAAGGAGGCATTTGTCCTAAACCCTTTACCGTTAAAATGCGTAGGCGATGCGATGTAGCCCATTTCTTTAAGCTTTTCAATTACAGTTTTTTTAGACGGTGGAGGGATCCTTAAGAGGGAGGCTAACTCATCTATGACGTAGTAGGTCGTACTGCCTGGGGATTCGGAGACTATGGTTTTTAGAAGTCTATCGAGTTCTTTCTTACCGCTTAAATGTGAAGTCTCATATTCCACAACCAGTTGATTGCAAAATTCTGTATCAAAAAGTTCTCCAATCCATAGTGGTCCAGCCCATTCCAACCTACCGCCGCAGTTTGGACATAAATTAACTGCTCTCTCCTCTAAAGCCGCAAACCTTCGGTATAAGCAATTTAAACAGTGGTTTAGATAACCTATTTTGTTTAAAGTCTCTTCAGCCGCTATTGTTCCATGGATGATTTCAACGTATACCCTTATATACTGTGTCGTTCTATGGACAAGCAACGGTTTAAGCCCCCTATTCAGCATTGTGCAGTTTCTCGCAATAAAGCCCAGTAGAATTCTCACAGCTACTTCCGGATAGTACTCCGTTTTCAACGGTTTAGACCAGTATCTTCTAAGACAGGTTCTCGGATATCTTCCAGATAAGGGAGCGGTATCAGTCGCTGTTACGGCTAAAACACCTCCCCTTTTAAGGCTTAAGATAGCTGGTTGAATGAATGGAGCTGGAGAGCCAAACGGATCTACGTCTACTAAATCAAAACCATCCCGACGGATGTCCCTCCTTAAAAGAAGCTCTCGTGCATCTAGATTGAACACTATTGCCTTTTCAGATAGACCGTTGACGTCTAGATTTATACGTATGAATTCTAAGGCTTCTGGGTTTAAGTCGTTTATAACGGCTTCTCTAACACCCATACCTTCTGCTAAAAATCTGATGCCTCTAACGCCGCATCCAGCAAGTGGATCGCAAACTCTTAAATCACCCCTCTGCTTAGAGAGAACTCTAACAGCTAAAACGGCGATATCCCTGTTTAGAGAAGCTTCTGGATTGTAGAAAACGCGTGGTTTAGGCTTCCTTTCAGCTAACGGTTTTAACGCTTGAGGTGGTATAAGTAGACGTATAAGCCCCTCTTTAGTTTCAACGAGACCGTTCAAGAACCATACCTCTAAACCCGTATAAGCGAATATTCTACGGTCATTCTTAGTTGTTCTTAACCGCTAGACTTATATTACTTCTGTCTCAGACGCTAGTTTTTCAGCTTCAGCTTTAGTTAAACCTTTAACTCCTAGAATAGTCAGCCTCTCAGGTCTTATTTTATGAGCTTTTGTAAGAGCTTCTACGACATATTCTGAGTCTATACCCAGTTGTTTAGCGTTGACAGGTACACCAATTTTCATTAGGAGGCTTCTAATCTCCATCCAATTTAGTTTATGTAGATATGCCATCATTATAGTTCCTAAGGCGCATTGCATACCATGCTCAGCGCGTTCAAAACCGTATTTAAGCGACAGTAGGTCTAAACTGTGGCTAAACAAGTGTTCTGCACCACTAGCGGGTCTACTGCTTCCAGCTATGCTCATGGAAACGCCGCTACCTATTAAAGCTTTAACTACAGTTCTAACGGCCTTTTCGCCTCCCATTCGAATAACATCTGCTCCTGTTTTAATTATATTGGCAGCCATGAGCGCCATGGCTGCGGCATACTCACTATAATCTTCACCTTTGATTTTATGGGCTAAAAGCCAATCATTTACTGCTACTATTTTAGATATTAAGTCGCCGCATCCAGCGGCTAGACTTCTTCTAGAAGCATTCGATATGACTGATGTATCAGCTATTATTGCCAAGGGTGCCCTCGCCTCTACATACTCTGAGCCCATATTCTCATACACATCCATTCTGAGTAGGAAGCTTACAATGGGAGATGCTATACCGTCGTGTGAAGCTGATGTTGGAACGCTTATAAAGGGTTTGTTAAGCCATGCAGATGCTAGTTTAGCGACGTCTATAATCCTCCCCCCTCCAACACCTAAGACTACGTTTGAACCGTCCGTCTTAAGCCTCTTAGCGAGGTTCTTAACGTCTACATGTGTGACTGGGTTTGATTCCACCGTGAATGTTGAAACCTTAAAGCCATTATCTGAAAGCATTAGATGAAGCTCTTCCGCCACCTTCTTTGTAAAAGTTGAGCCGGATACTAACTGTACTTTATTCCCAAGGACGAGCTTCTGAATTACGTAAGGTATCTTCTTAAGAGCGTCAGCACCCATTATTACGCATCTCGGAAACTCCATGATCTCCGTTTTAAAAGACATTGCACTCTTAAGAATAATTCTTACTTGGAGGGTTTAAGTTTAACTGAACTTAGTTCTCAAAGTGGGAGATAAATAGTATCTTAGAAATTTTTGGCTATATCAATCCTATGGGTGATCCATCTCCACGAATATCCGTATATCCGGCTTTCAATCTACCCTTAACTTCAACTATAGCGGCTACACCCATCTTAGTAGGATAGCTCAGTTTTTTCAATTTATATCCGGTTATAGAGTCACCACTATAGCCTTCTTCACACTCTACTATGTTTGTATTTACATCCCATTGGAACCTGGGGTGCTCTATGGCTTCTTGAGGATGAAGGCCATAGTCAGCTATATTTGTTAATATTTGGCTGTGGAATAATGGTCGATAGTGTCCGCCTGAGATCCCAATAGCCATACGGCTTTCGCCACAGTCCATTAATACGGCGGAAAGTGTATGTAGAGGCTTCTTATGAGGTTCAAGTCTATTGATATGGTCTTTATCTAGAGAGAAGGAAGAAGCGCGGGAATTTAAAGTAATATTGAAGTTTGGCTCGGTAATATAGGAGCCGAAATTATGGAAAATGCTCTGAATTGCTGCTATAATCCAACCATCGTTATCGGCTACAGCGAAAAACGTAGTATCACAATTATCAAAACCTTCTACAGTAGTATTTAATGTAGTCTTCATGGTTTTGATGAATTTATCAGACAACAATTCGCCGACCGTTAAATCCATAAACTTGATATCTGTGACATATCTATCTCTAATATTGTAGGCTACTCTTGCAGCGTCGACCGTGACTTTGACTCTATCCATTGATTTAGAGTTGAACATCTTTAAGTTGAAGTCTTCCAGAAGCTTGAGGATGTGCAATGTGGTTATTCCTTGCGTATTGGGAGGCATTTCATAAACCCTACTACTGCGATATTCGATAGATATTGGGTTGTCAAATTCGCTTCTGTAATCTTTGAAGTCCTCTAATTCCAACACTCCGCCTAGAGAATTAACATATTCTACAATGCTTTCAGCAATTTCACCCTCATAGAAACACCTTGGGTTGGAACTTATCAATTCCAAAGCCTTAGCAAGACCTTTAAATGAAAGTACGTCTCCTTCGCATGGAACTTTATAACCTGTAAGATAGGTTTCCCTTGAACCCTTATCTTTCATAAGTTCATCTTTAAATCTGCTGATGGCGTTACAGAGGCTTCTGGTAGCTGGAAAGCCGTGGGCGAGTTTGACTGATGGAAGGACAAGCCTACTCCACTCCAATCTACCAAACCTTCTCCATAAATTGTATAGGCCATCAACCATTCCAGGAATGGAAATCGAATGAACACCATGAGTCGGCATAAGGGAGAGTCCTAAGCTTAACATAAAATCTAGGGTGAGCCTTTTGGGAGCATAACCACTACCATTAAGGAAGTATGCATGGCCATCCGGATCCATTAATAAAGCGAAAAAGTCTCCGCCAAGCCCAGAGAGGTGAGGTAATACCACGCTTAAAGAGAAGCTCGTAGCCACTGTGGCGTCGACGGCGTTTCCACCATCTCTTAAAACGCTAGCACCGATCATGGAGGCTAAAGGGTGTTCAGAAGCTACAACACCATGCAAAGAGTAAAACGGAGATTTAAAGTACATGGAATAGAAATTTCGAGAGGTTGTATTAAAACCTTTACGGCTAATATTCATGGATTTAAAGTTTTTCCGGTTTAGCCGTAGACTTTGTTATGGAAACACGATTTATAGCCTTCATGACATGCATATCCGACCTGGTCAATTTTAAGTAGTACTGAGTCGCCGTCGCAGTCTACGTATACTTCCTTCACAAACTGTATATGTCCAGATTCTTCACCTTTACGCCAAAGCCTTCCTCTAGATAGGCTCCAATAGTGGGCTAGACCTGTCGTCAACGTTTTCACGAAGGCTTCTCTATTCATGAATGCTACCATTAAAACTTCTCCCGTATTAGCATCTTGAGCGACTGCTACTATGAAACCGCCGTTGTGTCTGTAGTTTAAAGTATCAGCGAGCCTTTCAGCTTTATCGAAGCTCATGGGCATGCTATCTACTTTGCGTCTTTCCTCCACCATGGCCCAACAACCTCCTCCTCATAAGTTCTTCGGGGATTTTACTTGATGGGATTTTGATGAATGCCGTCAAAACGAGGACGTGATATATTAGGTCAGATGCTTCATATATTGTATCATTTTCAGAACCTTTGTAAGCGGCTTCAACAAGCTCTAAACATTCTTCAAGGATTTTATCGACTATCGCCTCCAAGCCCTCCGACATAAGCTTGCTGGTGTAAGAGTCTTTAATAGGTTTGTCGCGCCTCTCCTCTATGATCCTGTAAAGTTCGTCTAGAAAACACCAACTCATAGTGGTACCTCCAAACAAATCATATTTAAAGCCGTAAGGTTAACGTTTAAACTGTAGACTGTTTAGCGAATCTCTAGCTTTTAAAGCATTGTAGTGCATTTTAAACCCCTCAATATTAGCCATGACTTCTGCAAACCTCTTAAGCATTTTAAATCTGTCTAAATCAGCCATTTGAACGATCATGCTTTTCATAAAGTGAAGTGGATTAAGACCTGATGAGAATCTAGCAGCTCCACCGGTTGGTAAGACGTGACTCACGCCTGTTGCATAGTCTCCGAGAGAGACTGGTGTTAGAGAGCCTATGAAAACCGAGCCCGCGTTTTTAATCATTTTTAAAACTTCTCCCGGCTTTTCAAACAATATTTCAAGATGTTCAGGAGCGTAGCTGTTTACAAATTCCACAGCTTCTTCTAAGCTGTCGGCTATGAATAATCCGCCCCTTTTAAAACTCTCAAGAGTATTTGAATCAACCATGGTATCTAAGATTTTTGAAACTTCTAAAGCAAGTTTTTCAGACGTTGATACAAGTATTGCAGAGGAGCTTGAATGCTCAGCTTGAGATAAAAGGTCCGCTGCTACCAGCATCGGATCTGCCGAGTCATCTGCTAACACCAATATTTCACTTGGACCGGCGGGTAAATCAACGCCAACGTCGCCGTAAACTACGCGCTTAGCCATTTCAACGTAAAGTCCTCCAGGTCCAACTATTTTATCCACTTTTGGTATCGTCTCCGTTCCATACGCCATAGCCGCGATGGCTTGTGCACCGCCTACTCTAAAGGCTTCATCAACCCCGGCTATCTTCATAGCCGCTAGGACTACTGGTTTAACATTCCTAGGAGGAGTGCAGACTACGACTCTACTTACTCCAGCTATTTTCGCAAGTGTAACGGTCATCAAGATTGTTGATGGATAGGGGTTAGCTCCGCCCGGTATGTATATGCCGACGCGTTCTATGGGCTTCCACACTACGTAGATTTGTAAGCCTCTCTCCAGCTCTAAAAGTCTATTTTCCGGTAAAAGCCCTAGAGACACTTTTTCCACGAGAGAGTGTATAAACTCCATAACCTCTACGACGGTGCTATCTAGTGTATTATAGGCTAAATCCATCTCTTCACGTGGTATTCTTAAACTTTCAACGTTCAATTCTACGCCATCGTAGAGCCTAGTATAATCTATGAGCGCTGTATCCCCCCTAGATTTTACGTTTTCAACTATCTCGATAACAGTTTTTCTGACATCTTCTAAATCGGATAGCCCTCTTTTTTGAAGTCTTTCGAAGTCTTTCTGCGATAAGGTTTTCAGTCTTACTGGTTTTAAAATGGTCATGTTAAAACCCCCTTTGCGCTAGGAACATTATCCCGACCATTTGTTGCAATTCTACACGCTTCTCTTAAAGCTACAGCTAAAGCTTTGAATAGAGCTTCAAAAACGTGGTGAGCATCTTCACCGTATATGCGTAGTACGTGTATTGTGAGTCTACCGGATTGAGCTAAACTACGTAGGAAGTGTTTTACGAGGTTAAAGTCTAATCCCTCCGTGAAGCCTGTGAATCGACCTTCCACATGTAGATATGGCCTGCCGGAAACGTCTAGGGAAACTTCTGCTAAAGCATCATCCATAGGTATTGCGGCGAAGCCGAATCTAACTATGCCTCTCCTATCACCTAAAGCCTTATCTAAAGCCTCACCTATTGTTAAAGCTACGTCTTCTACTACGTGGTGGATAGTCGGCGTCTTCAGTGAGTCGGCTGATAGCTTTAAATCCATCAAGCTGTGCTTTGACAACGTTTCAAGCATGTGGTCGAAGAATGGGTAGCCTGTTTTAACCTCTGAAAATCCTGACCCATCTAAGTTGAGTTCGACTTTGACGTATGTTTCCAACGTTCTCCTTTCGCATACGGCTAGCCTAGCCATTTCGAGCAGCCTCCATCGCCTCCTTCAAACTAAAACGTTTCTCATATAAAGCTCTGCCCACTATAGCTCCGTAGACGCCAGCCTTCTTTAAGAGAACTATATCATATAGGGATGATATACCGCCGGCGTAAAATACTGGTTTTTCCGTAGCGTTTAAAACCTTCTTTAACGTTTCCAAATAGATCCCTGAGGCTAAACCTTCACGTTGAACATCTGTGTACAGTATACCCCAGAACATGTTCGAGTTTAGTTTTCTAATAGCATCGTATACAGTAATCCCTACGGTTTCAGTCCAACCTCTTTTGACGATTAAGCCAGACTTAACGTCTAAAGCTACCATAATCTTATCAGAGCCCACTGTGTCGACTATTTTCTTAAAAAGCTCTAAGTCTTCGTAGAACACCGTACTGAGGACTATACGATGTACACCAGCCTCTATTAAACATAGAGCATCTTCGACAGACCTTATTCCACCACCCACTTGAACTGGAACAGCTACTTGTTTAACGATTTCAAAGATCACAGGCTTATTTACGGCTGAGCCATCTATTGCACCGTTTAAATCCACTACGTGCAAAAGAGAAGCACCTTCCTCAACCCAATATTTAGCCACAGTGATAGGGTCTAAGGGGATCTTCAGCCCGGTTCCAGGTTTACCCTGGATGAGCTTTACACATCTTCCATCTTTGAGGTCTATAGATGGCACTATTATCATGGGATGACCCTCTCTATGGGCATTACGAGGAGGTCCCGTGCACCAGCCTTCTTAGCGAGGTTTATCACCTTGTATACTTCATCCTCATCTATGACTGTATAGACTTCCCACATTTTCTCCTCAGCTCTCACTTCTGCAACAGTTGGTCCAGCCATAGCCGGTAGAACCGCTAAGACCTTGTTTAAAAATCTATCTGGCACATTCATCATAAGAAGCTTCTTACCCTTAGCTTTAAGAACGCTTTCAAGGGCGAGTTTAACCTCCATGATTTTGTCGTTTTTCACCTTTAAACTGTTTCTATTCGCTATTAGACGTGATGAAGATTCGAGTAAAACTTCTATGGTTTTTAACCCGTGAATCTTTAAAGTAGTACCCGTACTTGAAACATCTACAATTGCATCTGCCACGTTTAAGTGAGGCATAATTTCAGCGGCTCCTGTGATTGGAATTATTTCGACTTTTAAACCGATGTTTTTGAAAAACCTCGAAGCTATGTTAACGTACTTTGTTGCAACCTTAAGCCCTGGTTTCAAATCTCGAATCGTTTTAATCCCAGAGTTTTCCCTCACGGCTAGCACAAGGGAGGCTTTTCCAAACTTTAAATCAAGCAAATCTTCAACTTCCACGTTTGCTTCAACAACATAGTCGTGGCCTGTTATACCTAGGTCTGCAGCGCCCAATTCAACGAGTCTAGGTATATCAGCAGCTCTAGCAAATATTACGTCTAGTTCAGAATCGTTTGTCCTACCGTAAAGCTTCCCTTTATCTAGAACCCTTATACCTGCTTCAGTCAATATCTCTAAAGCTGGCTTGTGCAGTCTACCTTTATTCGGTAGTGCTAGTATGACTCCCATTTAACCACCTTCTGAATTCAAAATCTCCTTTAAAGCTTCAATAAACATGGCGTTCTCATAATCCGTTCCGACGGTTACTCTTATAAAATCTCCTTGAAAACCTCTTAACACGCCTATAACTCTGACAGAGATACTGCGTTCGAGGAGTTTGGCTGATATTTCACTTGAGGATAAGCCTGAACATGATACGTCTAGAAGTATGAAGTTTGCTTCTGAAGGATATGGTTTAACACATTTAAACTGTTTTAGCGAGTTGTATAATGCTTCTCTAGACTTTTTAATTGCTTCTACAGTAGCATTTACTATGTGCTGGTTTTCAAGGAGCGTTAAAGCGGCTTCTTGAGCTATTAAAGATACGTTGTATGGTGGCTTAACTTTTAGAAGATTCTCCACCACTTGTTTTGAAGCTAGGCAGTATCCTATTCTTAGTCCAGCTAATCCATAAGCTTTCGAGAAGGTTCTGAGTATTATCAAGTTTTCATAGTCTCTAAGAAGTTTTAGAGCAGTCTTAGCTGAAAATTCGTAATAGGCTTCATCTACAACCGTTAGAACACCCGTTTGAAGTAATTCCTCAATCTGCTCTAAGGATGGGCCTAAACCAGTTGGATTGTTTGGGTTTGGCATAAAGAATAATTGAATATCTTTAGAGGATAGCGTCTCCATAATGGCGTCTAAGTTGAATGTGAAGTCTGGATTTAGAGGAATCTTCACTATGGAGCCTCCGGCTATTATTGCAAACCTCTCATACATCGGAAAGGTTGGGTATAAAACTGCTACGTTAGCGCCTTCGTAAACATAAGCTTTCACTATGAGGTCTATGAGCTCGTCTGATCCCGCTCCTATAACAACATTGCCATGGTCTAAACCGTTAAGTTTAGCTATCGCTTCCTTAAGCTTCACGGGTTCCGGTGGATAACGGTTTACGAGCTTTAAAACTCTATTTATGGCTTCTATGACTTCTTGAGGTGGCGGATATGGATTTTCATTAGCGTCTAGCTTAATGATTCCTTTCATAAGAGGTTTTTCTTCGTAGAGTGTTTCAGGGAGCTTCTTCAATGTTTTCAAACGTATTCCTCCTGTGGGAAATTTGTGGGATAGAAAATCAATATATCCCACAAATTTATAAATTTTACTACTTCACATATATTGAAGGGGACTATGCGTATAGCGAGTATTCAGAAGATAGATGCTAAGGGGAGGATTTCAATACCGGCGAAGGTTAGAGAAGCTTTAGGTTTGAAAGACGGCATGAGAGTTCTCTTAGTCGCAGATATAGAAGAGAGGAGGATTGCCATAAATCTCTTTGCAGACCCCGAGGCTAAACTTGTAGAGTTTAGGATAAGTCTCAGCGATATACCAGGTGCTTTAGCTAGAGCCGCTTCAATACTCGCTAAGAACGGTATAGACCTTCTATTCTCAGAATCTAGAACCTTGAAACGTGGAGAGTATGCAGAGTGGATTGCCATAGCAGATTACTCGAAGTGTATAAAACCTCTTGATAAAGTTGAGGAGGAGCTTATAAATGAGGATTGTATAAAAGCTGTAGGTTATAGGGTTTTAGAGTAGGTGATTATAATGGTTAAGGTTTTACAGTATGGCGTCGGGTCAATTGGTTCAAAGACTGTTAAGGCTTTGATTTCAAAACCTTGGATTGAAGTCGTAGGTGCAGTTGATTCAGATGAGACGAAAAAAGATAGAGACTTGGGTATTGTTGCGGGCCTTAATAGGAGACTTGACGTTAAAGTCTACGGGAGTTTAGCTGAAGCTTTGAAACACGTTAAAGTAGATATTGTTCTTCATACTACAAGTTCTTGGTTAGACTTAGTTGAGCCTCAGATATTGGAAATAATCGAGAGCAAGCTGAGCGTAATATCTACTTGTGAAGAGCTAGCATATCCGTGGAGGAGAAGCCCTGAAGCCGCTAAACGTATAGATGAGGCCGCTAGAAAAAACGGTGTCGTGGTACTTGGGACGGGCGTTAACCCAGGCTTTGTTTTAGACACTATGGTTTTAAGTTTAACATCCGTATGCATAAGCATCGATAAAATAGAGGCTTGGAGGATAGTCGATGCGTCTAAGAGACGCCTCCCATTGCAGAAGAAGATAGGTTCAGGTATGAGTGTAGAAGAGTTTAGAAGAGCGGTTCAAAAGGGCCGTATGGGACATGTGGGTCTTAGAGAGTCTTTCGATATGATAGCTGACTGTTTAGGTTGGAGTTTCAACTACGTTAGGGAAAGCTTAGAGCCAGTTGTAGCATCTGAAACTATTGAGACAGAGTTCTTTAAAATTAAACCTGGCCAAGTTATAGGCGTTTCTCAGAGCATAGGGGGGTTTATCGATGGTTTTGAGAAACTTAAACTTAACCTTCAAATGTATCTTAACGCTAAAAATCCTAGAGACTCTGTTAAAATAGAAGGAGTGCCGAGTTTAGAATTTGAGGTTAAAAATGGCATACCTGGTGATGAAGCTACTGTTGCGATGATAGTAAACATGATACCTAGAGTTTTAAGTGCAGAGCCAGGTTTGAAGACGATGAAGGATTTGAAACTGCCGTTTGCATGGCTTAAAGAATTCTAAGTGATACTGAGATATGCCGGGTTATTGCCATTATTAAATTTTGGTTTAAAGTGTAACATTTTAGAAAAATGGGACACATTTTAAAAAATAACACTTATATGCCTATAAGTGCTACTTTACATTGGTAATCTATATGGCTATTGTTGAGGTTGGTCCTAAGTACCGCATTACGATTACTCATGACATGCGCAGGAAAATTCCCTTAAGAGTTAGGCAGAAGGTTTACCTTTTAGCTAGACCTCCATACATAATGTTGATTCCAATTCCAGACAATGTCGACGACGCATTAGCTGAAAACCTCGGTGACATAACTTATAGTAGAGAAGAACGGAGGAGGGCTGAGGCGCAATTATTGAAAGAGGTTTTAAGTGGAAATGGGCTACATGGTTGAAACAGAGTTCCTTTTCGGCTTCCAGCCTAAAGATAGACGTTATGGTATAGTTTCTAGAATATTGAAGGCTTATGTAGCAACTAAACCCTTCCCCGTGTATTACCCAGTTTCTGCACTTATTGAGATTCGCGAAGTTATGGCAAGTCATGGAAAAACTGCAACTGAAAGACTTAACGTATATAAAGGCGAAGGCGATAGCATCGGGTATTCAGGAAATAGATTTATCTTCAGATGACTTGATTTTATGCGGAGAAATAATAGCTCAACGCAGAGCTCTAACGTTATTCGACGCACTCCATGCTTCAGTAGCATTAAACAACAAATTAACAATCATCTCGAATGACGAAGCTTACGATGAGATTGGAGTAGAAAGAATCTCCTTCAAAGAATTTCTAGATCTCTTGGAAAAGCAATAGCCACTAAATTTCAAAACGTTTAATATAATCTTCTTGTTTACACTGAACAGTATTAGCAGTATTTTTCCTTTTCGAGTAATTTTATTACTGTCCTTTAGAGTGAAGTCTAACGTTTATAGACGCTTTAACCTCCATATTGGAAGCTACGGGTATATGCTAGGATCCGTCGAACTGCGCTGGTTATTTTTCTTCTAAGGGCGTAGGTTAATAGTAGCACAACGATTACGGTTATGGTCGAAGATGTTATGTAACGTGAAAACCAATATTTGAATTCCCGTGTTTCATAGAACATTGGTCTTCTACCCTTCAACTCCTTATCCATGAAATCTAACACTCTAGCTGCTACGAGTTCTAACGGTAGATTGTGACCTGAGTCATACCAGTATACGGTTTTAGGTTCACCAGCATGCTTGTAAAGCTGTTCGCCTGCTTCAGCTGGTACTATTCGATCGTACTTGCCGAGGTGGAAAACTACTGGTCTTGGGGAGAAGTTTCCTATGAAGTTTATAGGATCTATTGGGTCGAGCATACTTTGAAGCTCTTCATAGGATATGTTATTGAGTCTAAGGTACTCCCTTATGGGCGGTATGGCTGGGTGTTGACTTTCTCTTATCATGAGGCTCATGTTTCCACCAGCTACTAGAAGTGCCGCTGCTTTAATCCTAGGTTCTACTCCTATGAATATGGCGCCTAGTATACCGCCCATACTGCCGCCGACGTAACCTATTCTATTAGAGTCTATTTCAGGTCTTGTTTCAATGTAATCTACGGCTCTTCTAAGATCTATAACCGTCTGTATTATACTTTTAACAGAGTCTTCTATGTCGGTGGAGTACAGGGCTTTACCCTCTTCTTTACGTTCACCGTGATACTCTGCATCTATAGCGATTAGAGCGTATTCTTCTGATGCCGCTAGGTCTGTTAAAGGTAGGATGTCTTCCTTAGAACCTCCATAGCCGTGTAGGAATACTATACATGGAATTTTACCTTTAACTTTAGGTAGGATTAGTAGAGCTGGAACCCTCTCTCCATTTACGGAATCAAAGTATACCTTGTAGATTACGTACTTATCTCCCTCGTGCAAAAGCTCTTCTACCACGTTTAAAGGTATTTCCTTATCGTATGAGTACAAGTTTGAGTAATCTTCTAAGCATAGAGTCCACGGAGCTGCGTGAATAGTTAAGAAGCATAAGATTGCGATTATCGACTTCTCTAAAACTCCATACTTCAAGGTGGATCTATGTTAGGCATATATGAGGTTTTGTCGAATATTGTAAATCGTGGGAGGTCTTAAACGTTGCCTTTAACCTTTCTAAGAAGTAGCCCCGCAGCTATAAACGATAGCCCCATAATGTCACTAATGCCCGTTGGTTCTGGAAAGAGGAGGAGGGCTAAACCTATCATTTCAAGGTCTTTAGGTCCTTTAACATTCAACGTGCCCTTATTTGCTAGAATTTCTATGTTTTTAGCTAGAATAGCTACTCTTTGAGCACGCGTTAAATTGGGGTTTTTCAATACTTCTAGAAATGTGTCTTTCAATTCTTCAATTCGAAGCTCCGGATATCTTCGGCATATTCCTTCAAATATTTCCATGTTTTTTTGAAGCTTATCTATGGCTTTAAGCTTACCCTCAAGTTTTTGAATCCTGCTGAGGTTTTTTGAGAAATTTTCAAAGCTTTTAATAATGCCGTCAAGTTCGCTCATTAAGCCTCCTCCGCTATCTTCTCAACGGCTTCAATTAGATGTTTTATCTCCTCCTCAGTATGGGCGTAGGATATAGCACCAGCATGACCTGGTAGGAAGAACACTCCGTGAGTTATAAGGGCTATATAGAAGTTTCTCTGAGCCTCCAAATCTGTCTTTAAACGATCCCTGGGAGATTTTACGTCTTCTCCCTCTTTTAGGAAGTGCGTTAAAAGTAGACTCCCGACGCCAGTAGTTTTAGCGTTTAAACCCTTCAAACCACTGAGGGCTTTATCTATCCCCCTTCTAGCTTCTTCACCTAGCTTGTTAATTTTACCGTAAACTTGATCTGCATACTTCTCTAGAAACTCTATTGTAGCTAATCCCGCTATTGAAGACAAAGGGTTGCAGGAGAATGTTCCACCTCCTATCCAACACCTTTCCCATTTACGCCCAGAAGTGAAATCTGCTAGTCTAAGTATTTCTGAAATCCCGGCTACAGCGCCTATTGGAAATCCTCCTCCTATGATCTTGCCAAGCGTTGTTAAGTCGGGCTTCACTCCGTAGAATCCCTGAGCGCTTGAAAGCCCAAGTCTAAACCCAGTTATTACTTCGTCAAATATTAGAATTGCGTTATATCTATCGCATACTTCCCTCAAATATAGGAGGTAGTCTCTATCTAGGGGGATGCAACCGCTCCCTATAACAGGTTCGATTATTACACATGCTAAGTCTTCTCTACATTCGTTAAAAATTGCCTCAGATCCATCTACATCGTTAACAGGTATTGTTCTTGTAAACCGTTGTTCTTCTTCTAGAATGCCTAGAGAGTCTGGTTTATCGTATGGCATACTTACGGCTTTATGGAGGATCGGATTTCCGCCATGCCATCCACCTTCAGCTTTAACGACTATACGTTTACCCGTGTAGGCTCTGGCTAGTCTTACAGCATACATGGTGGCTTCGGTTCCGGAGCAACCTAAACGAACCATTTCAGCTGAAGGCAGGTTTCTCTGAATGGCTTCAGCAAGTTCTAAAGCGTATGGATTGACCGTTCCAAAGTGGAAGCCGTTTTCAATCTGCTCTCTAATACGTTTTACGATGTATTCAGGTGAATGACCTAGTATTAAAGCCATATGCCCCATCCAGTAATCTGTGTAGACGTTGCCGTCAACGTCCCATATTTTAGAGCCTTTAGCTTTGAGTGTGTAGAATGGATGTGGTGGAAAGAATCTTATATTGTGTGAAACGCCTCCAGGCATGACTTTTAAAGCTCTCCTGTAAAGCTCCTTAGACTTCGGAGTAGCGGCCTCGTATTTTTTAATGTAACATTCCCACATGATTTACACCTACTGATATGGGGATTCTATATAGTCTTCTTAGTCTTAAAAATTCTTAACATTAAATCCTACAATGCCAGTGGCGGTATCGTTGAAGACTGTAGATATTTTAAGCTTATTCAGTATAAACGTGTGACCTTTAGGTGATGGCTCACCGTAGATGGGGTCTTCTATGGACTCATCCAACCCCACTATAAAACTGGGGACCCTCTTAAGGTAGACGAGTTTAACGTAGCTTCTTTCAGACCGCTCTCTAGGCAATAGCTCAGGGTATATTACGAAGCCTTTGGATACTTCCACGGCTCTACCTCTGTAACTTGGCTGAGTATCCTCATATAGCATTTCACCGACTACAACATTGCGATGTAGAAGCTTGACGGGGGGTTTATGAGGCATGGGGAATACGGAGCTTCTGAAGACTAACGCTATTGAGTATGTTCTATTTAAAGCCTCCCTTAAACCCTCATTATACCTTTTAAAGCCTAGAAACTCTACGTTTTCCTCTTCGCTTTCGAGGGCTATGAGCTTTTCCTTATCTGCTTGTGTTAAAACCTCTAAAGCTAAGACGCCGTTTAATCTACGGATTGCATTTAGCACTTTACTCACGACTTGAAGATGCTTATCATACATCGGTCTGTAATCAACCTGTAAGAAGATCTGATTGTTATAAAAATCTATACCAGTTTGAAAACCGTCCAAATATATGGGAGGGTCAGTTTTAGGGGGCTAATCAAAGCCGTAAATCCGAGGCTCAGAGATCACCTCTATCATCATCCCAGTAAAATCTTAGAGGCGTTCTTAAAAAACGTTACTGATTACCCAAGGGATTTGCTCACAAGGGAGAAAAGCTTTATATGAGTTTACGATTGTTATCCATGCTGGTGACTTTTATTGCTTCAAGTAGAAGGTCTATTGAGGATAAGTGGAGGAGGATATGGGAGGAGGAGCGAGTATACGAGGCCGATTTAGACCCATCTAAGCCTAAGTTCTACTTGACTGTAGCATATCCATATCCTAATAGTCCACAGCACGTAGGCCACGGTAGGACGTATACAATAACCGATATTTATGCACGGTATAAGAGGATGAGGGGTTTCCAAGTACTATTCCCCATGGGATTCCACTACACGGGTACACCAATCTTAGCCATGGCTAAGAGGCTTGCTTCAGGGGATGAAGAGCTTAAAGAACTCTTCACTAAAACGTATAAGGTTCCAGAGGATGTACTCAAGGACCTTGAAGACCCGCTTAAGATGGCGAGGTTTTTCCATGAGGAGATAAAGTCTGGTATGAAGGAGATGGGCTATTCCATAGATTGGAGGAGGGAGTTTACGACCATAGACCCGGGCTATAGCAAGTTTATACAGTGGCAGTTTAGAAAGCTTAAGGAGAAAGGCTATATTAAAATCGGTACACATCCCGTAGGCTGGTGTCCAAGCTGTGGAAACCCCGTCGGACAACACGATACGAAAGGCGATGTTGAGCCGGAAATCGTTGAATTCGTAGTTATAAAGTTTAAAATGGACGATTCCTTCATACCTACGGCTACACTTAGACCCGAAACCATTTTCGGAGTTACAAATATATGGGTTAATCCTAAGGCCGATTACGTTAAAGCGGTCGTCGATGGGGAGAAGTGGATAATAGGCTTAAAAGCCTCTGAGAGGCTTAAACATCAAAATCTTAAAGTGGAGGTTTTAGAGGTTTTTAAAGGACAGGACATAGTTGGGAGGAGCGCGGTAAACCCCGTTAACGGTAAATCTGTACCGATTTTAGAGGCGGATTTTGTAGACTCAGGTCATGCTACTGGCGTAGTCATGTCTGTGCCGAGTCACGCCCCATACGACTACATGGCGCTTAAAGAGATTAAGGAGAAGACTGGCTGTTCGATCGAGCCAGTAACGATTATCAGTTTTGAGGGAGCTGGAGAAGTCCCAGCGGCTGACATATGTAGGGATATGAGTATTAAAAGCCAGACAGACCCAAAGCTTGAAGATGCGACGAGAGAGCTTTATAGGCGTGAGCTGACTTCTGGTTTCATGCTGAGTAACACTGGCAAATACTCCGGTATGAGGGTTTCAGAGGCTAGGGAGCTTATTAAGAGAGAGCTTATTGAAAAGGGCGATGCCCGGGTGATATATGAGCTCTTGGACAAGGTTTATTGTAGATGCGGTGAAGAGTGTGTTGTGAGAATTCTGGAGAATCAGTGGTTCATAGATTATGGGAATCCCGAGTGGAAGAAGAAGGTGTATGAGTGTTTAGATTCTATGCGTATAATTCCTGAAGAGCTTAAAGTTGAATTCAAAAATGTTGTAGATTGGCTTAAAGAGAGGGCTTGCGCTAGACAGAGGGGTTTAGGCACTAAACTTCCATGGGATGAAAGCTGGATAATAGAATCTCTATCGGATAGTACGATATACATGGCGTATTATATTGTAGCCAAGTACGTAAACATGGGTCTAATCGACCCCAATAGATTGAACGATTGCTTTTTCGACTACGTGTTTCTAGGTTTAGGTGATCCTAGGGATGTGGCTTCTTCAATTGGCGTGAAGACTGAGCTTATTGAAGAGATTAGGAGAGAGTTCACATACTACTACCCCTTGGATAGTAGACATTCCGGTAGAGACCTCATTCCAAACCATTTGACGTTCTTCATATTCAATCATGTGGCTATATTTCCGAGGGAGCTTTGGCCTAAGCAGATAGTTGTAAACGGTAGTGTTTTAATGGAGGGTCGTAAGATGTCTAAAAGCTTAGGCAACATAATACCGCTTAGAGAGGCTGTTAGAGAGTATGGTGCAGATGCTTTGAGAATAACGGTGGTATCTACGGCTGGATTGCTTCAGGATGCGAACTTCAGCCCATCTCTAGCAAAATCTGTAGCCGATTCTCTCGAAGCACTTTGCAGAGAGTACAGGATTGTGGCTGCCATGCCTATTGGTGATTCTAAAGTCGATAGAGTTGATAGGTGGTTGATGGGTAGGTTGCAGAAGACTATTGGAGAAGTTACTGGGGCGTTTGAAAAGCTTGATGTGAGGAAGGCTGTTCAACTCGTACTCTACCAGATGGATAGTGATTTAAATTGGTTCCTTAGGAGGAAGGGGTGCTTAAGCCTTGAAGAGGCTTCTCGTTACTCGAATACTTTGAAGAAGTTTATGGAGGTTAGAGCTAAGTTACTGGCTCCTATAGCACCCTATACGGCTGAAGAGGTTTGGAGTATTATCGGAGGAAGGGGATTGATCTGTAAGGCTGAGTGGCCTTTACCAGATTTAAGTCTAGTCGACGATGAGGCTGAGAAAAGCGAGGAGTTTGTTAAAGAGTTGATTGAGGATACTAATAGAGTACTTAGAGTACTTCCAGGTAGACCTTTAAAGATAATCTACTATGTCGCGGCTGGTTGGAAGTGGGAGGTTTATAGGGAGGTTTTAAACATGGAGAAGCCTGACGTTAAAACAATTTTAGTAAAGCTTGAAGAAATTGGCGTTAAGTTGGATAGAGCTACGATTGCTAAATTCATAAGGAGTACGATAGATATGCTTCCCAAGATGGATAGAGACTTTGTAAAGTCTTGGGTTGAATTTAAACAAAGCCATGAATTCAACCTCTTAGAAGAGGTTAAAGGGTTCTTGGAGAGAGAGTTTAAGTGCGAAGTCTTAATCTATTGTGAGGATTCTCCTGAAATTTACGATCCTAGGGGGAGGGCTGTATTAGCTAGACCGTGTAAACCAGCGATATACGTTGAATTGGAGGAGAAAGACTAGCCTTTTGCTAGGTTTTCATATGCTTGTTTGAGGAGGTTGATAACGTAGGGTATTTTATCTGGACTTGCTATTCTCACGCGGCAGTCCATAGGTGTGTCGAAGCTCTTCGGTATGGGTTTACTTAAACCTTCAGGGTCTTCTATCGGACCCCCTGAGCGGAATCTAACTTCAATTTCATGTTTAAGTGGTAGAGCTTTCAGGTGTACAAAGTAGTATTTTATTCTGTTGCTTTTATATCCTATGAAGGTTTTATTGATTTTCTCCTCTATTCCCGAATCGAGCTTTAATATTTCGCTTCTAAGCTTTAAAATTGTCTCTTTCAAGTCTTCACTTAAACGTCTGAGGTGGTAGTCTATTGTGATGGATGGTTTAATTTTCTCAATCTTTTCAGGTTTACTTTCAAGTTTAGCTTTAGCTATTTCGACCTCAGCTTTAACCTCGCTCACTGGAGCTTTAACTTTAACAGGTTCGACTCTAGCCTCCCACCAGAATTCATCGATCTGAATAGGGGTTTCCCTAGCTAAGTTAGCTTTCACCTCTTCAAGGTGTTTTGTAAACTTAAAGTAGAGTTCTTCTTCTTTAGATGGATTGTCCCAAGAGCATATTTCACATATTGGAGCTTTCTTCCTAACGCATCCTAAAAGGTATGGGCAGAAGATTAGGTCTTTCTCAACCTCACGTTTACTACATGGCATAAGAGTTAAAGATGCAATTTACTCGATATATAGTTTTCCTCATATAGTTTTCCTCGATGATCAACTCTTCTTCTTATACTTTAAGACTAGCCCGTATAGTCCGTGAAAGCCTATGAGTAAGCCTACAAATGAGGCTGAAAATGCAAAGAATGATAGGAAGAAGGATGGCTCTAAGATACGGATTACCATAAATAGGGAGATGAGAAAGCTTACAATAAGTAGGAAGGCTCCGATGAGTATTTCTACGTGTTCTCTATCAAGCACGAGCATAGAGCCAACACTTCACGTAGTGGTTTTCACTTAATTTTACCAATGGAGGCTCTTTAACGTCGCATATATTCTTTATCATGTTTTCACATCTCGGGTTAAAGCGACAGCCTACTGGTGGGTTTAAAAGATTAGGTGGTTCGCCGGCGGGAACCTTTTTAATCGTGAAGCGATTAGATGGGTCTGGGTCGGGTATGACGTTTAAAAGCGCTTTAGTGTATGGATGCATTGGATTAGCCAGTATCCCCTTCGTCTCAGCGGTTTCAACAACGTGTCCGGCATACATGATGTAAATCCTCTCTGAGAAGTATCGTGTGGTTGAAAGGTCGTGTGTGATATATATTATGCCCAACTTATAGTCTTCTTGAAGCTTCTGTAGCAGTTTCAGTATCTCTATTCTAACAGATGCATCCAGCATTGAGACAGGTTCGTCTGCTATTATTAGTTTAGGCTCTAAAATTATAGATCTTGCGATTACAAGCCTCTGCTGTTGACCGCCACTCAACATGTGCGGATATTTCCCTATGAAGTCTTCAACAGGGGTTAATTTAACTTGTTCAAGAGCCTTGTATATTCTTTCTTCACGTTGCTTCCGATCTTTAAACCCATGTATTATCAGCGGTTCTTCAAGAATCTTTTTAACGGTCATAAATGACGGGAGTGCTCCAAATGGGTCTTGCTGAACAAGCCCCGTTTCTCTCCTATACCACTTCAACTCTTCCCAACTTAGATGGGTTATATCCCTACCGTTGAATATTATCCTCCCACCTGTAGGTTCGTAAAGCCTAAGTATAGTTTTCCCTAGTGTTGTTTTACCGCAACCGCTTTCACCGACTATTGAAATGGCTTCGCCACTTTCAAGGGTTAAGCTTACACCATCTACTGCTTTTATATACTCCCTTCTTCCAAAAAGTCCCCTTCTAATTTCAAAGTATTTTCTTAACTCTTCAACGTTTAGCAGTAACGTGTTCATGGTTATTCCCTCACGTAGAGCCAACACTTCACGTAGAAGTTTCCATTTAAATATACCAGTGGAGGGTCTCTATCGCACTTCTCAAACGCATAGGGACATCTCTCTGCAAATCTACATCCCTTAGGTGGGTTTAAAAGACTTGGAGGAGCCCCAGGTATGAAGTCTAGCTTCTTATTCTTTCTAAGCGTTGGAACGCTTTCCATCAATTTCTGAGAATACGGATGTTTAGGGTCATGGTAAAATGCGTTTGCGTCGTTAAACTCAACGATTTGCCCCGCATACATTACGGCTACTTTATCTGCCAGTTCACTCGATAGGCTGACGTCATGGGTTATGAGTATCATACTTAATTTTAAACTCCTTCTAATGCTTTTAAGTAAATTCATGATGTTTGCTTGAGTTAACACATCTAGTGAAGATGTCGGTTCATCGAGGATCATCAGTTCAGGCTCAGTTAGTAGAGACATTGCTATTATAACTCTCTGCCTCATACCGCCGCTCAATTCAAACGGATAACGGTGGATGAAGTTTTCACTTATACCGACTGTTTTCAGAGTTTTTGCCGCTTTTTCAAGAGCTTCACGTTTATCTAGTTTTTTCCGTAGAATCAATGGTTCTACCATTTGATCGCCTATTTTGATAACTGGATTTAATGAGTTTAATGCAGCTTGCGGTATGTACGTAATTTTAACCCATCTAATGTCTCTTGTAAAAGACTCTTCATCAAGCTCCATCAGGTTTAAATCGTTGAATAGGATAACTCCTCTATACGTAGATACGTTTCTAGGAAGTAGTCTTATTATCGATTTTGCTAGAGAGCTTTTCCCACATCCGGATTCTCCGATAACGGCAACGGTCTCTCCTCTAAGCAGGGAGAATGAAACGTCGTCAACGGCTTTAACTTCTCCCTTCAACGTTTTATAATACATTACCAAGTTCTTAACGGTTAAGTGGGCCTTATCCATTTAAATTTCCCTCAGCTTAGGATTGAATATCTTATCTAAAGTAAACCCGAGCATTGCAAAACTTAACGAGGTGACGGCTAACATTAGAGATGGCTCTAAAACCCAGTAGTATAGGCCTTTGTATAATGCACCGTTGGAGTAGGCGTCGTTTATTATCTTACCCCATGTAGGGGCTAATGGGTCGCCTAAGCCGAGTATTGCTAATGCAGCTTCTAGAAAAACGAAGTCTGCAACTGATAGAACTATTGACGGGATTATTGTAGGCAAAATCTTGGGAATTAAGTAATGCGTTAAAATTCTGAGGTTACTGGAGCCATAAGCTCTGGCAGCTTCTAGATAGGGGAATTCTTTAATCTGTAAGAATATTGCCCTATAGTTTTTGACGCTTCCACCAAATACGCTTAAAGCTATAACGACCATTAGAAGAACCCATATGTTGAACTTGTAAAAAGTAGATATCATTATTAGAATCGGTAGGAAGGGGAGAACCATGAAAACCTCTGTGACCCTCTGCATAAGGTTGTCGATTTTCCCTCCGAACCATGCGCTGACCGCTCCGATGAACATCTGTATCATCGCTATGGAGATTGAGGCTACAACGCCGAATGATAGTGCGATCGGCGTACCCCATAGTAAGGCTATTCCCAAGTCTCTCCTTAAATGGTCTGTGCCAGCCCAACCATGAACTTTACCATATACGACGAGCTTGGCGTCTAAATTTACAGAGGCTTCAAACGCTATACCGTCTATCCAAAGCTTGTAGTTTCCCTTCATTACTTTAACCGTGTTGGGGTTGAGAATGCTACTGTCTTCCAATGCGAAGAGTAGGGTTGTAAGCGGTATATCGTACTCTATTGTTCCATTTATTTTCTTTGAAATAGCGTTTCTAAGCTCTTTAGCCAATTTTTCGTCGTTTGAAATGTAGTATCTATCTTCACCCTTAGCTACAAGTAGAGATTTTAAGACTATATCTTCACCGTTCGGTTTAACCCAGTGTATTGTCAACTGCGGCGATGACGAGCTGAAGCTTGAGTTGAAGAATAGGTTTAATTCGCTTGGAAAATCATCATACTCGTAGTTGAATGAGAATTCTACTTTAATTCTTGTGATTCTATCAAATACTGGAATTAATGCTTTAGATACGCCGGGTTGGGGTTTTCTAGAATCTAGTACTATGGTTTCAGGCATCTTTTTGGTGGAGAATAGGTTTATCCATGACGGCATTGCGTTGCGTGGATTGTCAAGCCAGTAGCGTTCACCAGCCCTCCATAGTTTAGTGGCTTCATCGTAGGGTATGGCGAATATCGTATATACCGATATCCCTACTAAGATGAGTATGATTACTAACCCGATTAAGGCTGATCTGTAGATTAGTAGTGTTCTAAAGGACTGTTTAATGCTTGACAAACGCTATATACCTCCGGCTTTAATTCTCGGGTCTAGAATTGCGTATATGAATTCTAAGACGAAGACCGTTAAAGCGAGTAGGTATGCGTATATGACCACAAGACCAACCAGCACAGGGCTGTCGAACATCACAGAGGCTATGTAAAATAGGCTACCTATTCCAGGCCAGTTGAATATTGTCTCCGTTATTATAGCGCCCATCCAAGAGCCGATCAGAGTTAGTGAGAAGTCTGTTATAATGGGTGGTAGCGTAGGTCTCAGTATGTATCTTCTCTGAATTAAAGACTCAGGTAGACCTTTAGCTTTCGCAAGCTCTACATAGTCTTCACTTGAAAACATGAGGAAGAAGGTCCGCCTCACATACACGTTTATAGGTACGTATGCTACCAGCCAAGACATGACTGGTAGAATCATGTGTTTTAAAACGCTCAATGCGTAGTTGAGTCTGTCAACTGGTGGAGGTACGTCCACCATCCCTCCGTAAGGTAGTAGTCTTAAAAACGATGCAAATAGCAGTATCAGGAATATTCCGTAGAACCATCCAGGCATGGAGGATAACGGTGCGAACAACACGGACAGCCTGTCTAAGAGGCTGCCGTATCTCCTCGCTAGGAATAGGCCAGCGAATAAACCTATGGAGAATAGGAGAAGCTGTGTGGTTGTGAATAGAAGTACTGTGTTTGGTAGTCTTTCCAAAATTATCATGCGGACACTTTTAGAACCGCTATCGCTACTTATGAAGAGTGCTCTACCTAGGCTTAACGTTAAGGCGTCTCTTAAGTACAAGACACTTCTATATATGAACGGTTTATCAAAACCTATCTTCTTCAATTCGTTCGTATAAGTTGCATTTATCAACCACCTGATTTGAGTTTCATTTAAAGCCTTATAAACGGGGTTTTGACGGATGTTATGAGAGATTGAAAGATAAAGGTCACTTTTAATTATCTCATCTACGTATCCACCCATATTTGCAACTATAATGGTCATATACGTTGCGATAACTACTGTTAAAAGAAGTGTGACCCCGCGTTTCACCACGTAAATCGCAAATTTTGGAATCATCACTTCATCTACCAGAAGATAGATAAAAATGAAGGAGGTAAATAAAAAGATAGTGGTTACTTTTTCCTGACAAATGGAACGGCTATCGCAATTATGGCTATTACTATGGCTAATGCGGCGACGCCAATTGATGTATTCATAGTACTACGTAATGAGTCGATTTCAGAGCGGAGTTCTTCGATTGTACTGGTTAAATCTGATATTTTTGTCTCGTAGTCGGCTCTAACCTTGGCTAGCTCATCCATTAGGAATTCCGTTACACTCATAACGGTCGTTGTGCCAGTTGTAGATACAGGCATTCCCACAAGTTTAGATACAACCAGTACGTCAATACTTAAGGTTCCAGCAGAAAGCATTGATGTTTTCTCGGGTTTAAGTACAATCCTCCACCTACCGTCTTCAACAGGCTCAGCAACTCCTGTCAAAGTCGCTGTTGGACTTTTAACTATGTACTTCACATAGTAGATGTCGTCTACGCGGTATGGCTGCCCTTCAAAAGTTGCTGAAACGTCGATTTCAGCTGTTAGCCCGGGCGTTATTGTAGGCATTGAAACTATTTTAACCTCCGGTATCATGGGCTTGGTGAATCTAAGCCACTTATCCGCAGTATCTACAAACTCTCTATAGGCCTTTAGTACGACGATTCTAGCCGTTGGGTCTACTTTATCTAGGTAGAATGGCCCTGCACCAACTAGGAAGTGGCCTTTAGCTTCATACCATGCCTTCAAGTTGTTGTACCTCTCTAAAGCCTCATCTTCGGTAACATATTTGCCCAGCACGTTTTCATATGGTATGAATTTTTCATCGATAGCTCTATCTAGGCATTCGCTTAAGATTTTTAGAGAAGGCCCGGCTATATAGCTTGTCCACTCAACTTTAAGAGCTTCGGCTTTATCAGCTGAGAAAGCTAGCTTATTGTCCGCCTCAGCCAACCATCCGATCGCGACGGTATGCCACGGCCCGGGGCCGTATGCGTAGTCTGGGTAGAAGGCGCTGGCGGCGGATGCAGCTATCTGCTCGGCATCTAGGTACAGGGCGTCTGAGTAGTACTCTATGATTAGTGGTTCTTCGCTTACGATTCTAAAGCCTTTAAAGTATTCTCTGAAGGCTTCAAACGCCGGCAGATAGGACTCGTCGTATACGGGGCTTTCAGGCTTAGCTCTGTCGAAGGTCAGTATATAGCTGAACACTATGTCTGCCAGTGAGAATTTGCTTCCATCGTGGTAAGTCATGTTGAATATGCTATCGTCATAGTAGACTACGGTCTTTGTCTTCGCGGTAGTTCCGGGGGGTGCGTAAACGATCTCCTGCTTCACCGCATCCCAGTCATACCATGCATCTGGCGGCACGTCGATACTTTCAACGAACTTTAGAGAAACCCAGTCTAAAGTAACGGCTATGGGTAGTCCCTCTAAAGCGTAGACTTCGGCCTTCGTAACCCTCTGAGGCCAATATAGTCCAGTGAATGGATCAGGTATAACCGCTGGGTCTGATAGTGCACGGTAGTACATCGAATCATATACCCAGTTGCTTCCTCCAACAGGATTCACAGGGTCTACGAGTATATCCGTGGATGCTATTTTGACAGTTCCACCAACTCGATCAATGTATCTAATCGTGTATGGCCAAAGCCTTGCAGCCGAAAAACCAGCAGCTAAATCGTATGTTAATGATATTTCTTTTCTAGCTGGCCATGGGGCTACTTGACTAACCAGCCACACTCTTACAGAATCCTCCATTGAGAGTTCTAAAGCCTTCTTCATCAATTCGTTCCTCTCATCTATGGTGGCGAAGTCTCTAGCCCATAGTCTACCAGCTACATAGTCGAATTCTGGGCTTGGCTTGTAAGCGCTCCATAGCGGTCCCATACCTCCCCTCGGCGTGTAGAAGAAGCCGAAGTTGTCTGATTCATCTCTAGCGACTAGCGTCGTTATCCATCCGCCCGTATATATGTGCCATTTACCGTCCGCCGGGTTTCCCCTAACCCATATAGGCGATGCTTCTCTACTGGTTTTATACTGTCTATCGACTGTGAATCCCAGTTTTTCAAGCTGTGAAGCCACATAATCGCCTATTGCTCTCCTCTGGTCTTCCACTCTTATTAGAAATATTATTACTACGGGTTCGCCTTTATAATACCATTTCCCACCTACTAATTCCGCGCCGAGTTTAATCATCTCCTCTGTGATTATTTCCCTAGCCTTATCGAAGTCGTAACTGTACTTTGATTCTAACTCTTTCATTACATCAGCGTATCTCGCATAGTCTGGGAACGCTGGCGTTATACAGGTGTACCTAGGCACAGCCATACCGGCCATTATCTCATCAACTATGTAATTCCTATCTACTAAGTAGTTTATGGCTTCCCTTATCTTCGGAACGGCGAATGGGTTTAACTTACCCGTAGCTGGGAATTCTGGACCTACTGGATTGAAGGTTAACTCAAAGTACAATCCGAAGGATGTAGCATACCATAGGTCTGGTGAGGTCTTCACGGTCTTAAACAATCCCGGGTCTCTTATGTCTCTAAAGTAGACCTGCATTTCGTTCTTCAGCAACATGTCTATCGCCTTCGCTTCATCAGTCTCTACGAAAAAGTCTACTTCGTCAACCCAAGGTCCTTTAGGTGGTGCTTGAGCGGTTGAAGCCGGGATGCTGGTTAAAAGTAGGCTGGAGAACAGCGAAGTCAAGAGGACGATTATCAATACACCAGTCTTAATTTTCATGATTTTCCCTCGGAAGATTTTAACACCCACATTATTTATAAGCTTTTCCGTGAATGACCCTAGTAGTTTTCTGTGGATATGGTTTTGAGTAAAGTTGAGATTTAAGTAAGCAGGTTTCGCTGGTTCTTGTAAGCTATAGGCTTAGTGCGTAAAAGGTTAAGCTCACTGTGGAGAAGGGAAGGCTTGAAGTCTATGCTTTAACCGTCATGGGTATGAACAGGTTTTCAATAGTGAGGAGTACTGAGAAGCTTGGAGCGGTAGACTTTAGCACCAGCGAATTAACTCTTATAAGCGAGGACAGAGTTGGGTTATGAGAGTATGTTGCTTTTCTCCTCTTCTTTAGATGGGTTTTCAACTATTTTTGTCGTGGCGGGTATTCTGAGTTTTATCGGTGTTGCTAGCTCCATAGCGGCTACGTTGTACAACGCTTCTGGAGATATATAGTATTGAGATATTACTTTTGTTACGTCTTCAGTTTGAAGTATTCCCTTTTCAACCATCCATTTAATCACCACTTCTCTTCTATCTCGTCTATTAGGTCTTGGAAGTCTTTACCAGTTCTTAGAGATATCTTTCTGAGGAGTATGCTCTCTTCAAGTCTAGATGAGAAGTCGTCTGTTAGAGGGTTCCAGTTGAAGACTTTCACGAACTCTTTGTGGCTTATGACTTCTGAGACTTCTCTAACCCTTCTTCCGAATAGTGATCCGCTTACAGGCTTTGGTAGGTGCACTCTTTCGATTTCAGCTACTACGTTCATTAGAGGTATGTATACTTCGGCTACGTTCATAGGTGGGCTTGTAAGTCTTTTGATTGCGTATTCTACGTCTTCAGCGTGTAGTGTACACATTCCACCGTGCCCCGTGGCTAAGGCTTGGAATAGTACGAAGGCTTCCTCCCTTCTGACTTCTCCAACTACTATGTAGTCTGGTCTGTATCTGAGCGTTGTCTTTACTAGGCTGAATAGTGGTATGGCGCTTGAGGCTGCACCTCCAATACCGTAGCTTTCACGGCTGACGAATTGAACCCAGTTTTCATGGGGTAGGTTTAACTCTGCTATTTCTTCTACTGTGCATATTTTCATAGCTGGGTTTATTAGGCTTGCAAGTCCATTTAGAAGTGTTGTTTTACCCGCTCCAGTATCTCACTTTGCTGGAAGGCTCTATGGTATGAGGTCGCATAAGTATAAGGAGGTTGTTGAAGGTGTCAGAAAGCTTGTTGGTTAAAGCCTACTCAATTCCTCACAGCTTAGACGTCA
>CAYWZZ010000009.1:0-56585 GCA_964463005.1 uncultured Candidatus Bathyarchaeia archaeon | reverse complement strand
TTTTAGAAACGAATGAAAATAGACTTATTAAAGTCTCAGTTACCGGTGCCATTTCAAGTCCAGTTATACACTACCCATACCAGATATCCGCCTTCGGCGAGCCGATGGTTCTACCGAGCGTAGGAGGGATTAGGTACAATTTACGTGTTGGAGATTATGCAACCGGGTGGATGGCTGATCATGTCGAGCCTGGCGTAAGTATTAAAAATGCGAATAGTGATGCCAATAGAGCTTTAAACACGCTATCCTGTATAGGGAATGAGGCCATAGTAGTTTCAGGTGACGCTAAAGGCTCTAAAGGCACCGTCGTTGGCAAACATGGTGGGATCGAACACGTCATAGTGGATTTCCCAGTGGAAGTTTTAGAGAAACTAAACATAGGCGATAACGTTCTAGTTAAAGCCTATGGTGTTGGTTTAAAAATATTGAACGCTCTGAACGTTAAGGTTATGAATCTCGACCCTAGAGTGTTGAATTTACTAAACTTGAAGTTTGAATATGGCTATCTAGTAGTTCCAGTTACCCATTTAGTACCAGCGTCTATAATGGGATCGGGCTTAGGAGATATACAGGTGTATAGCGGCGATTATGATATTCAACTCTTCGATAGAGATACCGTCGACCAATACCACTTAGATGATCTTAGATTAGGAGATCTTGTAGCCATAATAAACGCGGATCACACATATGGGCGAATCTATCGTAGTGGAGCCATTTCTATAGGTGTCGTCGTTCACACAGACTGCATATTGGCGGGGCATGGACCTGGAGTAACTACGATAATGACTTCAAGTGAAGGTAAAATAAAACCAGTAATAGATCCAAGTGCAAATATAGCAAAAATTTTGAAATTGAGAGATGACTTTTAAATTTGGAGTAGTTTACAGTTTATTTTCCATAAGTTCTTATTTCTGCTTTTTCGATGGCATGAAGCTCCATAAGGATCTACTGCCCGCCATGCTTATGAGGTCTATATCTAGAGCATCGAGAACCTGTTCAAAGGTGCTTTCAAGATATTCGATATACTTGTCTGCATCTATTTCACTCGGGCTCCTTATAAGTTGAACTGGTTTAACGCCTGGATCCGTTACGACTTTAACAAAGGATATTATATCTCCTGCTCTTACGTCAAACCCTTTCTGTTTTAACAATAGTGCGGCTTTAACGTGTTGAGGAGTCGTTTTCACGTATCCCTCGGGAGGTCTACTAAGCATGACTTTAAATGCAAGTTTATCTATGGGCACATTTCCACGCTTAATCCTATTGTAGCTTTCCTTGTAGAGCTCTATTATGCTTTCCTTGGCTTTCTCGAAATCTTCAAAGCTATTAACGGAGCCGAGGATCTTCATCATCTCCATGAATGCTTCTTTAATGAAGTCTGGGATGTGACGTTTTTTGCCAGTTAATCCTTTAACGTCCACGGTGCCGTCTTGGTAAACGCCAAGGTAGTTCTTTTTCCTAGAACTCAGTACAACATATCTGTAGATTCTATCTATGTCAAGCTCCATGCCGAGCTCCTTTTCAGCCCAATTCATAAGCTCTTCGATTTGACTCTTCGTAGGAGACTTTAAGAATAGTGAATCAGTATCACCGTATATAACTTCAACTCCTAGAGATTCTGCTTTTTCAACGGTCTTCGTTATGACGTACCTCCCTATGGATGTTATCGCCTCTGCAACTGTTGGGCAATAGAGTGCGAAGTTTTCAGCTCCAAATACGCCGTAAGATGCGTTTAGGATAACTTTTAGACTGCTTTGAACGACATTATACCATTCTCTAACTTCAGGTGGTAGACTTTTATCCTTCGACCTAGGCTTATACCATTTAACTCTAACGTCTTTTAGAGACCCTATAAGTAGGCTTGTTAACCCTCTCTCCTTCGTGCAAATCCAGTGGGTTGTACCTGGGACAATTTTGGATTTACACTCTTGATGGTTGCAGTTTAACGTCTCATAGCTTATATTGTACCGTCTGACTATGGAGGGATACATGGATTGAAAGTCTAGAACTGCTACGTTAAAGTGAACACCAGGTTTAGGTGTTATGACTTCCCCACCCCTATATTTTTTACCCTCTATGATGGCTTTTGTCGTTATCTTACCTTTTACCGCCAATAGGTCTTCTTTCCTAGGTATCAGCCACCCTCGCATACGATGTTCATAAAGCATCATATTCCTTATCCAGTTCGATATGCCTTGTCTGGTTAGATCTTCAACAGGAGTGGAGGTTATTCTTGCAAGAACCAGTATAAGCTTCATCACCAAATCGTTATTCATTGATGTTAATTCGTAGACTATCTCAGAATCCCTGAGGCAGTATTCGGCAAGCTCCATATATGTAAGCTCGCTAATAGGCGTTTCAATTTCTATCTTTCCTTTTCCAAGTAAAGTTTCACCTATCTCATCAAGCGTATTTTCACGGTATTTCTGACCGAAAGCGTAAACCTGTATAGACCTGTTGAAGAAAAACTTGTAAAGGTCTATATGTACTCCATTTTTTATCAGCGTAGAGTCTCTCCCCCGTTCTATGGGTATTTTATCCGCTTCTATACCGAGTCTCTTTGCTCTATAGTAGAGATACGGTAGGTCAAAATCGTCACCATTAAATGTTAAGATAAAAGGATAAGCTCTAAAATAATCAAAAACCTTCAGTATAAGATCCCTTTCATTATCGAAATATTCGATCTCTGCATTAACATCTGCCACACCCTCTTCCACTCCCTCCCTCTTCAATAACATGACTTTCCGCAATCCATCTGACCCTATTAGGGAAACTGCAACGATTGGGTCTTTCGCCTCTTTAGGGTTTGGAATTCTAGTAGCCACTTCACCTGCAACCTCTATATCTACCGCCAATCTAGCTATTTTCGGTACTCTAAGCTCTAATAGACTAAGCCATCTAATAACGTATTCCATATACTCCTCCGGCTCATCTTTAAAAATGCTTTTAATGGCCTTCACAGTTTCATCCGGAAGCTCGTATCCAACTGGTATAAGTTTGCCTTCTTCAACCTTATAGGGCATGCCGATTTTTAATCCCCTATCGAAAACGTAGTTTTCGTGAAACTTTATATCGGCCTCCCAAGCTTTGGGTAGAATATCTCTTATGGAACTTCCAACTCTACCACCTATGGAAAGTGGGTCTTTAGCCACAATTTTAGTCATCAACCTTTTCCTATAGTTTAATGGATCATATTTTTCGACAACCTCTAGCTGTTGGAATCCTGGATGGTTCACAATCCCCGGAACTTCCTTCACTTTTTCAGGTGGTAGATCGCTTAGACAATAGGGTTTATAACCTGTATTATCATACCATAGGTATATTTTCTGCTCAGCTTCATTGTATAGTTTTAAGCAAACGGCTCCTCTTTCTCCATCATAAGTTACCGATACCAAGTAGCTCGGAGGTATATTCTTTACTTCTTCATCTCCATTAGCTTTAGTTTTAGCTTTTGAAGGCTGTTCTTCCTCAACGCGTGTCTCATCTACAGCCCTCTTTTCCCCCTCCGTTCTCTTAGCTAGAAAATCCATGAGGGTGTGGGTTTTATAAGGCATCCTCTTCTCACTAGAAACTATAGGTATCCTCAAATATTTATGTTATCCTTTGTAAAACTGTTAACATGGCGAATCAACTAAGTATTTAAACCAATGTTTTTAAGCAAGTTTAAAACAATAAACACATGCCTGTTAATGCCTATGATTGTTGAAAGGGCTCTTAGACTTGCATTTGAAATCTTCCAGCTTGAAGAAAAGAATGGTTTGGGTTTAAAATCCGCCACCATTAGAGCTAGAAGTATTCTTTCTGAAGAAGATCCTCAGGTAATAGGTTTATCTCACCGTTTAGTATTTGAAACTATAAAGCATAAATTACTTATAAACTACATAATTAATAAATTTTATGGTGAATCTTTTAAAACACTTTCAAAATCAGCTAAATATGCTTCTCAAGTTTTGACGTACGAATTTAAAATAAATAATACTCCATCTATAAAACCCAATATTTTCTTTGAAGCTTTAAGAAAAATCCTTAAAAAGGAGGAATATGCTTCATGTATCCGCTTCTTCAGTTGGCTTAAAAGAACATCTGTAAACGAACTCCTCCCAATGGGAGACCCTGTGAAACGCTTATCGCTTTCATATTCAAACCCAGATTGGCTTGTAAAATACTCTATTAAAAACTTCGGTCTTATCAACGGTTTAAAACTTTTGAAGAGTTTAATAATCCCACCTCCAACATACTTCAGAGTCAACACACTCAAAGCCTCTGAAGATACTGTTCTAAGTTCACTCTCAAAGGAAGGTTTCGAATTTGAAAAAATCATAGGTCTAAATTATGTTTTCAAAGTTACCAAATCCGAAAAACCTATAGTTGTGTCTGAAGCCTATAAGAAAGGCTGGATATATGTTCAAGACTTATCGAGTTGTTTAGCAGTGGAAGCATCTGAACCTAAACCAGGCTTCACAGTGTTGGATGTATGTGCTGCACCCGGGTCTAAGACAACACATCTCGCTCAACTGATGGAGAATAAAGGCCGTATAATATCGATTGAACTTTCAAAGAGCCGCGTTAAAACGTGGCTTAAAGAGACCTCTAGAATGGGTGTTTCAATCGCTCAAATGGTGTTAGCAGATGCATCTAAACCATACCCGTTAAAACTTGAGGCTGATGTGATTCTTATAGACCCTCCCTGCTCCAACACTGGAGCTTTCCATAGAGACCCATCGTTAAGGTGGAAAATGTCTCCAGAGCGTGTTAGAAGATTTTCTGAGCTTCAATTATCCATACTCCTCTCCTCCATAGAGCATGTTAAGCCGAATGGGCATATTGTTTACGCCACATGTAGCATAATGGTTGAGGAGAATGAAATGATTGTTGAAAAATTTCTAAATCTAAACCCCGATTTCGACGTTGAGCGGATAAATTGTGCAATCGGAGATCCAGGTTTAAGAGGGTTTAAAGAGTGTAAGAGGCTCTATCCACACAAGCATATGTGCAACGGCTTTTTTATAGCTAAGTTTGTAAAAAAGTGGTAATAGTTTAAGCCCTAGATGGGAGCTCGCATATGCAGAATGTTTAAATCTAAAGCTTGTTTCAAGTACTACTGGTCTGTTATGGGTAAGATTAGAGTCGGCGTGATAGGATGTGGGGGTATTGCTTCAGGTACGCATGTTCCGAATTACCTCAAACTACAGGATGTGTCTGTAGTAGCCTGCGCTGATATAGATGAGTCTAGGGCAAGAGATTTTGCGAAAAGGTTCAACATTCCAGCGTATTATAAAGACTATCGAGATATGCTTGACAAGGAAAACCTAGATGCTGTAAGTGTATGCACGCCTAATGTGGCACATAAAGACCCGTCTATAGCGGCTATGAAGGCTGGAGCACATGTACTCGTTGAAAAACCTATGGCCGCTTCGCTGAAGGATGCTATTGAGATGTGGGAGACCTCTAAGAAGACAAACCGCGTACTCATAGTTGGTTTTCAAACGAGGTTCAGCCCATCCATAGTCTTGCTCAGAGACATAGTTGCATCTGGTGAACTCGGCTCAATATATTATGCTAGAGCTCTGCATTTAAGACGCTGGGGTATTCCACCAAGCCCAACGTTTATAGACGTGAAACTATCCGGTGGAGGAGCTCTACTTGATATAGGATGCTACGCAGTGGATACTGCCATGTATGTTCTAGGCTTTCCAGAACCTAAAACAGTCACTGGAATCACGTACGCGAAGTTCGGGAGGAATAGAAAATACGCTGAAATAGGTTGCTGGGGGTCTAAGTGGAAGCCTGAAGAATTTCAAGTTGAAGATATGGCTGTGGGTTTCGTTAAGTTTGAAAATGGGCTTTCCATGGTGGTTGAAACAAGCTGGGCGAGCTATATAAACACCTCAGGAATATTCAACCTGGTGCTATTAGGGGATGAGGGAGGGGCTCAAATGGACCCACTTGAAATATATAAGGGTTTAGAGCTTGAGGAATTAAAGAAACGAGCATACGGTCCGCTCAATTTAGCGGCTAAGCCTATAGATCATCTTCCAAGCATAGACATATACTACATGCGTATAGCAAACTTCATAGAGTCTGTAAAACTCGGAAAACCTCTATTCTCCTCCGCCGATGAAGGTATAAAAGTTCAGGCAATCCTAGACGCAATATACAAGTCCGCCTCTCTTAATAGAGAGGTTGAAGTTGAAAAGCCGTGGAAAAGCTAAAATCACCTTTTATTTTTTGAAAGTAAAGCCACTCTACTGGGTTTAAATAAGTCTTTGACAACGTATCCTATCTCACTAGCTAGCTTTTCAGCAAATTCTAGAACTTCCTCACAACTCGGCATTGCATCTTCTGGAAGCCTTCTTATAGACTCTCCTACTCTCATATAGGCCTTCGGCTCTATGTAGTCTGGTTCAGCCTTCTCTATTAGCTTGGCGTATCCTTCTATGTTATGCATGTTATATCCTTTGACTAGTGTTATTCTTATCACCTTACGGCAGTTAAAGCTCTTCATAAGCTCTAAACTTCTCATCTGCGCCTCCCATCCGTTTCGCTTAATAGGCTTTTCAAGTCTATTGAACGTTTCTTCATCCGGTGCGCATACGCTTATATATAGATTCGTCGGCTCAACCGATAACTTTTCAAGTCCCTCAGGATACGTACCTTTAGTGACGAGGAAGCTCTTCATCCCCCTCTTCTCAGCCAATTCTATAAATTCCGATAGATATGGGTATAGAACGCTCTCGCCTATGAGACTTATGGCAATATTCGTGGGGTTTTGCGCCTCCTCCCACTTACTCCGCTCGACTTTAATATTCCCTTTATAGCCTATCAGAAGCTCTCTCTGTGCCTTTATAAGACCGTCGAGTAGCCATTTAGGATCATCTGGTTCAACGTCCATTTCAGCTCCCAAAAATACTCTAAAGCTCCTCCAACAGTATAAGCATCTATTGAGGCACCAGAATAACGCTAGACTACATTGAAGACATCTATGACTCTCAATCCCATACCACTTCTGCTTGTAGCAGTACCTCCCCTGTGTAAGGCTCTTCCTAGTCCATTCACATATCTTGACGCCACTGTGTTTTCCAACAACCCTATAACCTTGCTTTAAAAGCGTCTGCTTAAACGACTCTAAAGCATTTTTCTGACTTGCCATCAATAATCATGTTCACCATACGAATTCTTAAAATATAAAGTTAGTTTTTGAATGAAAGGTATAAATTCATATTGCTCCGCCATAATGATACTTACATAGTGTGTCTTATGACAGAGTTAATGGAAATCTTCCTAAAACTTGAAAATGTATTATCTGAAAAAGACTCCGTTCGAGACTCCATTCAGGAGAACGTTAGGAATATCATACGGCTATCTAAAACGGTCATAGGGTTAATTCACAGAGGGCTTCTTGAGAAAGCGAAGTCTGAGGCTAATAAATTCTCAAGTCTTCTAGAAGAGCTGGAGAAGCTTAGAAGTCTTCACGAAGAATTTTACTTCTCAAACTTGATAGCAGATGCATATCAAGAGTATTGTGAAGCCAAAGTCCTTCTAACATATATCTGTGAAAATAGGATACCCTGCTGGGAGGAGTTGCGTTCTCCACCAGTACCTTATCTTCTCGGTCTATTAGACATGGTGGGTGAGCTTAGACGTTTAACTTTAGAGCATATTCGACGCGGTGATATAGACACAGCTGAAAAACTCCTGAAGACTATGGATGATATATGTTACGAGTCCATGAAGATAGACTCTCCCTACGCATTATCCGTCGGGTTGAGGCGGAAACTTGACATAGCTAGAAGAATAGCTGAAGCTACGAGGGGAGATCTAGTATTCGAAATTAGAAGAAGTAGTCTAGAAAAAGCGTTGAGGAATTTGGAGAAAATCATTCAGAAGAATAAAGCCTTCTAGCCTCATTAGCCGCTAAATGTGCCAGTCTGAGAGGCTCAGGCATCCTATAACTCTTAAGAGATTTAATGGAAACATCCAAAGTCGTTTCCAGAGAAATAAAACTTCCAGGTGAAACGTATATTGGATTAGCTCGATTTACTGGTCTAATGCTATGGCCTACAACCTCTCCGTTTAACATTATAGGCTTACTTTCTAAAGGTTTCTTAGGAACTTCACACGTACAACCCGCCAATAGCCTACCTGCTACCCCTATGGAAGGCTTACTCGACAATACCCCAACATATGTAG
This sequence comes from uncultured Candidatus Bathyarchaeia archaeon, assembly GCA_964463005.1. Classification (GTDB taxonomy): domain Archaea; phylum Thermoproteota; class CALKCG01; order B24; family B24; genus DTBU01. Next base: position 48,395 of record CAYWZZ010000009.1, on the reverse strand, counting down.
CCAATCCGCATTTAAGGGGGTGTGCTATGCCATGTCCACCAACCATAAGCACCTGATACTCTTCAACAACACTTTTCAACGCCTTAAGTATTAACGGGCCCTCCCTAAAGCAGAGTAGGCTGGGTATGTAAGGCATTGCTACCTTACCTCTGTAAATAGTCTTATCAACGATTTTAAAATCTGAAAGTCTCAAGATAACTACTGCTACGTATGCGTTTAAACCATCGTAGGCGACGTCTACGCCGGCAATTCTGCTAATGGGTTTTTCAAAGCGGTCTTCTATAACAGCTTTAGACGCTAAAATTCTCTGGGTTCTCCTAAGATTTTCAATGAATCTTCCATCAACTTCAACCACTAAATATCCACCTTAACCTCAACTGAAACCTTATCGCCATTCTTAAGATTAAACCGTTTTCTTAAATTTTCAGGAGCTACGAGTTCAACCACATCAAGTCCATAGTGTGTCCTCTCAGGTATAACTATAGCACCGTTTACTTCGCCTCCTATTAAAGCCGGATAGCACTTTACGGCACCGTAGACTCTACCGTTTTTAATAAACTTCTCTATCCTTAGACCGGGCAACCCCCTTATAATGAATAGTTTTTTCAAATCGTTCAAATCGACGATTTTAAGGTTTAAAGTACCAGGATATGGTTTGAACTTCAAAACCTTTTCAAACTTATCCATGTATATTCTCACGTAGTGTTCTCCATCTCCAAATCCACTTAGCACTATTCCTGAAAACCTGAACGTTTTAAGCTCTTTAAATATGGGTGTAAGCTTTTCATAAATGAGTCTTAAACTGTTCAGACACTTCTCCGTTAATCTAACAGTGATTGTTCTACCCACCCTCTTCTTCTCGATAAAATCGTTACTGCTCAGCTCGTTTAAAACTCTTGAGACGGTCTGCTGTGGAATCCCGATATCTGAAGCCAACTCCGTAGTCGTTATGTAGACCCAATCCTTCCAAGCACCAAGCTCTATAAGTTTTAAAATAACTGAAGGATTCCTCCAGAGGACTTTATCCTCCTTCAAACCCCTCTCTCCATAAAATACTCAGCCATATGTTGCTTAATAACGGATGAGCTGTTGGGCGTATATGCTTCAAACTTCTCCATTTTAACGACCTCTATTTTAACCCCAAGCCGTTCAATAGCCTCCTCTAACGTCTTCCTCAGATAATCCTGATCATAACCTAAAACGACAATATCCGGTTTAACAATAGCTAAAACCTTCTCAATGGATGGGGGGTCAAACCCCAGCATAGCTTCATCAACAGGTTTAAGGTTTTCAACTATAAACTTCCTCGCCTCTTGAGGGATTATAGGTGGTTTTCCACGAGTCTTTTCTACCGTCGAGTCTCTAGCTATTATAACGATGAGTCTTCCACCATCACCGGCTAACAATTTAGCTCTTCTAAGGAGCTCTATATGTCCGGGATGGATTACGTCGAAAACCCCTCCAACGAGGACGGTTTTGCCCACTAACGCTCCCCCTCCCATTTAAAGTCTACGAATTTTAGAAGACGTAACCCCTCTAGTATGCCTTCACAGTAAGCTATTGCAATAAGACTACTGACTAGATCGCCTTTAAGCTTAAAGGCTATGGAATCGTCGTAGTAGTTTCTAGCCCATTCTAATGCTAGATTGAGTTCTCTATTAGACATTTCTCTAGATTCTCCTAGAATCTTCATCTCCCTAAAAACGTTTTTAACACCATTTATATACCTGTCCAATACATCAAGTTCTATAAAGCCTCTAAAGCGCGGAATACTCTCAACATGACTTTTCTTAACACCAGCTAACCTCATAAGAGCTTCGATTTCGAGGAAATGTAAAGTCCCTGGGACAATTATGCAATGAGGTGGTTCGCCGAAATCTTCGTAGATGATTTCATCCAGCCTTCCACCTTTAACTTTAGAATCATCATAGCCTAACCTAGCTAATCCAACTACAAGCCTATCTTCCGTAAAAACCCCCATTTGCTTTAAATTCTCAATCCTTCTGAGAATCTCCAATCCTTCGTTAATAGTCATGGCTCTGTTTTCACGGGCCCTATAATCTAATAGAAGGAGGGTGTGTAATCCACGTGCAAGATTGTAGAATGTTGTTTCATAAGGCTTGGTTGAAATCACTTCCTCGTCTGGAAAACACACAGTTGCTGTTTCACCAAACTTATAGGTTTGAAGTCCACAGGCTCCAGCGGCGCTTGTGACTACAGACGATGAATTTATAACGCTGGTCTTTATATTACGTTTTTCAGCTTCAAGTCTTAAAGCTATATGCGTTGTAGCGGTGAATGGGTCTCCTGGAGTTAATAGCACGACTCTAGATTTGACAGCTTTGTCTAAGATGAGTTTCCCTCCAAGATCTTCAAGATCCTCTCTAGAAATTCTCCTAAATGTCCTACCTGAAGTATTTTCAAGTCTTTTCAAGACCCGCTCAGGAGTATAATTGGTATATGTTTCAACAAAAACTTCATCAGCATTTCTAATGACTTCAAGTCCCTTTAGAGTTAATCCATCTTCTCCCAGACCAAAGCCTACAAATATCAATTCACCAGTCTTCATCTGGAGAAATGTTTCTCATACTCTCTTTAATTCCTAACTCTCCATTCTCGTAGAGTTTCTACGATTTTTCGAAATTTTCCCAAAATTCTTATCAGTTGAAGAAGCTATAATTGCTATGGTCTTTATGAGGAAGGTTAAAGTTGGGGTTGTGGGTTTAGGTATAATGGGTAGAGTACATACAAAGGCTTATAAAACTCATCCTAATGCTGAAGTCGTAGCGGTCTGCGACATAGATGAGGATAAGGCTAAATCTTTTGCCAAAGAATTTTCAATAGCAAGAGTTTATACGGATTTTAGAGAAATGGCTGAAGATCCCGAACTCGAGGCAGTTTCAGTAACTACACCGGATTTTCTACATAAAGAGCCTGTAATTGCATTCGCAAAAGCTGGTAAAGACGTTTTATGTGAGAAGCCTTTAGCAACTTCAACATCTGATGCTGAAGAAATGGTTAAAACAGCGAGAAATGCAGGCGTTAAACTTATGGTTGCATTTCACAATAGATGGAGTCCGCCGTATGCTATTCTAAAGTCTAGAGTTGATTCTGGTGAACTAGGTAGTCCTGTGTATGCATATACGCGGCTATGCGATACCATATACGTTCCCACTAGAATGATAAGCTGGTCTTCCAAGACATCCGTCATCTGGTTCTTAGGGAGCCATGTAGTAGACCTCGTAAGGTGGATTTTTGGGAAAGAAGCTGAGAAAGTCTATTGTGTCAAAAGAGATCGTATTCTTAAATGTATGAATGTAGAAACTGAAGACTTCTTCCATTACATAGTTGAGTTTCAAGACGGTGCCGTAGCGTTGTTTGAAAACAGTTGGGTTCTTCCGGAAACACTTCCATCAGTAGTCGATTTCGCAAGTAAGTTCGTCTTCACCAAAGGCTGTGTCTATATAGATACTCACCATAGTCAAGCTATGCGAGTCTACACGTCTGTGAAAGCCGAGAATCCTGATTTATTCGGCGGCCCCCTTGAGATACATGAACATGTAACAGGTTTCAATGTGAGAACGGTTTGGCATTTCGTAGATTGTCTTGTTAGAGATAAAACGCCGCTATCTACGGGTGAAGATGGGTTGGCTGTTACGAAAATTATAGAAGCTACTTTAAGATCGGCTGCTGAAGGTAGACCTGTAAAGATTTAAATGTTTAGAGTCTTTGCATTTTTAACCTTATATACTATGAAAAAGCCTATAGTACCGCTTAATCTCGCCGCCAGCTCCCTCCTAAGCATTTTCACGTAATCTGAACTACAATCTATCACCATGATGAACTCTACGGCGTCTAGATCCGGTCGATTGGGGAAGAGCTTATCGACGTTGTGCTTTATTATCTGACCATTTTCAATGCTATTCAATAAGCCTGAAACTTTATCCCAATCTCTAATAGGTGTGCAAACCCTCAGCAGATAAGTCATTAATAACTCTCCTATTCTAAAAATTAGGGTTTAAACTTTTATAGTTTCCCGCCTTCGCTTTTCGAAAGAATCATATTGTTAATTGTAGTCGTAGAATCTTCATTAAGCCCCCACATCTGGAACGTAGGGAAAACTTAGGAGGTTTTCACGTTTATAGTCGATATACCTATCTTTGCTTTAGATTGGTTCCATAGACCCCCTTGATAGATTACCCCTCCTCAGAAATTCTCAAACTAGTTAAATGGACTATTAGGGAAGCTATAAGTATGTATACTCCATAACCTATAGTTGCATCAAATGGCTTAAAGACGCTACCTTTTGCCACGTTGAAAATCGCTAAGACTATTAGACAGTTTGTGAGAGCGGCTATCCAGCATAACTTAGGTTTTAGAAAAACAGCAGATAATTGGAAAGTTAAAACCATAAATATCGTAAACGTCACCCACGGATTTAACCCAACTATTAAACCATACCTTTCCAAGAGATCCCATATTGTTACTTCAATCCTCCCGACTATTGCGATGTGTGGGCTTAAAAGTCCCAAGAATGTTAAAATCCATCCAATCCCCGCTACGATCCTACCTAAAAGGGCTTTCTTAGATATCCTCTTAACCCACCTTAAATGGATCAGGCTCAGACAGATAATGATCGTGATTGAGGCTGGTAGATATGGTGGATTCAACTCCACCTCGTATACCGGGCTCGTAGACACTTGTACTCCATTATATTCTAAAGCAACATAGAAGAATAGTTTGCAAGGTATTACCGGCTCTATCCTAGCAACCCATCTTCCGTCTACAAGCTTCATGTGTTTTCTAACCCAAAGGCTACCTGGAATACTGGTTCTCCAGACGATAGATAGATCATAGTTTTCAATAGACTTGCCTTCAACTTCTAAAGTCCATAGTTTGACGGCATAATCTACTTTAGGGCTTAAGATGACACTTCCATTTTTAAACACGTAGTTTAACCATAGAGTTGCCGCTACAATCCAACCTAGATATGCCTTTGAATGGCTCCAATTCGGAGCTAAATTCATGACTTTACCTGGATAAGGTATTACTGTGAAAGTATCATTGATTGCGTGTAATGTAAAGAATTCGTCGTTTGTAGATGCCAATATAAGTATAGGCTTATTTATCTTAGATGCGTAGAAGTAAACGTCAAAGTGCTTGACCATAGAATCGGCAAATTCAGACCTCACGTCGAAGGTTTTCGGAATCATATGGTTAGCTAAACTGCCAGACATCACTAGATCTCTATAGTTTCCAGATGCCACTATGGGTATGGCGGCTCCAACTCTAGGATCTATTGCCGCAACGATGTAGGTCTCTAATCCTCCCATAGAAGCACCCGCTACGGCAATACGCCCTCCATCTACATCTCCCATAGATTTCAGAAGCGTTACGGCTCTTATGGCAGACCACACGGCGTGGTAGTAGTAAGCTCCCTCAGGTCCACCAGGTATGTTAACTATATTGCTGGCCGTACATGCGGGTTCTCTAGAAGAGCTGCCACACCCTGGGGCGTCAATACACATGACTATGTAACCCTTCGAGGCGATGTAGACAGCGATGCTTAGAAAATCCCTAGATGAGCCATTAGTTCCATGAAGCATTAGAACTGCTGGTAGAGGTTCGGTTTGATCTACGGGTTTAACTATGAATCCGTTTATTCTGACATTTTGACAGCCATAGTGTTCACTCGTGTATTCCAACCACTGGATATTGAAACTACGATTATATTCGACTATGTATTCGCTTCTTTTGAATTCCACATCCAAAGGTTCTTCGAAGGCTTTTGTTAAGTTCCAGAAATCTATATTTGGGTTTATCGGAGGATTGGAAAACCTTCTAGGGGTTTGAATAGAAAGCCCAATGCTTAGTAAAACTAAGCATATGGAAAATCCTAGTACAAACAATACCTTTACGATGTTATGAATCTTCTTCAACTCCCATACTGCCCCCTCGTTAGAATCAGTCATCTTCCTCATGGAGATGCCTCAGATACCCCAGGTTAAATTCATCCATTTAATCGTGTCATTCTTAGGTGACTTTCGTCATCGGCATTTTTAAATTCACTTTCGTAATAGTTAAAGATTATCTTCACCTATTATTGTAAAGTCGCTTATCATCAGCGTCGGGACTATATAGCTTCCCTTAACCTCAAGGCTACGGCTTATCCCTATGGGTTTTCGTAGAATCTCATATATGTTCCCCGATATCATGCAGTTCTCAACAGGGTAACGTTTTTCACCATTCTCTATTAGGAATGCCTGCTTAACGGCTCCAGATAGTAAACCGTCTTCAAACCTAACGTATCCTGAAAACCTTCCAACGTATAACCCCATTTTTGTTTCGGCTATCATCTCCTCGACTTCGAAATCTCCCGGTTTAACCACTGTGTTTGAAGGCGCTACATCTAGTAAGCCAGCTGCGTTGCCAGTCTCCTCCATATTTAAAAGTCTTGCGGTAAATGTATTATTGATGAAATTTCTAAGAACGCCTTTCTCAATTACCACAGTCGTCCTCCTAGGCGACCCTTCACCATCGAATATAGAAGATGCTAGTCCACCAGGTTTAACACCGTCGTCTATAACTGTTAATCTGTCAATTGCGACTTCATCGTTCATCTTATTCCAGAATGGGCTTATTCTCCTCCAAATATACATGCCATTGTATGCTTGAGATAGCGCTGCAAAGATCATACTCGATACATCTGGAGCCAGTATCACGTTTCCCTTAAAACTTTTAACGGTTTTAGGCCTTAAACTTTTTAAGGCTTTCTTAGCGGCTTTAAAAGCTAAACGTTCAATGTCAATGTCCATCTTTCTTGAAGAATGTTCTTCATATGCAAGACTTCCCACTTCACTCCCCTCCTTGGCTACTGTGAGAAGTCCGCAAGATATTATGGTAGATTCTTGACTACAGTAAATCCCCCTGCTGTTGGCGACTTCCGTATTACCGAAGGCTACCGATAAAGCTCCACTAACCACTGAAACTCTACCATCGACGTTCTTCACGGTCGTTAAAGCGTTCTTCATAAGCTCAATCGTCTCCTCAATGGTGAGCTCTGAAACCCTCCTATCATATAATCCCTCCACTTGAGGGTATGGCTTAGGGTCGGGTAAACCCTTCCAATAGATGTTTGGAGTTAAGGCTTTAGCCAACTTATACGATTTTTCAGCTAACAGTTTTACAGATTCCTCTGTAGGGTTCTTTAGAGAAGAAAATCCAATACGTCCATCTATTATTGTAGCTAAACTTAGAGAAGAGCTTCTACCATGGGAAACATTCGATATTAAATCTCTTTCAACTTCAACCGTTAATACTTCTCCTTCTGAGAAAACGGCATGTGCCTCCGTAGCTCCCAGCTTTATCGCATTCTTCACAGCATATTCTGCCAAGCTCATCAAATCCCACCTACTGCAAGTTTACATCTCACGTGAGGTCCTCCGCCATCAACTGGAACTATTTGACCTTTGCCGCATATACCCGGCGTTGAGATCTTCAAATCATTACCTACGGCATCTATACTCTTCAAAACTTCCAACGCACTTCCTGAAACCGTCACTCCTCTATAGGGTTCTACGAGTTCACCGTTCTCTATACGCCATACCTCCTGAACGGTAAACGTAAAAACTCCATTTGAATCAGCCTCTCCACCCATAGCACCTTTAAGGTAAAGCCCACTTCTAGTATCTTCCAATATCTCCTCCGGCGTCCAATCGCCAGCTTCCATATATGTATTCCTCATTCGTATTAGAGGGACAAACCCGTAGCTTTGAGCTCTAGCATTTCCAGTAGGCTCAGCGTTCATTAAAGCTGCAGTCTCCCTATTGTGTAAATAGCTTTTAAGAACACCATGATCTACGATAATGGTCCTCTTAGCTTTAACGCCTTCATCGTCGTATGGTGTCCAACCGTTTGCTTTAACGGGTTCTGGGTCATCTACGATCGTCACAGCTTCCGAAGCCACTGTTTCTCCAATCTTACCTGATAGAATAGAGCCTGAGATCACCATATCAGCTTCAGCTGTATGTCCAAATGCTTCATGAACTATTAACCCTAAGAGCTTATTATCAAGCACCACCCGGTACAGTCCTCCTTTAGGAGCTTTAGCCTTAGACAGCTTTGAAATACGATCTACAACTGTTTCAGCTAGCTTAAACGGCAACTCTCCCCTGACCAGTTCAAATCCACCAACCCCGCCGATCAACTCGTATGCTGACGGTGGTGCTGTACCAACTCCTACGGCATATATGCCCAACTGCGTCCTACATCCCTCTATGATTATTTCAGCCCCTTCACTACTAATGAATATCTTCTCAAATAAGTCATCCCCATACTGTATGCTTGTCTCTCCAACCTCGCTACACTCTCTCAAATGTCTATCTACCTCTAGAGTTAAGTTGACCTTTACGTCGACTGGTACATCCATGGGGTTTTCAACAACGATTGCACTACATCGATCTCTAACTGGTTTAACTTCGGCTAGTCTAACAGGTTGCTTTCTCGCTGATGCTGAGGCTTTAGCCATTTTAAACGCCTTGTTTACAGCGTTGTGTAGACTATCCTCATCTATTTTCTCTGTAAAACTAAAACCCCATGAGCCCTCCGTTAATACCCGAACGCCAACCCCCCTTACTATAGATACCGAAGTAGCATCTAAAACGCCTTTACGTACTCTAATATTAAATCCCTCATGTCGCTCCGCCCTTATATCCGCGTATTCTGCTCTCAAATCCTCTGCTACTTTTAATGTTTTCCTAAGTAGATCTAACATCCACCTAGCCTCTTATATAGGAGAGGTTAATAACGATTTTTCCATAAATTATATGAAAATCCTTAAAAACCCCCAGTCTCTAAAGTTAGAGGCGCATCTATATGGGGAGTTGAAGTTTTGGAGGATACTGGAGAATTTAAGATATACTGCCAAGGAAGAAGGGCTAAGGAGGTTTAAAGAATCACTCATAGCCTACTCGACAGACCTAGGTGGGCTTATAGCTGGTCTGATAGTTTTCCTTCAATTGAAGGTTTTCCTAAGTGAACCCTGGATCGTAATGTTATATCCCATTATGATGACGCTTAGAGGGAATGTGGGCGAGATTTTCTCAGCTAGATTATCTACGAGTTTAAACCTAGGTTATATTAGGCCTTCTTTCAGAAGAAACACCCCGCTTTTCATGATACTCTTGTCCGCTATAAACTCCGTCTCACTTCTTCTAAGCTTCATCTCAGGCTTAGTAGTATTTTTCGTTCAAACAGTTATTGTAGGATTTAAACCATGGCTTTTGGGAATAATACTATTAACTAGTATAAGTACCCAGACATTTTCAATGTCTACAGCCATCCCTATCACGTGTATTCTGGGCTTCATGGGCTTCAAACGTAAGATAGACCCAGACGTCATACTATATCCGATAATGTCTACTGTTACGGACATATTGGAATCTTTAACATATATCATTGTAATCACTGCGGTAAAAACTCCAATTGGACTTATTACGATATCTTCGATATGTATAGTATTCTCCTCAGTCATCCTTATCTTAATAAGAGAGTATGGAAAGGATGTAGAATTCGTAACATCTATAAAACAAGTCTTAGTCTCTCTCCTTCTCAGTTTATTAATTGGTTGGCTTTCAGGTTTAGCCTTATCAAACGTTAAATCTAAATTAGAAGAGTATCCAGGCATTATGATCATTTACCCGGCGATTATAGATACAATTGGCGACTTCGGCGTCTCCATAGGCTCCATACTTACAACAAGACTCGCAGAAGGATCCATTAGTCCTAAGCTTTCTCCAAGCCTCTTGGAACTTTATGAGATTATTCAAATGTGGTTTTCTGCTTTGCTATATTTCATAATTTATGCTTACATAGCTTTCTTAAATGGCTTCCAAAATGTCGGCATGATAATAGTGTGTTTCATACTGTCTTCTCCAGCGATTTTACTTATCTGTAAGCTATCTGCTATAGGAGTTTTCAAAAGGAATTTAGACCCAGATAACTTCGTAATACCGCTTGAAACAACGTTTAGCGATTTTCTAGGCACTCTACTTCTAAGCATATTCCTAGGAATCGTTTAAAATACGCTATCCTACATTCTCAGCCTCTTCCTCAGACTCCTCTAACATTTCTATTCCTTCCTTATAACCTGATAAAAGCAGTAGATCTCCCTTTTCCAATTGAACGTTTTCATCGGGGTCGTAAAGCCAGAGATCCTTATGCCTAACGGCTATAACTCTAACACCTATCCTATCATCAAGCGCCAAATCGCTTATACGTTTCCCTAGGAAAATAGAATCTTCATCTACTTCGACCACCAAGACTTGCTCGTTCGCTTCCTCTTCAGCTAGCTCTAGGACTGGATGTGTTTCCTCTTCCCGTAAAACTGTAAGCGCTAGGTCTTTAGCGTAGTCGCTTATCCTTTCCATAGATTCCACGAGGAGCATAACAGCCATAGCAGTTTCCGTTCCGAGTTTCTCTCCTTCTTCAATTATGAACCTTTGAAGTTCGGCCCTAAGCTTATTAATCTCTTCCTCAAACTTTAAAACACCTTTAGCTATCGACTTCGACTCATATAGGATACTTGAGTACGCTAAGTATAGGGCAATTTCACTTTTATCCTTAATCTCTCTGAGTTTTTCACTTATTTCTTGATGTATTGACAACGGCGCCCCCTCCTGCATAAGATTTTAAGCAAGTCAAGGCGTCCATCGTCCCCCTAACAACTAACATGTCATCCGCCTTTAGTTCAAAATCATCGTTTGGATTTATCAACCATCTTCCGTCTCTTTTAACTCCTATAATGTCAAAGCCTACACCGCTTGTTATCAAGGCGTTTTCGATAGTTGATCCTTCAAGACGACTCCCCTTCATAACTTGAATTATGCTAACGCTCTCATCCGTCTTCATGAGCCCCTCCTTAATCTTCGGATGAATCTTTATCTTCTTTAAGACTATTTTGGCGATTTCGATAGCTTCGTAAGCTACCATGCTCGTTGCATCTGCAATCTTAAAAACAGATACCGCTTTCTCAGCATCGTTGAGACTCCTAACGGCAAGGCTCATGTGAATGATGACAGACTTTTTCAAATCGTTTACACTTTGCTCTAAATCTAAAACCTGTTTCGCTAATTCCTCGTTATCATGAATTATCGAAGCGTAAGCTAAATCCCACATTAAACTTGAAAGATTTATAAGGTCTTTCAAAGAATCCTTAACGCTCTTCGGCTGGGCGGCTCCCTCTGATCGCCTCAATTTACGCTCCAACTACATATTAAATGGTGATCTACTTATTAAAAATTTCTAAGGCTGGTGTGAAATAGAGTTGCATCTAACGATAGGTCCTCGTCTATAATCTTACTTCAGCCCAAGGATTAGGTTTAAATAACACGTATACATACGGTGGTTTAGACGTCTTCAAGGGTTGTTCCAGTAAGGCTTGACCAAGAGACCTTAGAATCTATAGACCTATTAGTGGAGCTAGGTGTTTTCAAGTCTAGGAGTGAGGCTGTTAGGGCTCTTGTGAAGATCGGAATTGAAGAGCTTAGTGATCTAGCCGTTATTGTTGACGCCTGTGAGAAGCTGTTTGAGCTGGAGAGGCGGCTGGGCGATATACCGATTAGGCTTAGAGGCGGGTTTAAGGAGCTTATTGAGATGAGGGAGAGGTCGTATTGAGCTACATCGACGCAAGCGTTATGGTTCTAGCGCTAGATCCATCAGATCCTCGTAGTAGTAGAGCCAAGGAGAGGCTTGAAAGGGAAGGTTATAAAGTTATATCGGAGCTCGTGCTCGTTGAATTGTCGAGCGTGATCAGTAAGAGAAGAGAGCTACTTCGAGAATTGAGCAACGAGATCCAGGTGGATGAAGGAAAACTCATACCAGCGATCCTGCTATATATGGTCAAGAGATTCAACCTTACATATAGGTCTACGGGTGCATCTAAACCAGCGCTTCCGGGGCTAGGTAGGATATACGAACCCATGTTAACAGCCATAGAGCTATCTGGCATATTAAGACTTAAAACACTAGACTTATTACACGTAGCTTATATAGTGATTCTGAAAAACAGGGGTGAGCGAATAAGTTTGATAGTGACGGGAGATGAAGACTTTAAAAAAGCTGAAGCAGAGCTCGCAAGAATCCTCAAAATCAATATCGAATTGATAGACTGATTATTGAAGCGTAAGCTTAAACTCCAACCCTATACGTATACATTTGTATTTGCAATAGCTACCTTCAAGGTGAAGGTAGCATTAACAAGGTGGTAGCACACCTCTGCTTCTAAGGTGGAATGGGGTGAATTAGTAGCCCAAAAGGGTAATGAACACCCTAGAAGCAAGGCTCTCTCGGCTTTAGCCGCAGAAAGCGTCACCAGTAATCTCTCGTTTCAAGGTATTCTTCCATAGCCTCTTGAAGGCTTTGAATGAAGCTTTTGTAGTCTTTATGAGGTTTAGCCAATATTTGGTGGGCTGTTAAAGGTCCAACCCCCTTAACGGCTAATGCTACGGCCGCTCTCCTCCCATATATAGATAGTAGGTTTGAACTCATTTCAACGCGAGTAATTAAATCCTCTTCATCTTCTGTTAGGCTCAACCCCTGCTTTAGCTTTCTAATGGCCTCTATAGTTTCATTTATACGCCATTTCGCTACGGCTATTCTACTTGAGTTGCACTTGTTGCAGATTACTTGCTCCGGCAATTCTCTAATAATAGCTCTATGCAGGTTTAAACAATCGAGGCATAGAAGAGTTACTGCTTTATTCATGATTTTATATTCAAAGTGGTTCGGGTTTTCCGCGATCGGTATTTCCCCCACCTCTACTATAGGCATAGCCATTGGTGTAGGTTTTTCACCCATGTAAGTCGATATTCTAATAGCCCCGTTTTTAACCATTCTTAAGAGTTTGGAGAAATGTTTCACGTCGTAGTGGGTGGTTAATTGAAATCGAAAGGCCTCTTCGTAAACTGGGGTGTCTTTAAACCGTTCCGACAGAGTCATTAAGAAGCTTGCAGACTTATAGTAGAGGTTTTTAGGGAGCGCGTCAAATTTAACGGCTACATGTCTAATTATGTAGGGATCCGTATGCTCTTTAAGGATCTTTAAGGACTCCTTAAGACTGAGCCGTTTAATCATATCGGCGATCGATGATGGGTCTACCCGATTAGAGAGAATAAACAAGACCCTATATGCGTCACATCTAGCTATACATTCTTCTTTAATCTCCTGCTTAATCTTTTCCGTCAAAACTTTTGCCAAAATCCTGTTAACTCCATGGCCGAAACAAGAGTGAACCACTACATAGCGATCGAAGCTTTCTACTAAAAGGTCTTTATCTGATGGTACGATAGTGATCTTAAGTTGTTCTTCAAAAACCTTTAAAATATCCAATATTGAGTTCTTCTCTACGTTAAATTTTCCAGCGAGTTTAACAGCCAACTCTTCAACGTTGCCCCTACTAAGCTGTTCAACTATACGCCGCCTAAACATGCCTACTGTCAATGCGACTTGATAACTTGTAGGTAGAACTTCACCCTCCCATCCAGGTATAGCTGCCGTAAAATCATCTGTAGGTTCAACATAAACTCTAACTCCTTCTACGGCCTTAATCATCCATGGCCTTCCTCTAAGTATAACCTTAACACCTGGCTTCCCGTATTCTGAGAAGAAGTCCTCCCCTAGGTAGGCAATTTCTTCTCCACTTTCCAAGTTGTAAACTGGAAACTTAAGCTCCTCAGGTATTGTAGATAAGTGTCTATAGTAGTAGGCTCTAGTCCTTCTACTAGAAGTTATATGACCATTTTGAAGCTTCAGCAACCCAAGTTTATCCATGTATGTTAAAAGTCTTTCAAATACTTGCCGACTTAAACCTTTATATGGGTAGCTTCGTCTGACGATCATCAACACTTCTTCTTGCTTAATCTTACCCCCATTCTCTAACACTATACCAGCCACCTGATGTACTAATACGTCTAGCGCACCACTATGGATTTTAATCTCTTCAAGCTTCTGTTTAATGGCGAGTGTTTGGATCGCTAGGCTTTCAAGTAGATCGTCTAAACCAGCTGACACTATGATACCCTTAGAAGTCTTATCTAAACTATGACCACTTCTACCAGTTCTCTGTATGAAGGCGGTTACTTGTCTAGGGGAGAGGTATTGAATGGATAAGTTCACATATCCTACGTCTATTCCCAATTCTAAACTGCTGGTGCATATAACGGCTGGTATAGACCCCTGTTTAAGCATCGCCTCAGCATATTCTCTAACCGCTTTAGAGAGTGAACTGTGATGTGTCAAGGTTTCAAGCCCCATAAGCTTAAACCTGCTACTCAAATACTCAGCATACTCTCGACAGTTTGTAAATACCAGAGCCGGCCTATTGTCTTCTATAAGCTTAGCAATAAACCTGATCCTAGCCGCGGTTTCAGGTTTCGTTTGAAGCTTTAAAGCCAGCTCCATATCCTCAGATGTAGGCTTAGGTGTTTCGACTTTAAACTCGTAGGACTTCTGCATATCATCTACTATAACTCTCAACGGTTTACTTGAACCTGAAAGAAACTCTGCTGCGAGTTTGGGGTCTTGTACGGTTGCGGAAAGCCCTATGATCTGCGGGTTTCTTGCAATGTTTTTCAACCTTTCAAGACCAACTACAAGTTGAACGCCGCGTTTACTCTCCAGAAGGTCGTGTACTTCATCTACTATTATCCAGCGAACTCTACTCAACCACCTCCTCATACAGGGGGCTACTAGAATTGCCTGTAGCGTTTCAGGTGTTGTTATAAGTACTTCAGGCGGTTCTTTGCTTTGAATTCGCCTAACACTTCTCGGAGTATCTCCATGTCTAACATCGACTGAAACTCCGACTTTACGGCAGAGTGATGTAAGCCTCTTATACATGTCTCTGTTTAACGCTCTAAGCGGTGTGATGTAAAGTATATAGATTCCTTTGGAAATCCCCTCTTCCCTAAGCGCTAAATACATGCTTAAGACGGGTAGAAAAGCGGCCTCTGTTTTACCTGAACCCGTGGGTGCTACTATGAGGAGGTTTTCACCTTGTAAGATCAACGGTATGCTCTTCTTTTGAACAGTTGTATAGCTTTCAAAAAGCTTTGGTATGGAGGGGTGTAGTTGAATGTTCAAAATTGCTCTTCTCCCTATCCATTGAAAACTCCCTAGGAGATAAAAATGTTGTTTAAACTTTTTCTTTAATCTTGCTAACCCTATCCAACTTCGCCTTAGCTACTTTAATCAGGCTTTTTAAACCTTGTTCGCTGATTTCTTCAGCCCGTATAGCATTTAATTCTAAAGCCCTTTTGAAAATCTTCTCGCCAATATCCGTTCTGACTATAACTGTTGAAAATCCTGGTTTAGACCCTATACCTCCAACTGATATATCTGCTAATCTAGCCGTTAAGTCTGAACACACCATACATCCTCTCCTACTATACTTCTCCAACTCTTTAACACTAACTGATATGAGATTCTTACCACCTTCACCATATACGTTAAACTTCCCACTAGATATGTCGAATTTAAACACAGCCTCGGGTTTAACACCCATGTTGGGCAGAAACTCAGATATGAGATTGTAATTGAAATTCTCCATACAGAATAGACCCATTATGAGTTTAGCTGCTTCTCCAAGCTTACGGTGCCCCATATCTGTCAACTGCATCTTCCTCACGCTTAAAACTTGACATGGCGTCCCTACGAACGCCACTCTGCTACGCATGTATTCGTAAAAAGCTGAGGCTAAAGCTGTAATCATGGGGCAGTACGTGTACTTAGATCCAGCAGCTTCTAACACCTCTTGAAAGGTAAAGGCCACTTCAGCTTTGGGAATCCAGCCCTTCAATCTATCTGCCACGGCTACAGTAGCGCAGTCTACCAGCCCATCTTCTAAGGCTATCTTGAGTAGGCTGGTAACAACTCCTCCGTTTGCAGCTTTAGATTTGATATTTCCATCTGTAGATTCGACCGTATATATGGCTTTGTAAAAGCCTAAAGGATTTTCTTTACTCTCCAAGTCTTTAAAGAGCTTTTTCTCCAGTTCTTCCAAAGTCGGCTCAGTCTTAGGGCATTGATAGTAGCATAGCTGGCATAGTACACATCTGCCGGTGAGAGTAGGCCATCCATCTTTTACAGTTATAGCTCCAACCGGGCAAACGGATATACAGGCACCGCAGAATGTGCAATTCTCCGACTTAATAACCTCCCTTATGAGTTGACTAAACACTTTAAGCCCTCGGGTTTCGGTTGAAGCGACCATACCCTTTAATTTTAAACTGAGAAGAGATTTAAAGGTTTAAGAGCTTCTTCCTTATCACGAAGAAAAAATTTTAAATTGATAAACTGCTTTTCTAGATTTGTCATGACCATTAGTGAACTGGCGGGGGGGCTTATAACAGTATTCATACTTTCGCTCATAGTGGCCGGGGTTTTGTACGCTATAGGCGGCTTGATTGGTGTTAAACCTAAGCGTAGTCCAAGCAAATCTAAACCGTATGCGTGTGGTCAAGATGTTCCTGCCGAGAGAACCCCCGTCGTTATATGGCTTTATAAATTCGCAACAGCCTTTCTAGTAATCGACGTAGTAGCGTATCTGTTCGTTCTGAGTATGGGTGCTCCCTTCGTAAGTCCAGTAAGAGAGCTGATCATAGTGTATAGTGTTGTAACGTTGATAGCTTTAATCACCATAGTGAAAAGGTGATCGAGTTGAGAAGAACTATAATTACGCATTCAATTAATAGGTTTGCCTTAAAGTTAAAAGTTATCATTATGCGGGGGATTGTCCATGTGGTTTGAATACCTAGTAAACATTTTTACGTTTCCAGGTTTCCTATTCATAATCCTCATCGCCTTCGTATATGAGTGGATAGACCGTAAACTCTACGCCGCTTTTCAAAATAGGGTGGGTCCGTGGGTTACGGGATTTTCGGGCTCCCTTCAACCAATTGCAGACTTTATAAAGCTCTTAACTAAAGAAGATATAACTCCTGAGGGGGCGGATACGCTCATCTTCCGTAGCATACCCATATTTTCGCTAGCTGTAACGTTGACGTGTACTTTCTTCCTACCCATATCGGGTACTAGGGGTCTTATATCGTTTGAAGGCGATTTAATAGTTGCTATAGCGTTAATGACCTTATTATCCATAATGTTCTTTTACGCAGGGCTCTCCTCGCCCAGCCGTTTCTCCATAGTTGGTGCCGAAAGGACTATGCTACAGCTTTTAAGCTACGAGATACCGCTCATGCTTTCAATGGCTAGTGTAGCCGTTTCTACGAGTTCGCTAAGTATAGTGGGGGTTGTGGGAGCTCAAAGGGATAGGTGGCTAATAATAGGGCCAAATATATTGAGTTTTATCGTATTCCTCTTAGCAGCTCAAGCTGAGCTTGAACGTATACCTTTCGATATACCTGAGGCTGAAACTGAAATAGTAGCTGGATGGTTGACGGAATTTTCAGGACGTAAATTAGCACTACTTCGCCTTACGAAAGATGTCGAGCTTTTCTACCTATCCGGCCTTTCTACAGCACTATTTCTAGGAGGGCCTCTAGGTCCTATGATACCTGGTTTAGAATGGTTACTTCACCCCATTTACTTCATTGTTAAATCACTAACGATATTATTTCTACTGTCACTGATGAGGTCGGTCTTTGCGAGGCTTAGGATCGATGAGGCGGTCAACTTTCTATGGAAGTACATAATTCCATTATCCGTTTTACAATTCCTGCTTGTGAGGGTGGTTGTTTAGATGGTTATTGGTATTATTCAATATGATAGGTGGTTAAAGGGAGGCGATTACAGCTTATGGAGTTGATTTTAGTACATATATTGGTGGTGTTGGTTTCAATCGTAGCCGCTTTAATAGCTGTTGAGGTTGAAGATATTCTGAGAGCACTTATAGGATTCGTAATACTGAGCATTTCCCTAAGCATAGCCTTCTATCTACTGGGTGCTCCATATGTTTCAGTATTCCAACTTGCCATATACGCGGGAGCTGTAGTCGTATTATTCCTAACAGCTTTGCACACAATGAGAAGGGTGAGACTGTGAATTCAGAAGAGACTAGGCGGTTTGAAGCCTTTACAGCAATCATGGTCGTACTGTGGGTAGTCGTAATGGTTATGTTTCTATCAAACTTAATAGGTTTTCTCACATCCATAGAGTATGTGACTCCAATAACGTTTGAGAAGCACCCCTTCTTCATATGGACGTATAGAGGCTTAGATACGTTAACTCAAGTCTTCCTACTTCTAGCAACAGCCCTCGGAGTTACAGCGCTTTTAAGAGAAGACGAGGGGCCTGGTGTAGAAGAAGAGCCAGTACTTGAAGGTGAGGGGGGTTAGATATGCAAGAATTAGCTCAAATTCAGACAATCTATATCGTTGCTTCAGTCATATTAGTTGCCATAGGGCTATACTGCATAATCGCCAAAAAAGAACTCCTTAAAATAGTCATTGGAATGGAGATATTGACTTCCGCCGTAAATCTAAACATCATGGTTATGGGTTTGACAGATTCAGGCATTGATGCTTTAGCTCAATCCATGACCGTGATATCTATGACAATAGGTGCTTGCGTAGCAGCCGTTGCATTGGCTCTCGTTGTCAACGTGTTTCGCCACTATCAAACGACAGATGTTAGAAAGCTTAGACGATTGAGGTGGTAGGATGATGGCTCAAGTGGTCATGTATCCAATAATCATTTTACTTTCATCAGCAGCTATAATGTCCCCCCTAAGTATTTTGGAGGGGCGGCTTAAGTTTAAACAGTTAAAACTCATACTAACCATATTTTCCCTAACGTCATGCCTAATCTTACTACTGACATTGTATCAACAGGTTTCATCTGAGGGGCATGTTGAAGCCTTCCTATATGGTTTTAGCCTTCCGTTTGGGGTTCAGATTTACGTCGATGAGTTTAGCGTGTATATGGCCGTGATTTTCTGCCTCCTCGGATTGTTGGTAGCTATTTTCTCCTATCGCTATATGGAGGTTGACACTGGGCTTGACAAATACTATGGTTTACTCCTAACGCTCATAACCGGTATGATTGGTGTAACCTTTGCCGGAGATCTTTTCAACTTATACGTATTCTGGGAGCTTATGTGCATAAGTTCCTACTCCCTCGTATCGTTTAGAAAATACCGCTGGGAAGCTGTGGAAGCAGGTTTCAAATACCTAGTTATGAGCACAATAGGCTCACTTATAGCATTGTATGGTATATCCATAATATATGGATGCTTTAAGACGGTTAATATGCGTGAAATCGCTATGCAACTTACGCTCGTTCGAGCAGAATTAAATTCTTCTGCCATATTATCGCTCTACTTTGCGGCTGGTCTTATAATCTGCGGGTTTGCTGTTACGGCTGCCTTAGTGCCCTTTCACACGTGGCTTCCAGATGCACATCCCGCCGCTCCAGCCTCAATAAGTGCCATGCTGTCCGGTGTTGTTATAAAAACTGGCATATACGCTATGGCTCGTGTTCTATTCACGGTTTTCAACATAGTACCTTTAAACGCTATTGTAAAGCTTGAGATGCATCCCGTACCTATTGTGAACTATGGTTTTATCCTGCTGGTTCTCGGCGTTCTGACGATAACAATTGCAAATGTCATGGTTTTAAGACAAAGAGATCTTAAACGTTTTCTAGCATACTCAAGTATCGTCAATATGGGTTATATAGCCTCTGGCCTAGGCATAGCTGCCCACCTCCTATACCATTATTCTGATCAAGCGTACGAATCAGCCATTATAGCGGCATCAGGAGCTATATTGCACATATTGAATCACGCAATTGGTAAGGGTCTTCTCTTCCTCTCATCAGGTTGTATAGTTCATGAGGCTAAAACTAGGGATTTGACTAAGATTGAAGGCATAGGTCGTAAAATGCCTTGGACAGGGATATCGTCAACAATAGGCTTATTCCACCTCGCAGGGGTTCCACCCATGGCTGGCTTCTGGAGTAAACTGCTGATAATATGGGGAGGCTTAAGCCATCCTCAAGATATCTTCCTCCTAATATCGACAGCCATAATAATCGTCAATAGTACCTACGCCGCTGGATATTATCTTTGGCTTGTACAAAGGCTCATGTTCAGTAAGACGGGATCTGCAGCCGAAAAAGCTCACGATGCTCCACTATCCATGCTGGCTCCCATAGTGGTATTAGCCTCATCCTGCATACTTCTAACGATTCTTCTCCCATGGCTAATTCCAGTCGTCGAATCGTCTGTTTTAGCACTCATAGGGAGTTAGATAACAAATTCTAAGTTAAGCAGAGATTTACAAGCTTCATCCCTACTCAGCCCTTACAATCCTAAAGCATTTCACCGAGATGTTAGTTATCCTAGCTACTTCCGTTAGCCCGTCTTAAGCCCAATACCAAGAGCTTTTTTAATGTATTCCTGAGCTGATATTGCCTCCTTCTCTATAGGCTCACCTTTACCCGGTATAACTAGTATGATAGGGTATTTTCTATCTTTTGCGAGCTTCGCTATAGTCCGCTGAATCGACTGTGCCAAGCTCTTAGTTAACACGATTACGCCAAAGTCTTCATCAAGGAGGCTTTTTAAAACTTTCTCAGCTTCATCAGGCGAATCTGCTATAAAACTGGAACCCACACCTGCAAGCTTAAACAGAGTTGCAGTATCCCTATCTGCTATAACAGCTATACCTTTCAACTCAGTTAGATGGAAATCTTAAGCCTATTATAAAGTTTTCCTTTATAACAGGAGACATTCAAAGTATTTGAATGTCTCTTAGTATTCTTCGGTATGTGGAGGTTTAAGGCTAAGTATTAAATAAACGGTGCTTTATGTAAGAACTTAAGTACGACTGCCATACACAGTTGAGAATAATACCCTCATAATATCTTTCAAAGGCAATACCTGTTGTCAAGTTTAGATTTTTCCCATTGGTTAATGCTAACTCTCTCGATTATTCCAAGGTTTTCTGATGATTAATATGAAGAATTTTTCCTATTGGTTGTTAGAGCCTTCGTAAGTTTCTATTTTCCATTTCTTAACTTCATCTAGATTTATTGGAGGAACAAATATTGCAATAAAAATCCAATAATCGTCTCTATAGTTACATGGTTGATGCATGGTGTTTGGTGGAATATAAAGTACGCTCATAGATTTAACTTCATATTCCACTTCATCAAATTTAACTGTTCCCACACCTTTAAGCGTAAAGTAGATTTCAGCCGGCTCCTCATGCTTATGCCATGGCCCTTTCTGATGTTGTTCATACCTAAATGTTAATAGGTTGAGCGGTATTTCTCTTTCGAATGCGTCAAGAATTATTTTTGACAGTTCTCCCAGATAGAGGGGGTGGAGGCCTCCGCTCCATAATTCTACTTACATCCACTAGAAATGGCTTCAATTCATTCTCCCCCACTTACGTCTCATATTCTAATGAACATGAACGCCGTTTATAAAAGTTATTAATATTTCTGAAAGCTTCAATTTCCCAATTAAGGAATACTTACCGCAATTAAACTATATCTATCTTTCAAATCATTTTGAGATAAAGTTTTAAATAGTTACATAATCTAACTACTTGACGAGACATTTATCATCCTGCATCTGAACATCTTTCCGTAGAGTTCTTGAAATTGAGGAAAGTAGCCTTAGCTTTATAATTCATGAGTATAGTAATTGTCCTCCAATTGCTCTTAGAAAATATTTCTGTCATGCTTTTTGGACTGTTAAACATCCTGTTATTCCTTAAGTCTTCAAACCCGTGAACATGGTCTTTGACTCTCTCGCTATTAAGGTTGTAAGTCTACGGAATGAAGTCATTCATCCCATTCTTCTTCCGCTTGGAATATTTTTGCTAGAACCTTTCTAGGGGATCTTCTCTGATGCTTTTTGTTTCAGCCCCTTCCTTTTTACTTTGTAAACTCTGTGCATGTAGAATAGCTTTTTTCGTTAAGTCTATTCTAATACGTCCCGTCTCTTTATTTAATCGTCAAGTCTCTTCTCGTTGCAGTCTCATGCTATTTTACCTTTAACTTCCTCATTCCTCTTGTCTTAAAACTGTAAGAATGTTATAGAGTTAAACCTATATACCGTGACATGCTAATAACACCTGCTGATTAGGGTGGTAGAGAATGTCGATGAAGGGCGTCATATCTAGGGTAGTTGGTCCCTTCGTAGTAGCTAAGAATGTCAAAGGATTGCACATGTATGAGCTCGTAAGAGTCGGAGAAGAGGGAATTATAGGTGAAATCATAGGGCTAACTGGTGATAGTGCATTTATACAAGTTTACGAGGAGACTGTAGGTCTGAGACCTGGCGAAAAGATTGAAGGAACTGGAAAACCGCTTTCAGTTGAGCTTGGGCCGGGTTTGATAAGGCATATATTTGACGGTATTCAGAGACCCCTCCATATTCTTCAGGAGATGGCTGGTTTCCTCATAAGAAGGGGTTTAACTCCCAACGCCTTGGATAGGAGTAGGAAGTGGTTCTTCCGTCCAATAGTTGAAATAGGTTCTAGGGTCTCAGGCGGTAGCGTATTAGGTTTTGTAGATGAAACACCTGTGATTAAGCATAAAATACTCGTACCGCCAGAGGTAGAAGGTGTCTTGAGTTATGTAGCTCCAGAAGGCGAATACACAGTCGTAGATACTATAGCTGAGGTGCTACGAGAGGGTGAAAAAATCAGTTTAAGACTTATGCACGAGTGGCCTGTTAGGAAGCCTAGACCTTATAAGTATAAGGTTCCTCCGGATACGCCTCTTATAACTGGTCAGAGAGTTATAGATACATTTTTCCCATTAGCCAAGGGTGGAATCGCCGCGGTTCCAGGTGGATTTGGAACTGGAAAGACCGTCCTACAACACACTTTAGCCAAATACGCTGGTGCTGATGTTGCAATATTTGTGGGTTGTGGTGAAAGGGGGAATGAGATGGCTGGGCTTATCGACGAGATTCTCAAGCTTAAGATTCCTGGGACTGAATACCCGCTTTTGGACAGAACCGTTTTGATAGTTAATACGTCTAATATGCCTATTGCTGCTAGAGAGGCAAGTGTATATACCGGAATTACGATAGCCGAGTACTATAGGGATATGGGTTATAACGTAATTCTGATGGCTGATTCTACGTCTAGGTGGGCTGAGGCTTTGAGGGAAATATGTGGTAGACTTGAGGAGATGCCTGGTGAAGAGGGCTATCCTGCTTACCTAACCACAAGGCTTGCAGAGTTCTACGCTAGAGCAGGTAGGGTTATTACCCTCAGCGGGGAAGAGGGGTCTATAGCCATAGTTGGAGCCGTTTCACCCCCTGGGGCTGACTTCTCGGAACCCGTAACTCAGAGCACTTTAAGACTTGTGAAAGTATTCTGGGCTCTGGACTTCGCCTTAGCCCATAAGAGACATTTTCCTGCTATAAACTGGCTTATGAGCTACTCAATGTACCTCGACTCTATGAGAGATTGGTATGAGAAGCATGTCGCCCCGGATTGGACTAAGGTTCGTGAAGAGGCCATGAACCTTCTTAGAGAAGAGGAAGAGCTCAGGGAGCTTGTGGCCCTCTTAGGTCCTGAAATTTTGACAGAGTCTCAGCGTTTAACGCTTGAAGTCGCTAGGATGATTAGAGAATACTTCCTTAGGCAGAGCGCATTTCACCCAGTTGATGCATATTGCCCCTTAGATAAGGCCTACCATATGCTTAAGCTCATACTTAAGTTACGTGAGAAGATGAACGACGCCATTAAAAGGGGGGTTCCCTTAGCCAAGCTTTTAGCTCTACCAGTTGTGGAAGAGGTTGCTAGGATGAAGATTCTCGACTACGATGAGTTTAAGAAGTCTGTTGATAGGATAGGACGTGAAGTAGATGAACAGATAGAAATGCTTATCGAGAAGGTAATAAGGGGTGAAGAAGTTCGATGATGCGTCACAAACCAGCCTATAGTGGTTTAAGCTTCTCAACAGTTAAGGAGATCAAGGGGCCACTCCTATTCGTAGAGGCTAAGGGTGTAAGCTTTGGAGAGCTTGTAGAAGTCACTACGCATACTGGTGAGGAGAGGCTTGGACAAGTCATCGAAGTCTCTGAGAATATAGCCGTCATCCAGGTCTTTGAAGGTACATCCGATCTCGATGTTGAGAGAACAAGAGTGAGGTTTACAGGTGAGCCCATCAAGTTAAGAGTCTCCATGGACCTTCTGGGTAGAATCTTCGACGGCAGGGGTAGGGTGATAGACGGCGGTCCAGAACCAATTCACGTAGACGAGTGGGATGTATACGGTGCACCCATAAACCCATATTCTAGAGCCCACCCCTCAGAATTCATACAAACTGGTATATCAGTCATAGATGGAATGAACCCTCTCGTCAGAGGTCAGAAGCTTCCAATATTCTCTGGCTCAGGTCTTCCCCACATGCTCCTAGTTTCGCAGATAGTTAGGCAGGCTAAGGTGAGAGGTGAAGGTGAAGCCTTTATCGTAGTGTTCGGAGCTATGGGTATAACGGCTGACGAGGCTAGGTGGTTTAGAGAAGACTTTGAGAAAATGGGGGTCATGGATAGAACGATAATGTTCGTAAATCTGGCTGAAGACCCTGCCATTGAAAGGCTTTTAACGCCTAGGTTGGCCTTAACAGCCGCGGAATACTTCGCCTTTGAGCATCACATGCACGCCCTCGTCATACTCAGCGATATGACTTATTATGCTGAAGCCTTAAGAGAAGTGTCGGCTGCTAGGGAGGAGGTTCCGGGCAGACGAGGATATCCGGGTTACATGTACACAGACTTAGCTTCGATCTACGAAAGGGCTGGTAGGATTCGGGGAGGTAAAGGCTCCGTTACCCAGATACCAGTCTTAACCATGCCTGAGGATGATATAACTCATCCAATACCAGACCTCACTGGATATATCACGGAAGGGCAGCTTATCATGGATAGAGACCTACATAGAAGAGGCATATATCCGCCCATAAATCCCCTCCCCTCACTTTCGAGACTCATGGACGCTGGAATAGGTCCGGGTAAGACTAGGAAAGATCATAAGCAACTTTCAGATCAGCTCTACTACTGTTACGCCGAAGGTGTAGCTATCAGGGAGGCTGCAATGATATCTGGTGAGGCTGGTTTAACAGAGAGGGATAAACTATATTACGAGTTTGCGGAGAATTTTGAGAGAAAGTTCATAAATCAGGGCGTTTATGAGGATAGGGAGATAGAGGAGACATTGAACATAGGATGGGAGCTTCTGGCATCATTCCCAGAAGTTGAACTGGCCAGAATCGATCCTTCTCTGATAAGGGAATTTCACCCCAAGTATGCACGCAGGAAGGGTTAATGGTTGGCAACCGTCGAGCTTGCAACGGTTCCCATAACTAGAGAGGGTTTACTGAAGCTCCGTAAAAGGAGAACCTTAGCCTTAACCATAGTAGACCTACTTCAGAGAGACTTAGACGTTTTGGTAAAGAAATTTTTTAGCCTAGTGAATGAAGTTGAGAAGACTAGGAATGAGCTTTACGACTATCTATCTGAATCTTACAGAGCTCTATCGAAGGCTAAGATTACCCTCGGTTCTATAAAGTTTAGAGAACTTGGTCTCAGCAAGGCTCCAACATTATTCAACTTTAAGGTTAGGGAAGAAAGGCTACTCGGCGTGAGGCTTATAAACGTTGCCATACCGGTCTTTAAACTCGTCGAATCCGGTAGCTTGAATTCGTACAATGTGCTCGACACATCTGTTGCACTAGACGATACCGTTCTTAAAGTTAGAAATATAGTAAGGCTTATAGTTAAGCTTGCAGAAATTGAAGCGTCAATTAATAACGTGGCTAGAGCTATGCAAATAACTAGGAAGAGAATCAACATGATTCAATATCGATTCATACCGCAGATAGACAAAATGATTAAACATATAGAGTTTATACTGGAGGAGAGAGCTAGAGAAGATGCTGTGAGAATGAGGATTCTCCAAAAGAAGAGGAAGGCTAAAGCTGAGGCTAGGGCTTTATGACGTCGTGAGAATGAGCTTAAGTGTACACGGCTTTAGCTTTTGCCGTCCCCCTCAGGCTAAGCCTAAGCTTGTAAGTATTTCTCGCTTTCTCAACCTCTATGGCTCATCTTCTCAGGTTCTAGGTTTTGTCAAACCAGCCCCTAATATGGATGTGTAGCCTATAGCCCATTTCAACATGCTCATGACTTCATTATAGTCCACGTTACAAGTGTTAATGACTTCTTTAACCCCTTAAAAGGCGTAAATTTTTAAAGTCCATATATCTACTTGTTCTGAAAAAGCTTTTAAATTACATCTCACCTTGCTTTATAAGGTGACCTGATGGAAGATTATGCCGCTACTGGAAATGACTGTGGAGATATTGAGCATTTAATAGAGGAGGTTTATGAAAAAGCTGGTGCGGGGAACCCCATAGCGGCTATTAGAGAGGCTGAGGAGATGGCAAAAAGGCTTATAGAGGAGGCTAAGAGTAAGGCTCATGAAATTGAAGTGAACGCTTCTTTGGAGGCTGAGAAAGAGAGAAGAAGTCTTGTAGAAAAACTTGTCGCAGAAGCCGAGGAAGAATCGCGACGAATCTTGGAGTCTGCTCGTAAGGAGACGGCTTGGGAGATTGAGAAGGAAGTTAAAGAATTAAGGGCGAGTGTTGAGCCTAAGCTTAAGAGGGCTGTAGAAGTCGTTTTAACGTACATATTACCTGAATGAGGTGTGAGGCTTATGAAAGCTGTAGTAGGCGAAGCTATTATTAGAAAAATAATAGAGCATGGTAAGGCTGAAGCTGAGAAGATAATTAGAGATGCTGAGGCAAAGGCAAAGCAGATTTTAGAGAACGCTAGGGCTGAGGCTTACAGGGAGGCAGCTGAGAAGGTTAAGTCCATAAAGAGCGATGCTGAAATAAGAGCCGCCATGATAAGACATACCGCTGCTACGAGAGCTAAGATTATGCATAGGCTTAAATTGTTAGAGGAAAAGAATAAGATAATTGAAGACGTATTTAAGGTTGCTTGGGAGGAACTTGCCAAGTTTACTAAAACTGACAAGTATCTCGAAGTTTTAAAAAACCTGATACTTGAGGCCGCTTTATCTATAGGTGGGGGACGGTTAAGGATAATAATACCTCAACATCACGAGGATGTGATAGAGAAGATTAACCTTCAAGACCTCGCAAAAATCGTAGAGGAGAGGACTGGAAATAAGACGGATTTCGAAGTAACTATTAAGCCTCTGAACGTTTCAGGCGGCGTCATCGTTGAGACTTTAGATGGGAGAATAATGTTCGATAATACGTTTGAAGGTAGGATGAAAAGGATGAGGAAAGACATAGTAAGAGAAGTAGGGTTCATTCTATTCTCAAAACATTGATACCGTCATAATACCTGTGCAAATCTTCGAATTAGATGAACTTGGAAGAGACCGATATGAGATTAAGCATAATCCTCTCTGTGGAAGGACTTCGATTAAACAATTTAATATATGGACGTCTTCTTTCTACGAAGACTTTTCTTAGCTCTTTCTCTTACCCATGCTGTAATTCCTTTAGATGTAAAACTGCGTCTGCCTAGGTATAAGAAAGAAGGGGGAAGGACAGCTTTAACGACAGCTTTACACCCTTTAACGACAGCTTTACACCCATATTTACATCCATCAGTAAAATCGGCTACAACGTCTCTGAAACCCCATCCCCCCTCCTGAGCTATATAGTCGCCCCTAGCTTTATCGCGCAATTTCTCGCGGAGAATCAGCATTTTAACTTTAGCCATCTCCCTTTTAACACGGTATTTCTCTAAGGGTATCTTAGCCTCACGTAGGCGTAATTGAAGTATTCTGAGTTTAGCTTTGAGTCTAATTTCCTCGGCAAGGTGGGGGGAAGAGCTCAGCAGTTCGTTAAACTCCGTGAAAGAAACTATCTCGTCTTCATTAGATACCATCTTAAGGCTTTTCTTTAGTTTCCTATAAGCCCTATAGCTCATAGCTCTCCACGATCTTTTTAGATCTGACTGATCAACATGAATGCTATCAATAAGCCATAGATACCTACAGCTTCAGATAAGACAACCGATATTACGTTGCCTGAGAAGGTTTCAGGTCTTTCAGCCATAGCTCCGATCATTGCTGAACCACAGTAAGCTATACCGAAACCAGCTGCTACTGTTGAAATGGCTATGGTAAGCGCGGCTCCCAGCGCCTTATATGCCGCATCTTCAGTCGTTAATTTCGGTAGGGCTCCTACAAGCATAAAGCCAACCAACAACCCGTATATGGCTAAAGCCTCCGCTAGAACCACTCCGATCATAGCTCTTGTCAGTATTTCGGGCTTCTCCGTCCCAGCACCAGCCATGGTTGTTCCGATAGATATTATAGCCCATATAGCTCCTATAGCTGGTATACTAGTTGATATGGACACGCTTAATAGCGCTACTAAACTCGGGCTTAACATCATGACCACCTCCTGTACCAAGCGAAACACTTACTATATTTTAAACGGGATATATTTAACTCCTCCGCCTGAGTAGAACTTCGAAAACCATTCAACCCAATGCAACCTTAAGGTATGAACGAATATTATCGTCCCCTCAAGTATGAGAGATATTAATGTTCCCAGAGTTACTCCTAGAATTCCACTTTGCATTTGAAGGAACATCTTACCTACGCTTACGTGAACTAAGTTGAGTGCTAAAAGCCTACCGTAAGAGACTGTGTGGCTTAAAGACTCTACGAAAACCATTAGACCATGTGATAACCCCTCCATACCTCTACTCACAACTTCTAGGACTATTAAAGCTGCTAAGGGGGCGAATAGAAGATGTGGATTTGAGAGCCAAAAGGAGAAGTTGAATGCTGTAGTGGAACCGTACGCAAAGATTACGTAAGCTACGCCATCGTAGAACCACATCCAACATATAATGGACGCTGCTTCCTTAAACTCCCTATTCATTACCTTATTCACTAAACTCAATATAAGCCCAAGGTTTATCTGACACGCACCTATGAAGATCGCTAAGTGGAACATAGCCATCACATCCTCATATGGTACAAAGCCTCCCAAACGAACTTCCCTACCGATCCTAAGCAATTCTAATGGGTGTAGGTGTACTCCGAAGAATTCATGTTGGCTGAATATTTCACCGAAGAGTATTCCCCAGAAAATCCCCGACAAACCGCATAAAAGCAGTAATTCGCCAGCTGATAAAACCATTCCCGTAATACCAGTTAGCTCAGCTCCGGTTTTCTCCATCCTCCTCCTTAGAAAGATGAATAGTAGACCACAAATAGCCATCACGCCAGCATGTCCGACGTCTGCAAACATTATCCCAAATATCAACGGGAAGGTTATGAAGGTTATTACCGTAGGGTTAATCTCATTAAACAGCGGAATACCATAAGCGTTAACGAGTTTTTCAAACGGTTTTAGAAAAGTCGGAATCCTGTATGCTACAGGTACTTTCGTAGCGTGGGCTTCCACAGGTGGTGGAGAAAACTCTACTATACATAAACCTTTAGATGCATCGACTATAACCTTACGGACATCTTCAATCTTATCCAGCGGAACCCAAGCCTCCATAATATACGTTCTATAGGTTCTTCCAAGAAAACGCTTAGCTTCGTCGACTTTCCTTAAAGCTTCTAGACGGCTTCTTATAACTAGTAGGGATTTTTTAAATAGTTGCAGATGTTGTTCGAATTCAATTTTCTTAGTTGCGATCATGGACTCTAGGAGAGGCTTCTCCTCATCCGATACCTTCTTCTCCATAAGACTTTCAATTTCAGCCTTCAATTTCCTATAATTATTTTCAAGTACATCAAGCTCTTTCTCGCTGTCATCGAGAATCTTGTTGAAATCTCCCTTCAAGAGTTCTGCAGGATAGTTTTTCTCCGATACTTTAAGCTCATCCATAAGCTTTTCGACTCTGGATAGCAAGTCCCTACACTTAAAAAGTCTATCCCCAGGCTCCACAAGTTCGATCAATCCCTTCCAAGAGTCAAGGTCTTCCCTTATATCTATCAGATGAGCGATTCCAAGCCTCCCAAGAGCATATATAACTTCATCCACATAATCCTCGTAGATTGTTGCTACGAGTTTTCTCATGTGCATAGGTTTTAGCATCATTGCCCTCCACCAATATAGCCAGAATCTAATAGACGGTAACTTAAATAAATTTTACTATAGATAGTTCAATTTAAGAGTAACTGGGGTTGACAATTGAATAGAAAAACCCACTTACCCTGGAACATGATCGCTAAGTTTCTCATCATAGGTCTAGATGTAGTCGTATTCGCCGCAATAGGATACATAATCGGTCGGCACTATAGCATGGAGGTTTACGGAACAATTTTCGGGGCGGTCTTAGGGATAGTATGTATGCACATCCACCTATTCTTGGCCTTGAAAAGAGTTGAGAGGCGTAAAAGCAGACCTGGTTAAATGTAGATCAATATTCCACGGTTGAAACAAGGATTCTGGTTTTCAGCCTTAGTCTTCATCATACCAGGTTATGATTACGCTCTATTAGAAAACACCTATAAAGTTTAAGTAATTCAAGCCTTTGATAACAATTGGAGGTTTTCTTAAAGTGAAGCTGAGAGTTCACTATGGTCCAATAGTGGCTTTAGTGGGCGCCCTACGGTCTTCCATGTTAACATTTAACCACTACGAGGAGTTGTTAAGAGCAAGAAGTGTTGATGGGTTTATGACTAGGCTTAGGGAAACTTCCTATGGTTCTCTCTTATCAAAGTTACCTCCTAAAATTAAAACCGAAGATGTGGAGAAGATCCTCTTAACGCACTATTACCAGATACTCGAGAAGGTGATAGTTACTACGCCACAGTTTTCCAAGAAGTTTTTAAAAGCCTTTCTCAGAAAACATGAGTTGAATTGTTTGAAAGCGATTATTAAGTTTATTGCATGCAACGTAGATGTAGAAGAGGCGTTAAGTGTCATAGTTCCCGTGGGTAGGTATGACCTGAACACTTGCAGGGTAATTCTTGAGACTAGAGATATAAGCCGAGTTTTCGAGTTTCTTGAGCCCGATTTAGCGGAGAGTATAGCGATTACCGTGAAGTTTCTCGAGAAAAATCCCTCAACTGTACCATTGGAAGCGGCCATAGACAAGTACGCCATGACTCAATTATGGAATAGTTTAAGAGAAGCCTCAGGTTATGATAGAGAAGTGGCAGAGCATCTTGTAGGCGTTGAAGTAGACTCTGTTAACGTGATGACGGTTCTAAGGATGAGGGAACTTAGGATGAAAACCGAGGATGTTGAAAAATTCATTACACCTTGTTATCACTACGTATCTCGTAATTCTCTAACTTCTATGTCTTTAGCTTCTTCTACGCTTGAAGCCATAGAATTCCTAAAAGATAGCCCTTACCGTTCGCTCGCCATCAAAGCCTCCAAGGAGCCCGACCGCGCTCTTTCCATACTCGAAATGGGTTTTAAACGTTATTTAGCTGAAGACTGTGAAAAAGTTCTTCTAGGAGATCGGTTCCACCTAGGAACTTTAATCAGTTTCCTCTATCTTAAGTTCTACGAGGTCTCCGACTTAATAACCATGCTTAATGGTAAAGTTGAAGGTCTTGAAATTAGGGAGATAAGGGAGGCGCTTATACTACACCAATGAAATCATAAACAGTATTAAAAGGACTGCTGACAGGGCTAAGACCATAGCTAAAATGTTGTAGGGTAATACTCCAGTCTGCAACTTTCTCACCCGTTCAGAGATGTAGAGTGCATAAGCTGAAAGTAGATTATTAAAACCATCTATCGTTCTATCTATAGACCTGTATATGTGACTGGCGAAGTTTATCGTAGAATTGGCTATGAAGTAGTTAAAACCGTCTAAGGCTTTATCTAAGTTGAGTTTTATCCAATCTGCAAGCTTAAGTAATCCTTTTCGGAAAATTCCAAGGTAAATCCACTCTAATGATAATATATTCAAGAGTGTAACTGAATTATGGATTAGCCAAGTTGGTAAAGTCCAGCTTCTGTAAATCGTTACGTAGACGATTAGAAATCCCGCGATTAAAGCTATTACTGTCATTGTAAGCGGAATTATCTCAACCATCACATGCTCAACTTCTAAGAGGCTTGTTAGAACATCCATGTAGACTGGAGGTGTAAGAGCAAATGCTACGATTACGAATATGGGTATACTCATAACTAGGGAGGTTTTCCCCATAACGTTCTGAGGTGAGCCTCTCGCGAAGGTATGCATAATCCATCTTAAATTATAAGCTGTTGAAAGTAGAGCTATTATTGCCATGAGAAATGTAGCTGGGGGTCCCAATTCTAATGAGAAACCTAAGAGCATATCTTTACTCCAAAAACCTATCGTCGGTGGAAGACCTATTAGACCTAAAGCTCCTAAAATGGCTAGTGTGAATGGTAATGGGGCTCTTCTATACTCACCCTTTAACTGCTTAATGTCTGCGGTTCCGAACATCTTAAGGATTAAACCTACGCAGAAGAATAAAACGCTCTTGCTGAGTACGTGGTTTACCATGTGTAGAAGAGCTCCTGAGAAGCCGTGTCCGTGTATTGTAAGCGTGGAGAATCCGAGAAGTATGTAACCCATATGACTCATACTTGAGTAGGCGAATATTTTTCTTAAGTCATTGCTCATAAAAGCCATGACTCCACCATATAATGCTGTTATGTAGGCTAAACCAAGTAGCATCATTTGTGCCTCCCAACATATCATTTCATGGAAAATCTGCAAAACCCTGATAACTCCGTAAACACCGAGTTTACTCATAACCCCGCTTAACAATACAGCTACTGGTATTGGGGCATCAGCATAGGCTGATGGAAGCCAACCATGGAAGGGCCAGATAGCCATCTTCACTGAGAAGCCCAATATCATCAATAAAACTATGACTAAGGAGATTTCAGGCTTCAGTTGATGACTATGGGACAATATATCCATGTCTAATGAACCGAAAGATACGTATGTTAAAGCCAGCCCGGCTAAAAGTAGGCTTCCGCCAAACCTAGAGAACAGGAAAAACCTTATGGCAGTAGACCATCTATCACCATACCCCCACTCAGCTATTAGGAAAAGTGGTATGGCGACTGAAAATTCCCAGAAGAAGAATAGTGTAGCCAAGTCTTTCGCTAAGACAACTCCTGTCATGGCAAAAGCCATCAACGATAAGAGGCAGAAGTATAAACCGTGTTTATTCTGGTTTCTCAGATACTCTACCGAGTAAATGGATGCGAGAGCTGAGATGAAGCTTATGATAAATGCTAGCGTGAAGCTTAACCCGTCAACTCTAAGTCCAAGTTTCATAGGTAGAACCAACGTCCATGAATACTCTTCATATACTTCACTCTCAAACACCTCCGGTGCTATTGAAAGGAGGAGTAACATAGCCAATGCAAGCCCAAATGCTGTCAAGAAGCCCGTATATCTCTTTAGAAATCGGCCAGCTATATATGATGCAACAGACGTTGCGATGAGAGTAAACATCACATACACAAGAACTTGAAACATTATCAGCCCTCCGTTTATAATAGGTTGAAATTAAACGCCTAGAGCGGGAGATGCTAGGCTCATGAGGACTGCCGGGTAGGCTCCTAAGACTATGGCAGCTGCTGTTAGGATTATTAGGGGGACTAGCATGAGCATAGTCGGCTCGTGGGAACCTTCAGCGGCTTTACTGGGTCTTCCGAAGAAGACTCTCTTTATAGTCCAAAGCCCATATCCAGCCGTCAAGATGGCTGATGCAATGGCTAAGATCGTGATCGCAAGTCTAACTAAATCTAAGCCCTCAGTAGCTCTCATGGCCGTGTAAATAGAGCCTAGGAATATGTAGAGTTCACCCCAAAATCCTAGTAGAGGAGGAACCCCCGCGATCCCTAAGAATCCCATCACTGCTGCGAGTGTAGTGAGGGGCATTTTCGAAGCTAAACCACTAAGGTCGCTTATCCTCCTAGTTCCAGTTTCATGACTGAGCACCCCTGAAACCATGAAGAGAGTGGCTTTACATAAGCCGTGGCTCACGTAAATCAGCACGGCTCCCAAAAGCCCTATGGCTGATAAACTCGCCACCCCGAAGAACATGTAACCCATCTGACTTATACTCGAATACGCTAGAAGTCTCTTGATATCGTCTTGAGTATAAGCCATAAGCCCACCGTAGACCATCGTTACGAGGGCTAAAATGCTTAAAACAGTTGTGAAGCCCCAAAACTCTAAGAGTGTGGGGAAACACGTATAGAGAACTCTTATCGACGCATAACCGCCTATACCTATCATAGCGGGCGATAACAGGGCGCTTATAGGCGTAGGTGCTTCTGCATGTGCATCTGGAAGCCACGTGTGTAGTGGAAATAAAGCCATCTTAACAAAGAAACCTATCAAGATGGCTACGGCCACAGCTATAAGGATGGGTGGTTGGATCCCATATATCCGACTAGCCACTTCAAACATGTCAAAAGTCCCCGTCAATGCTCTAGTCGTAGCTATGCCTGCTAGTAGGGAGAGGGCTCCAGCCTCTGTAAATATGAAGTATTTAAGTGCGATTCTCTCTTTATCTCCTGTTCCCCAAACCGCTATCAGAGCCCAAGACGGTATAAGCATGAGCTCGTAGAATAAGAAGAACAGGGCTAGATTCGCCGCATAAACCGTACCAATCATTCCAGCTTCATAGAGGAGGTATAGAGTGAAGTATACCCCTAAACCACTCTCATGCCTCATATAGCTCATAGAGTATAGCGATATAACTGTACATAGGAATGCAACTGTGAGGGCTATAGGCGTACTTAAACCGTCGGCTACGAGCTTGAATTCTCCCACGAGTGGGATCCACGGATATGCTTCTACGACGGCTTCTCCGAGGTAAACCTTCTGAGCAACATTCAACATTAGAGCGATGGATAAAACCGATGCTAGGAAAGCCAACCACCCAACTCTCTCCTTAAGCCTCTCACCCAATGTTAAGGTTAGTATAGAAGCTACCATAGGGGTTAAAATCGACTGGAAGATTAAACCCAACATGTGTCAAACCTCCTAGCGTAAAACTTAAGACATTACCTATCTAGTGAAGTAAGAGTTTAAAAGTGTTATCTGACACTTCACCTAGTTTTAAGCTGAAAGCGGCTTCTAAATATGTACACTTATATATTAGATTTTTAGTAAAGAATAATTTCTTGGATTAGGAGTTGGAACATATACTCTTGTTTCTCATATGGATAATTGCCGCGTTCCTCCTACCAGAGTTATTAGGCAGACTTCGCATACCCTGGTTGACTTCTGTCATACTAGTTGGCATTATATTTGGACCTTACGGCTTTGAACTTATACGGCCGAGTGAAACGATAGACTTCCTAGCCAGATTGGGGCTCATTTTCCTCATGTTCTTAGGAGGGTTAGAAGTTAAAACCTCCGAGATCAAACATAGATGGAGAGAGGTCGCCTACTTCACAAGCGCAAACTTTCTACTCCCCTTGGCTATAGGGTTTGTAGTCGGACTACTTCTAAATCTACCCTTCTTTGGGATCATGATGTTGGGTATATGCGCCAGCTCCTCCTTCGTGGGCGTCATAATTCCCATTCTGATGGATCTTAAAGTTGAGACTAGAGTTTTATCTACGGTAGCAACAGCTACCTTTATTGAAGATTTGATAAGTCTAATCCTTGCGACTGTTATTATCAAGACTGTCGAACAGAGTGGAAGTATTTCTTTACTCTTCTTCCCTTTCATTCTCATAGCGCTTATAGTATTCATCTTACATATTACTCCTAGACTTTACAAACTTTTGTTGGATTGGTTCTCTAGGGGAAACGTATTTGAAAGCGACACTGGCGCTACCATGCTCATAATAGCGCTTACGGCTTTTATAACCGGGCTTATAGGCGTACATGAGATAACTGGGGCCTTCCTAGTAGGGGTAGCTTTATCTGATATGCTTGAGAAAAGAGTGGAGATTAAGTCTAAGATATTTAGCATAAGCTATGGTTTCCTAGTCCCAATGTTTCTTCTATCTCTAGGCTTCACGATAAATATACGTCTGTTACTATTCCCTGAAAATATCATAACCGCCCTTATCATAGTAACATCTTTTATAGCTGGGAAGATTATTGGAGGATTTATAGGAGCTAAAATTCAAAGCTTCAATGTTAGAGAGAGCATAGGGATGGGTATAGCCACCGTACCCAGACTTTCGGTAGCTTTAGCGGTAGCGAGTATAGCTCGCAGTCACGGCCTCTTCAATGAAGATATCATGGCTTCTCTTCTCATAATGGCTATTATAACAATTTTAGTCGGCCCCACTTTAACCAAGACTTTCCTTAGCTCAAAAGCTAAAGTAGAAGAAAGGTTTTAATTTTCTCCATGTTCTCAGCCAGTTTAACCATAGTCTTCTCCCTTATAAATAAGCTTAAACATCAACCATAATTCACTTTTCAAGAATACAATCATTTGAATCATCTAAACGATAAATCGTTATTATAGATAAGTGTTTTCGAAGTTGTTATAAGTAAGCTTTACTAAGGAGAACTCTAGTGGTTCCGCTTGAAGGTTGCTCTGATAGAGAAACCATATGATTTTAAAGTCCTAGATAAGGATATTCCATCCATTAAATCCAACGAAGCGCTCGTAAAAGTCCACGTATGTGGAGTATGTGGTACGGATGTACACATATATGAGGGGGTCATGCCGTGGGCTAAGCTTCCGCTAATCCCAGGCCACGAGTTCTCAGGAATAGTTGTAGACGTTGGTAAAAACGTAAACGATATATCCGTTGGAGATGCTGTCGCTGTGGATCCGAATATAACCTGCGGCTTATGTCGCTATTGTAGAAGCGCTAGACGAAACTTATGTCCTAAAGTTGAATCTATAGGTGTCACTAGGGATGGAGGTTTTGCCGAGTACGTAGTGGCTCCAGCATCGCAATTGTATATAGTTCCGAAGGGTTTAAGTCTTGATGAAGCTGCTTTTACAGAGCCTGTAGCCTGCTGTTTACACGGTATTACGAGGCTGTCAATTAGGCCTGGTGAAGACGTTTTAATCGTTGGGGCGGGTCCAATAGGTCTCATACATCTTCAACTAGTTAAGAGAGCTGGAGCTGGAAGAGTAATAGTGGTTGAGGTGAACGATAGGAGGCTTAAACTCGCTGAAAAGCTGGGGGCGGATTTAACGGTAAATCCATCTAGGGATGACGTTGTAAAAGCCGTTAACAGTTTTCTAGGAGGTAAAGGTGTTGAAGCGGCTATAGATGCTGCTGGCGGCTCTAACCCGCTTACGCTGGCTTTGAATTGCTTGGAACCCGGCGGTCGTCTACTCGTCTTCGGTGTGGCCTCTGAGAGTGATGTATGGTCCATTAAACCTTACGATATATACAAGCGTGAGCTTACGATAGTAGGGAGTTTCATAAATCCATATGAAATGGACGGTGCTCTAAACCTACTAGCATCCGGTGCCTTAGACGTCAAACCTCTAATAAGTCACGTAATAAAGCTGGAGGATCTCGAAAAAGTCCTTAAACGTGAAATACCAAATACGATAAAAGTTTTAGTTAAGCCTTAACATCAATCTCCTACGTTATAGTCTTTCTCACTTTCCACATCCACCTTTATTTTTCTAGTAACTCTTACGTCTGTTATCTTTGTGAGCGGATACTGGCCTTTTTCATCTTTCTCAAACTGTTTACACATGTCGAAGACTGTGAGCAATGCCGCCATAACACCTACTAAAGCTTCAAGTTCAACTCCAGTTTTAGCTATTGATTTAACTGTTACAGTCGCTTCAACACCTCTTTCAGCAACTTTAAGCTTAACGTCTATAGACGTTATTGAAGCTATTGGATGAGCTAGCACTACTAAATCAGATGTCTTCTTAACAGCATTTATGGCTGCAAGCTGAGCAGCTGTTATCACATCCCCCTTTGGAACTCTTCCCTCTTTAATAGCCGATACCGTTTCAGGTTTAAGTACGATAAACCCTTGAGCTTCAGCTTCTCTATAAACTTCCCCCTTGCCAGTTATATCCACCATTTTAATGCCCATGTCGTTAACTCTA
Source organism: uncultured Candidatus Bathyarchaeia archaeon (assembly GCA_964463005.1). Taxonomy (GTDB): domain Archaea; phylum Thermoproteota; class CALKCG01; order B24; family B24; genus DTBU01. Next base: position 10,395 of record CAYWZZ010000009.1, on the reverse strand, counting down.
AACGTGAAACCGTCTAATTTATATTTGCTCGCTTGAGAAGTATTCATGATGACTATGGGAGATTTTACAGATAAACTCTCAAAGTTTAAAGGCTTCATAACAGGTCCTCAGGTCGATGAGTTTTTCAAAGAATTTAACGTTAAATTCGGCGCCGGAATCTGGGCTGCTGGAGACTTCTCAGATAGGTTTAACAGAATCGGCTATTTTCCAGAAATGCCATCAGACTTAAAATCTAAGCTCAAACGTATCCATGAGGCTGGTATAAAGGGAGTAGCATTGATAAACGCTCAATTCATAAAATCCGATTATACGGTCGACTGGGACCTCGTAAGTGAGGTAGAAGGGTACATGGATGAATTCGAATTGGAGCCTGCAGGTTTGGCGTTAGACTTATCGGGTTTTCCGAAGTGGAAACTTGGGACATTAACAAACCCAGACGCACGTCTTAGAGAAGAGGCTTTAAACACAATCCTTGAAAGTTTAGAAATAGCTAAGCAATTGAAAACAGATGTTGCTTCTTTATGGCCTGGTCAAGATGGCTGGGATTATAGTCTTGAAGTTAACTATGGAAAAAGGCTAGATTGGCTTTATGATGGGTGTTTGGCGATCGCTAAACAAGCTAGAAAGCTTGGTTTAACGTTTTCAATAGAGGCTAAGATTAAAGAGCCTAAGGAGGGGAATATGATAATTCCTACTTCTCAATTTGCACTGCTCCTAGCGAAGTCTATAAACGAAGAGTTGGGTTTTAAATCAATGGGTATAACCATAGATTATGGTCATGAGCTGATGTACGCGGTAGAACCAGCGTTTACAGTATATGCAGCGAAGAAGTTTGAAGTACCCTTAGCAGCCTTCCATATAAATACCGCTAAAACGCACAGCAATGATGAAGACCGTATAGTAGGTACGGGAGACCTCTGGGCGTTCATAGACTTCCTATATGCTGCCATAGATGTTGGATATAAAGGCTGGATGGTTCTCGACCAGTTTTCATATAGAATGAACCCCGTTGAGGCGTTGAGACTTTCCAAGGAATTCTTCGCAAACCTCTACAAGAAAGCCTTAGCCTTATACAATTTAAAAGATGAGTTTGAAAAGGTCAGAGATACTGGCGATCAAGCTAGAATACTGCATTACATTAAAGTTCTTATAAGTTAGCCCTCTATTTTTATTTTCCATACCGCCACGTTTATGGATGTCTATTTTTCTAAAATCGGCGGTCGATTTTTAAGAAGATTTAAGGAGTCAGTAAACTTAGGCAACGTCTAGGCTATTACCGTAATACTGCATAATTTATATATGATGTATTATAATTTCTCAAGTTGAAGACGGTGAGGTAGTTATACGAGGTTGATCTGCTACATGAAAGAAACGATAATAGCCGCTTCAACCCACAATATCAAGAAGCCCTTTGCTGGTTGGTTTCGAGACATATACTCTCTAGGTTTTCGACATCTTGATGTTGAATTTTTCAAGATTGTAGATGAACCACACGCTATTGTGAATAACATCGGTAAGCTTAAGTCAATAGATAGTGATGTGGTACGGGAGCTTAAACATTGGGTTGAAAATGACATGATAAAAGTGATATCCTTCGAAGCTGGGGCGCTTTTCATAGAAGATGATAGAAAGCTTAGAAAATCCATAGCTAGAATCCGCGAGGTTATTTCCATGGCTGTATCTTTTAAATGTCCAACAGTTAGTATTACTCCATCATCGTTCAATGAAAACGTTTCAAAGGAAAAAATCGTTGAAGGTTGTAGAGCTCTAGTAGATGAATGTGAGAGTTATGGTGTTAAGCTCTCACTTGAAAATGGTGAAATTGGTTCAATTAAAGTCCTTAGGAAGCCTGAGGACATAAGCTATGTGATCGAGAAAGTAGATTCACCGATTCTAGGCGTTTGCCTAGATGTCGCAGCTGCTGCTACCATAAACTTCAACATAATGTCTTACGCATCAAAGTTTATAGATTACATCGATATAATCCATGTAAACGACGTGACAAGAGACCTTAAATTTAAGAACCTCATAGTAGGGTTGGGCGACCTAGAGTTCAACTCTTTTATGAGCCTCGTTAAGAAGCGTAAAATTCCAATGATCATAGAAGTATATTCCGGCTACGGTCCAGTAGACTTGTACCTATGTAAAAGACAGATAGAAAAGATTCTCCGGCGGGTAGATTGCTGAATTAAAACTCTTCCTCCGACCGTCTATTCTTTTTAAGTTTGTTGATGAAATTCCAACAGCTAACACTCACAAGTTTTCAACGATCCAATTAAATGTAAAGCAAGTATTTATAGCGTAACCTTTTAAATAGTAGTGCGGCTGGCGGGATTTGAACCCGCGATCTGGGGCTTGGGGGGCCCCAATCCTAACCAGACTAGACCACAGCCGCAACTTCTACTAAGTTTAGAGTAGAAAGAGAGGTTTATTAATTTTTAATGTATATTCTCATGGTGCTTTCATCAGCTGGAATCTAGCTTAGTCTGTTTTACATCTTTAACACTTTGTGTATAGTTGCTGTTTATAAGACGGTATATTGCTTCAGCTCTACTTTGATTCAGTCCTTTAACTTTCATAAGCTCTGTTATAGATGCATTAAAAACTCTTCTGAGGCTTCCAAACATCTCCAGCGTCCTCTCAGCTAATGTTGGCCCCATGCCTGGTAGTGAGGTTAGAACTCTAATTCTTTCATCGATTTTCTTACCAACTTTCGGAACAGTTATCGGTTGTTTAGATTCACCTCTTCTGTGGAGTCTCAGAGCTACGATGTATATGTGTTCAGCGCTTTGTTCCTTATCGCATGAATATAAAATCGGTACTTCAAATCCTAAGGATACAGCTGACATAGCTCCTAATACGGCTTTAGTCTTCGTCGTAAACTCCTCTATTCTCGTAATATCTCCTTCTAATAGTAAGACTGGTTTTTCATAGTGTTCTTTAAGCGACTTGATCTGTTTAAAAAGCCTCCCGTCAAATATGGAGGTTATAAAATCCGGTAGTGTTTTACGTTCAAAGGCGACTTTGCTTGAAAGTACGTAGTCGCCAACTTCTAAAAGCTCATATACTACTCTAACGCCTTTGCTCTTTAATATCGAAGGGATTCCCGAATCTCTCTCCCTCTCATCGACGATTACTCTCATCAATACTATATTATTGTAGCTTGATTTTATAGGTTTATATCACTCCCATTCTTAAGGTGTTTTAACTTTCAAGCCGAGGTAAAGTCTGCCTAGATCTTCATTCTTGAGTATTTCCTCCGTTGATCCGAATGCTATGCATCTTCCGGAAGCAAGTATGTAGGCCTTATCGGATATTTCCAAAGTCTTTAGAACATTCTGCTCAGCTATTAAAACTGATATGCCCATACTTTTTATCTCACGTATTTTCGATAAAACCAATGTAGCATTTTTAGGAGAGAGACTGGCTGTGGGCTCATCCAGCAGTAGAAGTTTGGGATTACTTATTAAAGCTCTGGCGATTGCTAAAAGTTGCCTCTCCCCTCCACTTAAACTATCTGCCCTATCATTTAAAGAGGTTTTTAATTCCGGGAAGATTTCCAATATTACATCGATGTCTTTATTTAGATCATTTTTTCTTACGTAGGCACCAATCTCAAGATTCTCCTTAACGGTTAAACTTCTAAAAATGTTGTTGATCTGAGGAACGTAACTTATACCCATTCTCGCCAGTTTGGTGGCGGAAGCTCCTGTTACATCAACCCCATTATAAACAATACTTCCTCTAAAGATCTTCGTAAACCCCATTATGCTTTTAAGAACTGTAGATTTTCCACTTCCATTTGGCCCGAGTAGTGCGACAACCGATCCATTATCTACGTCAATGCAAACGTCTTCTATAATTGGTATTTTCCAGTACCCCGCCGTTAAATTTGAGATTCTTAGAATTTTCATATAGATCCCAAGTAAACCTTAATCACATCATCATTGTTTATTATGTCAGAAGGCTCCCCCTCAGCTATAATTTTCCCCTGATGCATTACGTGGACTCTGTCGACGTGTTCCATGAGAAGTTCTATTCTATGCTCTACTATGAAGAGTGTTACGCCCATATTTTTTCTGATCTCTCTAAGCTTCATGAAAATATCATTAGCGAGTACTGGATTAACGCCCGCAGTGGGTTCATCGAGAAGAATCATACTAGGCTCTGATATAAGCGCCCTCGCTATTTCAAGGAGCTTCATCTGCCCTCCAGAAAGCTCACCTGCAGGTACGTAACAGTATTTTTCTAATTCGAGGAGCTCTAATATTTCCAAAGCTTTATCCTTAACATCTTTCTCAAACTTTGACCACTGTTTACGTTTAAATAATGCTGGTAAAAATCCTTCCCCTGGGTTTTTAACGCTTATCATTAGATTATCTAATACAGTCATCTTCTGAAGTATCCTAGGTATTTGAAAAGTCCTTACAAGTCCCTTATGATATATCTGATGAGGTTGCAGTCCATCAATGCGTTCACCATTAAAGAATATTCTACCTGAATCTGGTTTATAAACGCCAGTTAAAATGTTGAAGAGCGTTGTCTTTCCACTTCCATTTGGCCCTATGAGGCCTACTATGCCTCCTTTTTTAATACTTAGGGTAACTCCATTAACTGCAATAAGTCCTCCAAACCGCTTAACTAGGTTATCTGTGCTTAAGATCGCTGTATCCACGATTTCACTCCCATAAACCTAGAGGCTATAATTTTACGTATTCTCCCCTCGTAAGGTTTAATTTTTTCCTTTAGTAAACCCTGCGGTCTGTAGAATACAACGATTATTACTAAAATAGCTGTAAGCATGACCTGCAGGTTCACCGGGTCTAATGGAAGATTAAAATAGTCTTTGATTAACCTAGAAGATCTTTGAAATCCCTCTACCATGAAAGCGCCTAGGACGGAACCCAGGTTATTAGCCGGTCCTCCTAAGATCACCATCATCCATATTGTAAACGTCACAGTAGGCTCAAACATATATGGACTTACCGTGCCAATGTACTGAGCAAATAGGCTTCCCGCAAGCCCAGACATGGCTGAACCCAGTGCGAAGACTTGCACCTTATACTTGAAAACGTTTTTCCCATATGCTGATGCTAGAAGCTCATCTTCTCTTATGGTTTTCAGTATCCTTCCATATGGCGATTTAACCATAAATTCGCATAGAAAGAAGCATATTATGAGGACGCTATATATTAAAGCTATCTGAACGATAAGTCTATCTCTAAATGTTAAGCCTGGAGTTACTATGGCTGGAGGTATTCCAGAAATACCCCAAACCCCTCCGGCGAGCCATGTCTCATTCTTGATAATGAGCTTCATAACTTCACCTAATGATATCATCGTTATAGCTAGGAAGTCTTCTTTAAGTCTTAAAGTGGGTAAAGATGTTAAGATACCAATTACACTAGCGATTAATATGGCCAATAGGCTGCTCACTATAAATGGATATTTCAAACAGCTCATAATGGCCGTTACATAAGCACCTATCATGAAAAATGCTACTTTTCCAAAGTTGGCTAAATTCGTATAACCATATTCGAGGTTTAAGCTTATAGACAGTATTCCAAATATACCTGCGTATGCAATCGCATCTAATAAATACATGAGCGGATCTGCCATGCTATGCCTTCCTCCTTGCAATGGCGGTAATCCCTTCAGGCTTTATGATGAGTGTAACAACGAGTATTATGAAGGCTATAGCCGACCTATAATCTGCTGAAAGTCCAAGCCAAGTTAAAACTACAACTCCAATGTTTTCTGATAATCCTAGAATAAACGATGCTATTAGGACGCCGTAGAAGCTTCCTATTCCACCTAAAAGCGTTATGGCAAACGTTTGGAGAAGAACCTTCCAGCCTAATAGTGGGACGAGGCTACTTCTCATCGCTAGAAATATCCCCGAAAAACCTGCCAGGGCTGCACCTAGAGACCAGGTAAATAGGCTGATTCTATTCAGGTCTATTCCAGATGCCGCCGCAAGTTCAGGGTTATCGGCTGCAGCTCTAATGGCTTTACCTAGTTTTGTCTTCGTAAGCATTACGTGGAGTGAAATAGCTGTGATTAACGCGGTAGCTAAAATAGCTAAGAGCAATGGTGTAGTTATAATAGGGCCTATGCTTATGGTGGGCCATACAATTTTGAAAGATTGTATTCCTCCTCCGAAAACTTGCATGAGAAAATGTCTTATTAAAAAACTTAACCCTATGGATGATACCATGAGGTGAATTAGAGAAGCCCCTCTGGATTTTAAAGGTTTAAACAATAAGAGAAAACTCAAACCACCTATAAGGGCTGATAAAACCACAGCTAAACATATGGATAAGTAGATATTTAAGCTGAACACGGTTAAAAACATAAAGGCTATATATGCTCCGAAAGTAATGTACTCTGCATGTGCAAAGTTTGGAAAACGGGATAAACCATATGATAGAGACAACCCTAAAGTAGCCAGCATATACATACAACCCCACGTGATGGAGTTCATAAAAACCTGAGGCCAGTTTATCATAATACCCACCAAAAATAAAGGGGGTGTTTAAGGCCAGTAGCCTATGGCTTCAAACTCATATTTTCCGTCTATCTTAACTACATCCCATATCTCGTATACTTGGTAAAGCTGATCACCATTTTCATCGAAGATCTTATAGCCAGTTGCCCCCATGAATGTTTGGCTTATATCCTTAAGGGCTTCACGTATCTTAACACCATCGTAGTCTCCAGCTTTTGCTATGGCTAATATAGCCATCATGGTGGCGTCATACGCCGTATCAGCATACATGGATGGATCTTCTCTGAACTTTGCTCTGAATTTGCTCTTAAAAATCTCATAGCTCTCGAGTCCTACTGGAGCTGATGGTCTAGTGCCTATGCACGCCCTCGCCATGAATTCTGCCGCCGCTGGATCATCAAACATTGGGTCGCCATAAACTCCTTCAGCGCAAACCCAGAGTATATTGTCTAAGCCCATTTCCAACGCTTGTCTAAACATGATCTTTCCATCTTCATAGTAGCCGACGTAAAGAACACCATCTGGTTTTAAATCTTTAACCATCTGTAGTTCTGTTGTAAAATCTAATTTGCTCGGATCATATGTTATTGTCTTAATTACTGTCGTTCCCAGTACCTTCTTTGCCTCCTCCATTATACCAATACCGTATGGATTATTCATAACTAGTATTATTACTCTAGAGGCTCCTCTCTTGACTAGAAGTTCTCCCAATGCCTTACCCTGAAGCGTATCGCTTCCAACTGTTCTGAATACATAATCGTCTGGAAATTCTGTGGTTATGTAGGGTGCTGTGGCAGTTGGGGATATTAGTACAACCTTATGCTCATTGGTATAATTACCCATAGCTCTCAATACGCCACTAGCCATAGGTCCTATAACGATTTGACATCCATCTACTTCAACAAGTTTTTTCAAAGCTTCTAAACCCTTAGATGGATCGGTGCCATCGTCTTCAACTATTAAAACAATACGTCTGCCAGCTATTCCACCTTTTGAATTAACCTCATCCACGGCTAGTTGAACACCTTTAACTATGTTGGTACCCATGGGGCCGAGGAGCCCCGTTAAAGACATTATACATCCTATCTTGATTTCTCTAGGCAATACTGGAGAGACCTCTTGAAGGGCCTGCTGTCTTCCCTCAGTTAGTCCAACTTGTCGTCCTTCATTATAGCCTCTTTGATAAGCTTCTGAGGTAGCCGCTTGTCCAGCATAGTAGCCTACTGCACCAGCTATTATAGCAACGACTACTATAGCAATTAGGGTGATTGATGTAGATACGGCTTTACTTTTTCCACTCATATATATCACCTCTAAAATACGATAATAAAAATTACAAAGAAACTTATTTAAATTCTTTACTGTACTTTTTAGTACTTTATGGCTTATTAAAATAGTTTTTGTAATCGCTCTCGGTAATATTTTAGAAGCTTTTAACAAATATAACTATCAACATGAATAATATTGAAAATGTGATTAAAGCGTAGTCTTTCCTAGACATCTTCAACTCGCATAAGCTAGTCCTCTTTCTTATCGCTCCATAGGCTCTAGACTCCATGGCTTCAGCGAGCTCCATACTCCTTTGGAAACTTCTTATGAATAGTGGCACCAATATCGGCAACATATTGCGAATTCTATCCATAAACTTCCCCTTTTCAAGCTCCAACCCCCTAGACTTCTGAGCATCCATTATCGATTGCGCTTCTAAAGCTATATCCGGTACAAATCTCATAGCGGCTGTGAAAGCGAAGCATATGTCATATGGTATTTTAAGCTTTTCCAAGGCTAGGCTCAAGTCATCTGGCGTCGTTGTGAGGAAGAATAGAGAGAACGCCCCTATGAGTGTTATAAATCTAACGGTCATGGATAGTGACATGATTAAACCGTCCACTGTGAAACCTCCCATGTAAAAATAGCTCGTTAAAAAGTTCACAATAAATATGAATATCATTAAGAATGCAGACCCTCTGAGAGAGTTTAACCAGAACTTAATAACCCTCGCCATGTAGACTAGAGGTACCTGTATGATTAGTAAAATCGTGAGTGTTAAAGGGTCTGAGTATAAGATCGATAAGCTGCTTAAAACAACTAGAAATACCGCTTTAGATCTAGGGTCTAAATTGTGTATTGGGCTTTCAACTCTTCTAAACCTTAACCCCTCAAATATACGCATCATTATGCCTTCACCTTCTTTTAAGTAATGGTTTAACAATCTCCATTAGGTCATGTTCATCTAGAATCCCCTCCAAACTTGGAGAGTTTAAAATTCTATAAGCCAGTTCAGTTATCTGCGGAGGAAGCAGTGAAGCGTCATCTAGAATCTTCAAGTTTGTCAATGCTTTATCGGCGTAGTCGTCTAGTATTATCTTTCCCTGTTTCATCAATACGACTCTCGGCTTTAAATCTACGACAAACTCTAAATCATGCGTCACAATTACAACTGCTTTACCCTCTTTGAGGAAAGACCTTATAATGTTGATTATTTCACACTTCTGCAGATAATCTTGACCTATGGTCGGTTCGTCAAGAATCAGATAATCCGGGTTAAACACGATCACTGAAGCTATTGCAAGCCTCTTCTTCTCCCCTCCGCTTAAGTTAAATGGTGAAGATTGTCTATATTGTTTAAGCCCCATTCTTTCAAGGACCTGATCAACCCTTCGTTTAATCTCATCTTCTTGGAATCCGAAGTTTTTTAATGCAAAGGCAACTTCATCCTCGACGGTTTCACTGAAAAACTGGTGGTCGGGGTTTTGAAACACCAATCCAACTTTCCTAGAAAGCTGAGCTACGGATAAATCCCTAGTATTATTTCCATCTACTAACACCACTCCCTTGGTGGGTTTAAGAAGCCCATTGAAGTGTTTAATCAATGTGGTTTTTCCAGCGCCATTTTCACCCATTATAGCTACGCACTCACCTCTATCTATTGTTAAACTTACCCCTTTAAGTGCCGTAAATCCATTTGGATAGGTGTAGTATACGTCTACGACTTCTATCAAGAGATGATCCTCCTAAGAAGGGTGGATGCTTCTTCCGTGCTCAGTGGAAGTCTATCGAAACTATACCCTTCCTTCTCAAGTTGTCTGAAAAATCGTATGAGTCTAGGTGTACTTACACCGTATTCTTCGAGTTTATGATGAAATAGTGTAGCGGGGTCACCGTCAAGTACTATACGTCCTTGACTCATAACTATGAGTCTAGATGCGTATCTCGAAGCTAAATCCAATCTATGTTCAACCAGAATAACAGTTAAACCAAGCTTTCGATTAAGATCATCTAACAGTTGAAAAATCTTTAGAGAGGTTTTGGGATCTAAGTATGCAGTCGGCTCATCTAAGACTATAATTTCAGGGTTCATAGCTAATACTGAGGCTATTGCAATCCTCTGCTTCTGCCCTCCTGAAAGTTCATATGGAGCAGAGTGCCTATAATCTTTCATCCCCACAATTTCTAAAGCCCAATCTACCCTACGCTTAATTTCCTCTTTATCTACGCCCAAGTTCTCCAAACCAAATGCTACATCCCGTTCAACTGTGAGCGAGAAAAGTTGACTATCTGGATTTTGAAATATAAATCCGACTTTAAGTGCCATTTTATGAATAGGGGTTTTCTTGACATCAAATCCAGCTACTCGTATCTCTCCCCTTAAATCTCCACCATAGAAGTGTGGTATTAAACCGTTGAAGCATCTGCATAAGGTCGTTTTACCACATCCGCTAGCTCCAGTCAGTAAAACGACCTCCCCTCTCTTAACTTCCAAGTTGATATCTAGCAGAACGTCTTCATCCATTCCATCATACCTGTAGTAAAGTCCTTTAACTTCAATGGCTTTAGACATCCTTCATCCGTTATAGTAAGCCTCCTATTAAACCTAGCCTCTAATA
>CAYWZZ010000008.1:0-65567 GCA_964463005.1 uncultured Candidatus Bathyarchaeia archaeon | reverse complement strand
GACGCTATTAAGCTGAAGACCGACACGATCAACTGGGCTGATATAACCGCTATCAAGGCTGTTGTAGACGCTATAGAGGATAAGCTCGATGCTTTAACAGTAGCCCAGGCAAAGTCCGGTAGCGGAAGCACAACGTTCACAGCCTCCGGGTTGAAAGTCATCTACGAAGGCTCTAAGGTTGGCACCGTAACCGTAAGCCTTAAAACGACGGGCGTAGGCTCAGGCGAACGCCTAGTCATACGCTACTATACAGACCCAAGCAACCCAACAGTCTACATAGAGAAGACCGTTACCTCAGGCACAAACACAGCCGGATGGACTGACACAGCCGCAGCGTGGAAGGTTGAAATAGTATACACTTGGAGATCTGGAACGGACACAGTATACTGGGGCTACTCAGCAATCTACCCACAATAAACCCTTATATCTTCCCCTTTTTTTTCATAAAAAACGTGTAAGTTGGAGGTGTAGAATCCTTGTCTGAAAAGGTTAAGTGCCCCAGGTGCGGTTTTGAAAACCCCGCAAGCATGAAGTTCTGCGGAAACTGCGGCTCAAACCTCAAACCCACGGTTAGCCAACCCGAGCTTAAAGCCCTAGAGCTTCTACACGCAACCGGAAGCATATACCTCCTAGTATCGGTAGTCTTCAACAGCCTAGTCCAGGCAAGCCAAATGCTCACAGCCCTATACGTAGCTTCAGCACTCCTAGGGCTTTACGTAGCCTACAAGCTCCACAGAGGCAACTCAGATAGAAATCTAAAGTTAGCCTCCATATTAGCCTCAATAATAGGTCTATCAGTCACATCTTTCACGTTTCTAATAGGTTTAAACGTGAAAGGCGTAATCGGACCAGCCTGGGTGATATTCGCCGTAACAATATACACGTTACTGAGGGAAAAACCAATACTCAAGCCTCCGCAAGCCAGCCGATAGACCGCCCCCATTATTTCCGAAACTTCAGGTTGTTTGTGTGCGAATCCTCCTACGGGCTTTCACTACCAAGATGGTTGAAGCCATGCCTAAAGCTAAACCGGCTATGAACGCCGCTAACGGGTATGTTTTCAACCCTGTCTCCAGCTGGGATATCTTGTCCTGCTGGGTTTGAACCTGCTCTTCCAGTTCAGCCACCTCCCGGCTGAGGTTTGATACGGTTTGCCTAAGCTCCTCGTTCTCCCTTTGAAGCTCATCTATCAGCTGCGAGGTTTCAACCGTCTTGTCCTGAGTAGCGTACACTTTTCTATCAAGCCACACCTCCTTAACCCATTCGTACTCGGCTATCTTAGGTATCTCCTCGGCCGGCGCCCTCCCAGCCACTCCGTCTATAATCTTATACACGCATGTTATATTCATCTTATGCTCCGTCTTCAACAGGTCTATCTGTTCATCCGTAGGCTTGCCCTGAAACATCACTATTACTGCTATGGGCTCTGAAGGGCTTGACCGCTCTAGAACCCTCTGAAGCTCACCATCAATCTTGCTCGAAGACTTGGCGAAGACCGAGGAAGACGCCGCCGTTAACAGCACCATTAGAAACGGTAGCATTAAAACTCTACGTTTAAAAACCAACGGATTCACAACAAGTATTCAAGACAACGGTAAGTGATAAATATTACTATAAACATACTACCTTATGGTGAGAAAACGTCTATACGTGTGAAAGAGGATAGCAAGCCCTCACCCGATAGACGGCTTAAAGAAGCCTTCACGTTGGCTCTAACAATACTACTGATTTCAAGCCTAATAATACCGACATCTCCCCCAATCTCCGCGTCGGCGAGGACTGAAGAATGCAATAAAACATCTACACAGGTCAGCGATCAACGGCAAGCAGTCAAAGGTAGGCTCTACAACGTCACGCTTATAACGGGAGACGTGGTTCTCGCGATGGTCGCCGAGAACGGAACAGTACTATCTGTATCGGTTTATCCGTCAGACCTGGCTAAGCTCGGCCAAAACTTCCTAATCCTAAAGATACATAGCTCAACCTACGTTATCCCAAGCGGCGTAAACCTCCGCGTATTCGACTTAGAGCTCTTCAACATAGACCTTCTAATTAGAGAAGGCTACGCGGAGCTTCCATACATCCCCATAATAGTCCAAAGCGGTATAACGGTAAATGCGCTCGCAAAACAACTCACCACAGATGGGTTAACAGTAGTCAGAAAGTTCTCAATACTGCCAGCTCTAGCGGCTAAAATCCCCAGAGACAAGGCTGGAAAGCTCAGCAAACTACTAACCAGCTTAAAAGACGTTTGCAAGGTCTGGCTGGATAGGAAGGTTCACTCAAACCTCAGCGAGAGCGCGCCGCTCATAGGAGCACCGGATGCCTGGGAGTCGGGACTCGACGGGAGTGGAGTGAGAATAGCCATATTAGACACTGGCATAGACTCAAACCACCCAGACTTCTACTTCCCAAACGGAACATCAAAGATAGAGAGAGCAATATCCTTCATAGACTACGAGGGCGATGGAATAATCGATGAGCCTCCAGACGACTACTACGGCCACGGAACACACGTAGCAAGCATAGCAGCAGGCATAGGAGCCAAGTCTAGCGGCAGGTTTAAAGGCATAGCCTACGGAGCCACCCTATGGAACGTCAAAGTTCTGAATAGAGAAGGATGGGGCTACTTGAGCTGGGTAATGGCCGGCGTAGAGTACGCAGCGCTCGGACCAGACTATGAATCCAATACTGGAGATGAAGCAGACATCTTAAGCTTAAGCCTAGGAGCATACTGGTGGACAGACGGGACAGACCCGTTATCCATGGCATGCGACGCAGCAGTAGACCTAGGACGTATTGTGGTTGTAGCTGCTGGAAACTGGGGAGACTACTTCGGCATAGGCGTCCCAGCAACCGCCAGAAGAGTGATAACAGTCGGCGCCACCGATAAGCAGGACCATCTAGCATGGTTCAGCAGTTGCGGACCGACGATAGACTTCAGGGTCAAGCCCGACGTAGTGGCTCCTGGCGTTGACATATGGGCCGCCCTAGCCGAGGACTCTTATATCGAATACGCGGCTAGTCAAGGCTGGGTTCCAGGCTTGGACGTAGATGGGGATGGACGGTACGACTATGTCCAGCTCAGCGGGACAAGCATGTCTACACCACACGTTTCAGGAGCTACAGCTCTGCTTAAACAGCTTAACAAGTCTCTGAAGCCCGAAGATGTGAAGAACATCTTGATAAGCACTGCCAACGACCTAGGCTACAACGCATACCAGCAGGGTGGAGGAAGGGTTAACATTACATCTGCCATAGACCCACCAGTCCTGGTAGACCCTGCGACGATAAGTCTAGGTCTCATAACAGCGGATACACTTGTCAACTCCACCATAACGTTCACCTTTAAGCCGCTCAGTCCAGTACCGTCAGGTGTAAATAGTATAACTTTAACCTTGGAGGTAGCTATTGGAGATGTAGTTACCGGAAGCATTGTCGAAGCGGCGGCACTCAACACCACAACGGTCACAATACCGCTTTACGAATCTAGAGCCGTCCTACTAACGATAAACACAAGCCTCCCGAAGTCCATATACGTGGGTAAGGTTGTGGCTAGAGTTGTCGAAGGACCCTGGAAGGATAGAACCGTACATACAATACTCGGGTTTACAAGGCTAAACGACGTAACCATCAAAATGCTTAATAGAGAAGGCTCCCCAGCCGCGTACCGTCCAATACTGGTCTTCAAGCACAACGCAATCTCGTATGAAGATTGGACGTTAAACCTCAAATGGGAATGCACAGACCAGAACGGTGAGACACGCGTCTACCTGACAGACGGAGAATTCTACATAGTCGGATACGACTGGGATTACAAGGCTCAAGCCGACGTCTGGACGATAGCGGACAGGGTCTCAATCTATGGGAACGTCGCGGTAGTGTTAGATGAGAGGTATGCTAGAGAGGTGAACTTCGACCCGGCAAAGCCGAACCAGGTGTTCGCCTCAAAGCGTTCGAGCATAATATATAGTGGTTGGTGGTACCTCCAATCGACTAGCCTGTGGTACTACCCATCAACGGCTCTAACGTACATGACGAGCACTACTCTAGACGTTTCATTCAGCTACGAGTACTACAACATGGACTACTTCAACGTGGCATCTCCATACGTCGTCGACGCACCTGAGTGGCACAACCTGATCTACTGGGAGAGCGGGATAACACCATCTGTAACATACGTAGCCGATTACAACAGCCTAGTCGAGAGGAAGACTGAGTATAGAATTCCAATGACCCCTAAGCTAGCGGCACGACTTGCACAGCATAAATGGTCTCCATTTGAGTGGATGAGCGTTGAGTTTGCGTGGGCTATGAACGTTCCCAGGGAGAGGGTTGAGTGGCTAACCCCCGACGTATATTATCGGACTTTCTACGAGAAGTACCGGGATCCACCGTGGACATTAACCCCATATTGGTTCTTCGCACACTGGCCCTTCCTTAAGGAATACTATCCGCCAGGTGCTAGAATCACTGAGACTTTTGGCGGACACCCACTCGACACCCACTTCCATGTCTACGCGGGTTCTTACTACCTAGGCATGGTCACGGACATATTCATGGACACGTATGGACACACCCTTTGGTGGGTCGACAAGGGGCACATGCGTGTGTACAGAGATGATAGCCTGATATTTGATGGAGATATCTGGGATGCTCAGCGTTACTGGTGGGGCGACCCCAGACCGGCTCGCTACAGGGTTGTTATAGATGGGTGGAGCGAGCAATACCTCTCAACAACCTTGCACACAGAACTAGAGTTCACCGTGGTAAACGAAGCAAAGGATTACGCACCACCGACTTTATATATAATGGTTCCAGGCTTAGACCTGAATAATACGCATGCCGCAGGTAAAGTCATTCTAAACGTGTACGTCGACGACCCGAGGTTAAGCTCTGAAGCCGATGTGACAGTCAAGTTCTCGGTAGACGGTGGCGAAACGTGGATGGATGCTGAACCATTAGAACGCGAGGCTGGCGAACCATACTCCTTCAGCCTGGGAAGGCTCAGCGACGTCTACGTCTCACTTTGGATAGAGGCGGCGGACGGGGCTGGCAACAGGATATCTCAGACCGTGATCAATGGCTTCTACGTGAAGCCTCTAGTTAACGAGCCTCCATCTGTGACCGTCTTATCCCCGAATGGTGGTGAGAAGTGGGTTGTTGGGAGCAGGCAGACCATAAGGTGGACTGCTGAAGACGACTTCGACATGCCTGAAGAGTTGACGATAAGCCTCTACTATTCGACCGACGGAGGCGAAACGTGGGAGCCGATTGAGTTTGAAGTCGAAAACACGGGGGAGTATGAGTGGATTATCCCGGAAACTCCATCAAACTCATGTAGGGTTAAAGTTGAAGCTGTCGATACAGGGGGTCTGGTAGGCTCGGATGTCAGCGATGCAGACTTCACGATATGCAGGGTTCCATACGGCGCTGAGATAACGTACGTGGAGGCTGTTCCAAACCCGGTTGGACAAGGTTCTAAGATGATATTCAACGTCACAGTCTACAACTACGGTGAGAAGGACATACCATCAGCCAAAGTCTACACCAAGATATACAACCCAGCTGGAAAACCCGTGAAAACGCTGTCTGCGACTATAAAGGCGTTTAAACACGATACTGAGAGAACGGTTCAAATGACATACACACTGCCTAGCAAAGCCGCTCTGGGGGATTGGAGCTACCAAGTACAGATCTACATGGACAAGACGCTTCTAGACGAGGCTTTAGACAACATGTTCACCGTGGAAACACCATCCATAACGGGCGAAATACTCTCGGTCTCAGACGACGGACCCGTCTCACCAGGGAAGACGATAAACTTCACAGTGGAGGTTGAAAACACTGGAAACACCATATGGAAGTCTAAAGGCGCCAAGATTGTGGTTAAAATATACGACCCCGACGGTAAGCTCGTGAAAACACTGACCAAGACGCTCGGAGAAACAATACCAGGACTAGAATACGCATATACACTATCATGGAAGCTATCGACCAAGGCGAAGAAGGGAACATACACTTACAACGTCTACCTCTACCATGGAAAACTACTGCTAGACGAAAACGTAGAGAACAGCTTCGAAGTAGGATAACCCCTCCCAAGGAGGAGAAACCCCTCAACCCTCTATTTTTAATCCCAAACCCTCACTTTACAGTAGCCGTAATAACCATCGTGTCGAGGAGGGAAAAAAAGAGCAGTTCACTCAAGCTTTTACTACACCTATATAACGCGGAGGGAGGAGCGGAGAAAACAGGGGTTCAACCCCCCATCATCGTCGAAAGTTTCGGTGGATCCCCGCTCCCCCCAACATAATAATGTACTGCCTATCGCGTTCAGACATCGGGTTGTGAAGCATCCCCTCAGCCTTCGTAAGCCTACCCTCGTAGTCGTGAATGTCTATCCTACTCTTCAAACCGACTGATATAAGCTATCTGGAAAAGTGTATTTACACTTGTGGTTTAACGCCCTGGGCGGGATTTGAACCCGCGTCCAGCGGGCGACAGCCGCTGATGCTAGGCCGGACTACACCACCAGGGCTTACCTATCATTTTAAAGTTTAACTCTAATTCTTAAATTTTCCTCTCCTCTTTAAACTAGATTTGGTGAAAGTTAAATTTAACAAGTCTTTACACGTCATCTTTATTATATGAGTCTTGAAGATTTAGCGTTTAAATTTAAGCGGTATGGTGCTACTGTTAAGCTTCAATCGGTTAACGGCTCTATACTGGTTTCAGAGTACGGTGGTAGAATCTTAGGGATTTCCATCAAAGGCTCTCCCAACCTCTTATGGACTAATCCAAACCTTGAAACAGTTTTAGAAGATAGAGGTTTTAACGTTGGTGGTCTTAGAGTTTGGGTATCACCTGAGAGAAACTTCTTCTATAAGAATCCTGAAGCTTTTGGAGAATGGTTTTGTCCAAGTGAATTAGACCCCGGATACTTTAAAATATTAAACGCTACAGAGTCTTCTGCAACCCTTGAATCTAAGTTTAAGCTTAAAGACCTATTGAATAATGAAACGCTTAACGTATCAATCGTTAGAGACGTCTTCCTAGAAGACTTAAACGATGGAGGTTTAGCCATACACGTCAGAGAATCTTTAACAGCTTCAAACTTCAATAAGAGTAGGTTGAGTTTATGGGCTTTAACTCAAATCTACCCCGGACGTAGAGGCGTTGGAACAGTCATAGTACCCGTTAAACGGAAAACAGAACCCATACACTACTTCGGCCCAATACCAAACGATAGGCTTAAAATAGCAAAAGAACACGTAGCCTTTCTAATAGATGGAGCTTACACATGTAAACTCGGGATTAAACCCGAAGACCTTAGAATTAGAGGATGGGCTTCCATAGGCTACTTCACCGAAACGCCTTGGAGTGATGAAGATGCTTTAATCATAACCATGGAGACGTGCTGTGCACCTAGATCTCAAGCCGAATGTTTAGACGTAGCTAAAGCAAACCCTGAAGGACCTAAAGCCACCGTTCAATCCTACAATTCAGGCCCAAACGCCGAATGGCTTAAATTCGGTGAAATAGAACTTCAATTTCCAGCTTCAACCTTAACCAACGGTCTTCAATTTTCAACAGTCTCATACACGGTTAAAGCATATTTAGGAAGCTTAGAGAAAATCTTAGAAAAATTCAGAGAAGTTTTAAAATCGCCAAATATTCAACCACTCTGATAACGTTCAATTAACCTCCGTGGAGAAGACGCCTCTTCAGTCTGAAAGCGTTTTAAGCCGAACTTACGTAACGCCTATGAAAACAGCCTTAGATTGAAAACTAGAAGC
Organism: uncultured Candidatus Bathyarchaeia archaeon; assembly: GCA_964463005.1. Taxonomy (GTDB): domain Archaea; phylum Thermoproteota; class CALKCG01; order B24; family B24; genus DTBU01. The sequence goes on along the minus strand of CAYWZZ010000008.1, from coordinate 57,768 downwards.
TAAATTTTTAAAATTTTTAACGACTTAGTATACTCATGGGGGAATTGGAAACTTTAATCTTAACAGATGAAGAAGTTGGAAAACTCCTCTCAATGAGTGAAGTCATGAAAGCCGTTGAACAAGCATTCGTTGAGAAAAGCCTTGGAAGAGCACAAAACCCCCCTAAACTCTACCTATTCTACCATAAATACAACGGCGACTTGAGAGTCATGCCTTCATACCTTGAAAACTACGATATTTCATCCGTTAAAATCGTCAATTCACACCCAGAGAATAGAGTACGATATAACCTACCAACAGTAATGGCGATTGTAACCCTCATAGACCCTAGAAGCGGCTTCCCCCTAGCCATAATGGGGGGTAAAACACTAACAGATATTAGAACTGGCGCAGCTGGAGGCGTTGCCGCTAAATACCTTGCGAGGAGGGATTCTAAAATCCTAGGCCTCGTTGGCGCTGGAGCTCAAGCTAGAACCCAGCTTGCCGCCCTCTTAGAAGTCTACGGAGGATTTGACGAAGTTAGAGTTTGGGGGCTTTATGGAACTGCTGAGGAATTTGCAGTTGAAATTCAATCCAAATACGGTGATAAATGTAGAATAATCCCAGTTAAAACCGTAAAAGAAGCCGTTAAAGGAGCTGATATCGTTGTAACGGCTACTCCTTCAAGACAGCCTCTAGTAATGGAAGATATGGTCTCTCAAGGTATGCACTTAAACTGTATAGGAGCCGATGCTCCCGGTAAAGAAGAACTTGACCCAACAATCCTCAAGAAGGCTAAAATAGTCGTAGACGATTTTACACAAGCCGCTCATGGTGGAGAGGTAAACGTTCCATTAAGCCGTGGGCTGATAAAGATGGAGGATATATGGGCTGAAATAGGTGAGATTATTGCTGGTTTGAAGAAGGGGCGTGAAAACCCCGATGAAATTACCATTTTCTCCTCAACCGGTTTAGCCGTTCAAGACGCCGTCGCCGCAAAAATAGCATACGATAAGGCTTTAGAAAAAGGCATTGGAAGGTTCATTAAGATCGTATAAAATCAAACCCTATGCAAAAGCGAAAAACCATGGTTCTGCGAAGATTAAACTATAGCGTAAACGGCTTCACATACTATCCTAGCTGTATCGTAGCCTAGAGAATTAACCTCCCCATAGGAGGGATTTGGAGAATAGTTCAACCAAGGTGGATTCTCATCCCATTCACACATCGGTATTATATAACCTACTTCATCGTCAGCTAAACCTATGATAAGCTTATACTTTCCACTCATACCGCGACGTATTACGGGTTCAAAGGGTGCTTCTGGAAAATCTGCACCTGGAAGTCTAACAAGCCCCCCATTCACAAGTTCAGGGTATATTTCACCAGGGATTAAAACCGCTTGAACAGGCCCTATGTTTAAAACTCCAACTTCACTTAAAACATCTTCACCTAAAGCCATCTTTACACGTCCAAATTCAGGAGTTTCCAAGTATTCAAATCTATCATCAACCCCATCCCTAGTATACAAAGGCCGCTTTAAAACACCAAACCCAGCCAATACTCTGAAAAACCTGTTTCTAAGAGGTATGAATATTCTCTTAAACTCCACACGTATCCGAGCGTCCTTAATCTCCTCCCCTTTCTCAAGAGCCTCCAATGCTATATCCGCCACCCTTAAACCTAAAACCTCCATCTCCCTGAAAGTCATATGCTCTACAGTCTCACGCGTCTCCGGATCTATCAGAGGTTTTTCAAGGTTTAATGGAGATAACAACCCCCCTATAGCTCCGTTAACGTATAAAGCTCCCCCACCAGCCACCTCTTCAATCCTACTACATAAGACGCCTGGGAAATCAGCCGTTATCAGCCTATTAACCCCTCCCAAGGTTTCAGGGTGATTACTCCACTGTACGAGTGTGAAAACCCCCTCACCAGTTGAATCGACGGCTTGTAGGACATTTAACATCGGGTCTTTAACTATAGGTGGTCTTCCATCCCCCTGCATATCTGCGAGTTCCTCCCGCTCATCCATAGCCGCGAATAAACGCACAGCTCTCATACCTCCTAAAGTCGCACGTATGCATGAGCGGATTTTACTGGTGAGCAGATTCATGTAGTCTGAATCCACTCCGCTTGTAAATACGTCAGGACCCCATAATCCAATCGTATCCGGTCCATTATGGTTGTGCGTTGAAGCCACTATAAGCGCTACATCTTCAAATTCCCTTCTAAGCTCTAAAACATAAGGTTCGTAGAATAACCCTATGAGGTCTAAGGAAACTATGGCTATAGTGGTTCTACCGTCGCTTAGAGAAAGACATCTAGCCCAAAGCTTATCGTGAATACCCTCCGCTACCCTATTCCTACCAAACCCAGCCAAGTAGACCCTTCTATCCAAACTCGGCGTAATATCCTCCTTAGAGAAACCTGCTAGGAAAACCATAGTTGATCAACATGATTGTACCGAATTGTTATTATAAAAACTTTGAAAGACCACCTTTAAACTTTAAATATTAGGTTAGCCTAAAATTTTCGGAAAGTCTTAGAATATGTAGAGTGGCGAGCACTATGAACTTAGAGAAAATACTCATTGAACTTCTAGAATTCATCACCGCAAACGAGGGCAAACTGAACTTAGATGAAGCTTCTAAAAAACTCAACACGTCAAAGGAGGAACTGGCTAAAGCCTTAAATGAAGCCTTAAATAGAGGCCTCATCCATAAGATCGACGAACAGTTTAAATTCTCAATTCAAGGTGAACGTCTCTTAGAATCTCATAGAGAAGAATACCTCCACAGAATGGTGCATAATTATGTTGAAGAAACAGCCCTAGATAGAGTTCGCGATTGGGATCGTCACTGGTGTCTTAGACATGGATTCGACTTAGAAGACTTAAACGCCCTCAGGGGAGACCTTAAAGCGATTCCAGCTAGAATAGAGGAAACAACACCGTTGATAACCCTCTCCGAGGGTGAACGTGGTAAAATCGTTTACGTATATGGAGGTAGAGGACTTATCAGACGATTAGCCGATATGGGTTTAACCCCCGGTGTTGAAATAGTCGTTTTAAGAAAAGCCCTCTTAAACGGCCCCGTTGAAGTAGCCGTTAGAGGTACAAACCTAGCTTTAGGCTACGGTGTGGCTAGGAGGGTCTTCGTTAAGAGAGTGTCCCAGCATGTATAAGCCTAAAACTACCATAAGGATAGCCTTAGCCGCTAACGCTAATACAGGTAAATCAACCTTCTTCAATCAGGTAACTGGGGCTTCACAACACGTTGGAAACTGGCCAGGTAAAACAGTTGAAAAAGTAGAAGGGTTTGTTAAATTCGGCATGTACGATGTACACATCTTAGACCTTCCGGGGACGTATTCACTATCAGCTTATAGTGAAGAGGAAATAGTTGCTAGAGAGTATATAGCCGTCCATAAGCCCGACGTAGTGTTGAATATAATTGACGCATCTGCTATCGAGAGAAACCTATACTTAACAGTACAGCTCTTAGAACTTGAAGCTCCACTAGTCGTAGCCTTAAACATGATAGACGTCGCAGCTAAGAAGGGGTTTAAAATAGATGTTAAACGTTTTTCCGAGATTTTAGGTGTTCCAGTCATACCTATGGTTGCAATATCAGGTCGAGGCGTTGGTGAAGCATTAAGTAAGGCCATTGAAGTCGCACTTGGTAAAATCAAAACATCCCCTATGAAAGTCGTATACGGTTTGGAAGTAGAGAGAGCACTGTCAAAACTGACTGAAGAGTTGAGGGAGAAGCTTCCCAACATATGTAAACTATACCCTGCCAGATGGTTAGCAATCAAACTCTTAGAAGAAGATGAAGATATTTTAAGAAAGGTTTCCAATGAACCCGGAGGCTCTGAAATAATAAAACTATCTAGGAAGATCATTGAAGAGCTTGAAACAATGCATGGAGAACCAATCCAAGTAATCATAGCTTCAGAAAGATATGCGATTGTAAATCGTATAGTTAAAGAAGTTTTAACAGTTGAGAAGGAGCCTTTGGTAACGTTTGGAGAACGTTTAGACTTATTGACAACCCATATGATTTGGGGCTACCTCATATTGATAGCGGTAATGTCTTCAGTCTTTGCTTCAGTCTTCATAGTTGGTGAATTCCTAAGCGGTCTTATTGAACGCCACCTTTCCATACTTATAACGCCATTGATACCTGAAGGCTCCAACTTCGTCCACGGCCTCGTAAACGGTCTAATAGCGGGCGTAGTGTTAGTAATCCCCTACGTAATACCGTTCTACCTGATACTGTTCCTCCTAGAGAATTCCGGCTATCTTCCAAGAGTAGCCTTCCTCTTAGATGCCCTCATGCATAGAATTGGACTTCACGGTAAAGCATTCATACCCCTCCTCCTAGGTTATGGTTGCAACGTCCCAGCATGCCTAGGATGTAGAATAATGGAGACTAGTAGGGAGAAGCTCATACTAGGCTTAATGATCACAATGATACCCTGCGCGGCTAGAACCATAATAATTCTAAGCCTAGTCGGGAAATACTTAGGCGTACACGTAGCCCTCGCAATATACGCGTTAGACCTCATAGTAGTATTCACCGTGGGGAGAATAGCGAGTAAATCTCTACCGGGCGGCCCGGTCGGTTTAATAATGGAAATGCCTTCCTATAAAATGCCCAGCTTAAAGATAATAGCCGTTGAAACATACGTTAGAGTTAGAGAATTCGTAGTCATAGCTTTTCCACTTCTCATAGTTGGAAGCGGCTTCGTAGGTCTACTAAACGACTTAAATCTACTAAAGGAGCTGTCAAACGTTTTCGCTCCAGCCTTAAACCTGCTCGGACTACCAAGCATAACAGCTATACCTCTATTCTTTGGAATTTTACGCAAAGAACTTACAATAGCCATGCTCGCTGAAGCAACCGGAACCACAGACTTCAACACGGTCTTAACGCCTAGGCAAATGGTGGTGTTCAGCATATTCACAATACTTTACATACCCTGTATAGCCACGATAATAGCGCTTTTCAAAGAGTATGGTCTTAGCAAAACAGTTCTAATAGCGTTAACCAATATATCGGTCGCCGTAGTAGTATCAGCTTTAGCAAACATTGCCTTAAAATCCGTAGGCTTCTAATTGGACCCCTCGATATATAGATCGCTTCAGCCGCTTCACTCTTCCTTACAGAAGTTTCTAAAAGTTTCAAGTAGCCTAGGGCTTTCAGGATTTTTCTGAATAAACTCTACAAACTTTGAAAGCCTACTCATAGTTTCATGATGGACGTGGTGTTCTATCTTACAAGCATCCTCCTCAGCTACTTCTTCACTCACACCTAGAAGCTGGAGAAAACCCTTAAGGACGCTATGCCTCCTCATAACCTTCACAGCCTCAGCTTCACCTTCAACCGTAAGCTGTATGTTTCTCCCATAAGGCTTATATAAAACGAGACCTCTATCTGCGAGCTTTTGAACCATCTCCGTAACAGTGGGCGCTTTAACCTTTAAAGCTGAAGATATGTCTGAAATCCTAACCCTCTTCCTCCTCTTAGCAATCAGGTATATCGCTTCAAGATAGTCTTCCATAGCTTCAGTAGACACCTAAATCAATCCCCAGTAGATTTAACAATAGGCTTAGATAAAAGCATTTCAAACCTCTAACGCCATACACCGTTAAAAATTATTTCAATAAACGTCCATGTAGACTATTCGAATTCTATAGTCGCAGGCGGTTTATCCGTTATATCGTATAGGACTCTAGTGACCTCCGGAATCTCATCAATTATCCTGTCTCTGACCTTCTCAAGCCTATCCCAATCCAGTTTAACGTATTTCGCAGTCATAGCGTCTTCAGACTCAACCACTCTTAAGGCTATCATATAGCCGTACTTCCTAGACCTATCCTTTGAAAGCCCTGTAGCCCTTCCCTCAAGTAAGACTGGGAAGGCTTGGAAGCACTTCACATCCGCAAGTTCCTCATCCACTATCAACGTAGCCTTCTTAACTATATCCAACTTCTCTCTAGTAACCTCACCCACAATCCTTATCGATAAACCCGGACCTGGGAAAGGCCTCCTATACACTATTTCATCGGGTAGCCCTAAGGCTTTAGCCAATTCTCTAACCTGATTCTTATACAGCTCTTTAAGAGGTTCAAGCACTCTAAAACCGTAACGTTCAAGCGGGTTTATACCTATCTGCTCCAAAACGTTATGCTGAGTTTTAACCCCACCTCTAGTTTCAACAACATCTGCAGCTATAGTGCCTTGTAAAACGATTTCAGTTTTAAGACTCTTAGCTATCCTTGAAAAAACTCCGTAAAAGGTTTCTCTAAAAGCCCTCCGCTTCTCCTCAGCATCTCTAATACCCTTTAAAGAATCTATAAACTCATTCTGAACGTCGTAAACTTCAACCCTAATGCCTAGTTTTGAAAAAACCTCTACAACCCTCTTAGACTCACCTATCCTCATAAACCCGTCTTCGAGGAATATCGCTTTTAAACGGTCACCTATGGCTTTAAAACCTAAAACGGCTGTTACAGAACTGTCAACCCCCCCGGAGAGGGCGATAATAGCTCTTCCAACACCCACCTCTCTCTTAAGCCACTTAACCTTACGCTCTATAAACTCCTCCGGATTGAACACGTCCATATTCTCTACACACCTACGTGTAAAGAATACAGTCATTAATTAAGCTTTTTCACAAGTTTACTGCAACGCAATCTCCACTATTTAACTCTAGGTATTAGACATAGAAACCTTAGAATTCCACATCCATCATTCACAATACTGTGCTCAACACCGGGCGGTATTAGAATAGCATATCTCTCTTTAACCCTATACTCCCTACCACTACAGACTATGAACCCCTCCCCCTCAAGTATGAATACCTCATGCTCCCACTTATGGCTATGCAACGGAGTATTTCCATTAGGCTCCACCTCAAACATCCTCATGGCGAAGTTTGGAGCACCATGCTCCCACGATATCAACCATCTAACCCAAGCACCCCTACTGTTCTGCTCTGTAACAGATTCTCTCTTAACATCAAGATAATGTACTATTCTAAATTCACCACTCATACCTTTAAAATCTCAGAGAAAACGTTTATAAGATTAATCTCAGAAAACATGGCAAATCCAATATTCCTAGAAAACTTAAATTCGATAAAGGCTTGAATCTATGTTAGGTATTTTATGGGTAAGCTAGCCATACTCGGAGGCGAACCCGTTAGAAGAAAACCCCTACCGACGGTAAACGACAAATCCGGTAGAAACATAGGCGAAGAAGAACTTAAACTCCTCAAATCTGTTATCGAATCTGGAAGACTATTCAGGTACTCCGGAAACATGGTCAGTAGTTTTGAAGAAGAATTCGCCAATTTCTTAGGCGTTAAATACGCAATCGCATCAACCTCTGGAACGGCTGCACTACACATAGCTACCGGGGCCGCCGGTTTAGGACCCGGCATGGAGGTTTTAACAAGCCCTATAACAGACGCAGGCACTATAATAGCGATTCTCGGTCAAAACTCCATACCAGTTTTCGCAGACATAGACCCAGACACATACAACATATCTCCTGAAGACGTTAAGAGAAGGATTACGGAGAAAACTAAAGCTATAATAGCCGTCCATTTATTCGGCTTACCAGTAGACATGGATCCGCTCTTAGAGCTTGCAGAAGATAAAGGCTTAACCGTAATAGAGGATTGTGCTCAAGCCTACCTAGCCGAGTATAAGGGTAGGCTTGTAGGAACGATCGGCGACTTCGGATGCTTCAGCCTCCAACAGTCTAAGCACATGTTTACTGGAGATGGTGGTATAACCGTTACAAACGACGAAGAACTCGCCAGAAGGGCTAGGCTTTTCATGGATAAGGGTTGGGATAGAAGCCTAGGTCTTCCAAGAGCCTATGTCACAATAGGTTTCAACTATAGAATGACCGAGCTTCAAGGAGCAGTTGCACGTGCACAGCTTAAAAAGGTCAAATGGGTCGTTGAGAAGCGTAGGGCTGTAGCGGAATCTCTAACGAAAAAACTCAGCGGAATCGAAGGAGTTTACACGCCTAAGGTTCCCAAAGGATTTAAACACAGTTACTGGCTCTACCCGCTTAAGCTGGAACTATCCATGTTTAAAGCCCCCTTAAACGACATAGTTAAAGCCATAACGGCTGAAGGAATACCCGCTGGAGCAGGTTACATAGGTAAACCCATATATATGGCTCCAATATTCACGGAGAAGAGAGGATACGGTGGGTCGAAATGCCCCTGGATGTGTCCACTTTACGGCAAAGACATACGTTACGGTGAAGGATTATGCCCTAAAGCCGAAGAAACCTTAAACGCACTTCTAACGTTACCGTGTAACGAATACTTTACAGAAGAAGACGTAGAAGACATAGCTGAAGCCGTGGAAAAAGTACTATCCTACTATAAGGTAAGCCATCGCTAAATCGAAGTTGACCTTATAACTACTCAGAATGGAAAAGTTTAAGTGAATGTGAAGAGTAAACACTTGAAGATGGTTTTTGAATAAAACTAGTATAGTAAAAACTACAATACTGCTACTTTCACTTGCAACCATTCTACTTCCAATAGCTCTAGCATTTAACCAGTACGGTCAAAACATCCACAAGCTCTTCATACCATCATATGAACCTCCAAAGATCGACCTTTCTCCCGGTAGATTTCTAGGTTTCCGCATTGAAGACCGCGATCTATACGCTGATCTTGAATTCATAAATAAAGGTGAAGTTAAAGTCGTATTTGAAAGTCTAAATGCAATGGTCTACACTACAAAGGGGTCTTCCCTAGCATCCGTATCGCTCAGCCGGAGAGTTAGCTTGGAGCCCGGCGCCGTGGAAAATGTTACGTTTAAACTCACCTTCAATACCACTGTGGAAGACGCATTAGTACCCCTCCTAGTGGATGAAAGCGGTGTTGAATTGGAGGTTAATGGCACGCTTACGCTCAGCATTTTAGGGTCGAAGGTTATAGTTCCCGTAAGCTTCCCCCTAACAATTAGCAGGTTTGACCTTGGATTGGCGGGGTATATATGAGTTTGGTAAATGTACTCTCCTTGAATCGTCGAGTCAATACACTAGGAGTCGCCAGTTCACTACTACTATTGTACGTTTTATTATCCGATAAACCGTGGTGGATACTAACGGGCGGCTCATCCGGAGGACGCACAATTCTAGTTGAACTTTCACCCTTCACGTTCACTATGGAGATTTTAGGTAAATCGTTAACAATACCCATAGCGTTTTACGTGAATCTAGCCGCAAAGTTAAGCATATTATTAGCCATAGTTACAACAATCCTCGGGTCCATACTGGTATCCAAGCTGTGGTCTAAGCCTATGATAAGCGTCAAGGGTTTAATTCTATCAGTTCTATTCATAGTTGGAGTTTTTGCATTGCTACAGATAGCTCAATTGAGCGTAGGCTCAAGTAACATTCCGATCTTAGGAGAATCCATCATGAAGTATGCTTTTAAATCTGGAGAAGTAGAGGTAGTTGTTGAAATACCGTTGAAATCTGAAATCACAATGCATTATTGGATTGCACTTATAGCGGGAGTAACCTCCATTCCTGCAAAAATACTACAGGGGAAAATAGCCGCTCCATCTAAACGTTAACCTCCACAATGCCACACCCTCCTCTTTATTTTGAGGACTTTTATTATAAAATGTGGAAATGTTGCCTTCACCAAGCCGTGTTCACATAATTCTCATAGAATAAAAATAGAGTTGCGGTTGACGAGTAAATAGCTTCTTAGAAGTTTTACACATAAATCTAAAACAATCTTAGCATATTCTAAAGCCTCCTCAGCATCGATACGGCTGTAAAGCTGATCTGGAGGCGTACCCGTTTCTTCATCTCCATACATGCTTGGCTCTCTCTCACGCCTAAGCTTTCTAGAGATCGATGCGAGCTTATCTATTTCAGCTTTAAACCATTCTGGAAACATTTCCCTATGCTTCTTAAGAATTGGCCCTACATCGTGCCATTTAGGCGGCTCTATCGCCACCAACCTTAAAACACCCTTAAGAGCTAGCTCAACAGCTTCTTGACTTTGACGAATTGTATACGCATAGTTTCCCGTCTCTAAAGCCTCTTCGGCGTGTCTAACTCTTTCTTCAGCTTGTCTAAGGTACGATTTAGCCATATCGATGTTATTCAATCCTTACAACCTCTCCAAACCTTATATCTGGTTTAATCATCCAATACCACTTATCTTTAACCCATATCCTTTTAGAACCCAATTCTCTAAGCTTCTCTCTAAGCCTTGAGATTATATTGTTGAAAAACCCGTCTTTATCATAAAGTATGACGGAATCTTCAACCATGTCGAGGTATATCGGTCTAATTCTAGAAGCCTCTTCAACCGATAAAATCACCGGTGAGAAGTCTACGTAAAACCCCATATTCCAAAGCTCATCGATAACGGGTTCAAGCTTGTTTTCAACTTCAAGAAACAACTGCTGGCGCATCATACGGCTTTTAGGTAGAGATTCAGCTATTATTAAAACATCTACATCACTATCTTTACGAGCCGACCCCCTAGCGACGCTACCGTAGACAACGACGGAGACTAGCTTATCACCTAAGCTTTTAGATAATAGTTCAACCAATTTTTCAAGTAAAGACCTATATGGTTCTCTAATCCTCTCTAAGCTCATTTCATTACTAAAAAATTACTTCTTCTAAGTATGTTATATAATAAGGGTTTGCCTCTTTAGAACTCGTTCGTAGTAGATCAGCGTACCGTAATCGCTGAGACTTCAAAATTCACAGCGATGCCAGTTCATCTAACGTTTTAAGAACATCCATTATCATACCTTTTTCGACGACACCTGAAGCGGCTACGGTGTGTCCATCGGCAAATCCGCCGAACCTTGAACACGCCTCTGGAAGTATTTTAGATAGCGGGGGTTTCTCGCCAGCAGTTATCCTATCGGCTAACGGTTTTGGAGCTCTCGTAGATATTTTAACATAGGTCTTCTCGAGTCTACCGTAGCCAGGTATATCCGGTGGAACATCCATATATCCTACGATATACTTGTCTTTGTCTATAAACCCTTGATATTGAAGGTAGCTGCAGAAGCTCCCTATGACTTTAGTACCCATACCCCTATAAACGCCTCTATCTGAAAACCACTGTATAGCCTTCATACGATTCAACTTCTCTCTTTTAAGAATACTGAGTAGTGTAGCGTTAGCCTTCTTCCTCTCTTCTTCAAGTTTAGAGGCCTCTTCGTAATCTTCGTCTCTAAAACCATCAATACACGCTTTTAACGCTTTTAGAGGCCCTCCTCTATAGTATCCTACAGAAGCTAAAACAGATAGTATTGTCGAGTATCGCTTATACGAGAGTGGTTTACCAAGCTTCATGATCTTGAAATCTCCACTCTCTTCCAGTTGAATAAACCCGCTATTTAACGCATCTTTTAAAGCTAACTGGTTTAAACCTGTAACTGGACCTGGAATTTCAGCGGCACCTATTAAGGCTAAAGCTGAAAGGTCTAAGTTGACGGAGCTTAAAGTCTTAGCGAATAGGTATGCAACGGTTGAGGCTGAAGCATCCCTCTCACCGGATAAACCGTAAAGTTCAGGGTTTACGTTTAAAACGTCTGTACGTGAAGATTGTAAAGTATCATGATGGTCAAGTATTACAGTTAAACTCCCCCTAGGCGACTCCCTTTCAATTAGCTTAACGTGAGCTGAACCAATATCCGTGAAGAAGTATAAGCCCTCCCCCCTAGCATACACTCCCTTTAAAACTTCAGGGTAAAGTTTATCCAGACATATCGTTTTAAAGTTTAAACCAGCTCTACTCAATGCTTTAGCCGTTATAGTTGCAGAGCATACGCCATCAGCTTCATCATGATGGATTATAAACGCCTCACTGAAACCTGCTCCTCTTATTCTATCAGCAGCATCCTCTAATAGCTTGAAAAAAGCATCTACTGTTAAGTTCTCACCTATAATGAAAATCGGCAAATATAGAAGAAAAGCATTACCCCTCATTATTTGAAAACAATAATGCTTCGACTTTTCAGTTTAAATAGCACTTTACTTGAAGTTATTTACTGGAGGTGCTACAGTGCTTCTAAAGGTTAAGAGACTATACATTGAAGCTGGCGGTAAGCCCATAGTCCTCCTCAATAAAGAAGACGCCGATGACATAGGCGTTAGAGCACTCGGACGTGTTAAAATCGTAAACGCTGAAGGGCGTGAGCTCATATCCGTAGTAAACGTAACTTACAAAGCAGTTGAAAGGGGAATAATAGGCGCATACGATGAAGTTGCCTCCAAGCTTAAACTCGAAGACGGCTCTATAGTAGACGTTAGACTTTCAGAACCACCCAGAAGCATATATTTCATAAGGGAGAAGCTTAAAGGTAAGAAGTTAACATACCCTGAAATTTATGAGATAGTTAGAGATGTCGTAGACGGCCGTTTAACGGAAGTCGAAATATCAGCCTTTGTAACAGCTCTACACACCTTTGGTTTAGATTTAGATGAAGCTACAAGCTTAAGCAAGGCCATGGTTGAAGTGGGTGAAACTTTAAACTTAGACGACGTCTTTGTAGTAGACAAGCATAGTATAGGCGGAGCTCCAGGGGATAAAACAAGCCTTATAGCTGTTCCAACGATAGCCGCTTCAGGCCTCGTTATACCTAAAACCAGCTCTAGAGCTATAACTAGCGCTGCAGGTACAGCCGATAGGGCTGAAGTACTCATGCCAGTTAACCTAGACCTAGAAGAGATAAAGTCTGTTGTTAAGAAGACGGGAGGATGCCTCGTTTGGGGTGGAGCTTTACACCTATCTCCCGCAGACGACATATTCGTACAGGTAGAGTATCCTCTAGCCATAGATCCTCTACTACTGCCAAGCATTATGAGTAAGAAGAAAGCCGTCAACGCTAAAATCCTAGTGATAGACATTCCAACAGGCAGGGGGACGAAGGTTAAAACAATAGGTGAAGCTAATGCTTTAGCTAAGGACTTTATAGAGCTTGGCCGTAGGCTAGGTATACAGACCAGTTGTGCCATAACCTATGGTGAACAACCAATTGGATACGCGATCGGACCAGCTTTAGAGGCTAAAGAAGCATTAGAGACTTTAATGGGCTCTAATAAGGCTCTAGACCTCATAAATAAGGCTGCAAACATAGCTGGAGTACTATTCCAAATGGCTGGCATAGGCGACTTCAATACCGCTATCGAACTGATTAAATCTGGAAAATCTGAGAAAAAGCTTAGAGAAATTATTGAAGCTCAAGGCGGGGATCCCGATATTAAACCGGAAGATATACCCGTTGGAGATAAAACCTACTGTGTTAAGGCTGAAAACGACGGTATGGTTCTCTGGATAGATAACGGTAGGCTTATCGAAGTCGCTAGAGCCGCCGGTGCACCTAAAGACAAAGGCGCTGGAATTCTTCTAAATAAGAAGATTGGTGATCACGTTGAGAAAGGCGATGTTCTCTTCACGATTTATGCAGAATCCTCCGTTAAACTTCAAACTGCCATGGAGCTTGTGGAGGAGAGGAACTTCATAGGGGTTGGCAAGGGCATGGATATGCTCATACAGTTCATACGTGAAGTGCCAGTTTATGGGAGAAGATTTGAATTGGAGAGGTAGGTCTTTAAACCTTCCATTTAAAGTCTAAGTGGAGGCCATCCCACAGCCTTTAACACTACATGTTAAGCTAGAGATTGAGCAGTTAAAAGATAAAAGCTTGAGTGATATTAAGTTTAATGGTGGCTTCGGGTTTGGCTAAAGTCTACATGGAAGTCTACGGTTGTAGCGCTAATGTAGCAGATGCAGAGGTTATGCTTGGGCTACTTAAGTCTAGAGGCTATGATATAGTTGACAATCCTGAAGAGGCGGATGTAAACATCGTAGCTACTTGCACCGTTAAAACGCCTACCGAGCATAGAATGATCCACGTAATATCCACTCTATCTAAACTTGAGAAGCCGCTTATAGTTGCTGGATGTATGCCTTTAACGAGTAGAGAGGTTATAGAGCGTATAAACCCTAAGGCTTCCCTACTAGGTGCTAGAGCAGTCACACGGATAGTTGACGCGGTTGAAACAGCTTTACGTGGAGGCAGATTCGTCAAACTCATTGAGTCTGAAGACATCCCCCTATGTAAACCCAGAGTTAGACTTAAACAGTTTATAGGTATAATTCCGATAGCTCAAGGTTGCCTCGGAAAATGTAGCTTCTGCCAAGTCAAAATTGCAAGAGGAACCCTTAGAAGCTACCCGCCAGACTTCATCGTTGAAGAAGTTCGTAGAGCCTTAGAGCATGGTTGTAGGGAGATATGGTTAACTTCTCAAGATAATGGATGTTACGGTTTAGACATAGGTTTAACACTAATAGACTTACTTGAAAAGGTCTTAAGGTTGGAGGGAGACTTCAAGGTTAGAATTGGCATGATGAACCCAGTTTATATAAGAGACTTCATAGACGACCTTTTAGAGTTATACTCAGACCATAGGGTTTTCAAATTCGCCCATATTCCAGTACAGTCTGGAAGCGATAAAGTCTTAAATGATATGCGTAGAGGCTATACGGTATCGGAAGCCGAGTACGTTATGCGTAAGTTTAGGTCTAAGTATCCTGAGCTTTCACTTATGACGGACGTCATAGTAGGCTATCCAACGGAGTCTGAAGAAGACTTTGAAGCTACGCTTAGCTTTATAAAATGCGTAGAACCAGACCACGTAAACGTTTCAAAGTTTGGAGCTAGACCTAAAACAGAAGCCGCCAAGCTTAAACCCCTACCTCCCCATTTAGTTAAAGAACGGGTTCGGAAATTAAATGAATTATGCTTCAACATATCCTATAAACGCAACTTAAACTGGTTAAACTGGACTGGCGAGGTGATTGTTGAGTCGGAGGGTTTAAAACAGGGAAGCTGGATAGCTAGAAACTACGCATATAAGCCCATAGTGGTTCTACATAGTGGAAACATCCTTGGCGAAAAACTTAAAGTCAAAATAGTTAAAGCTCATTGCAACTTCCTACAAGCGGAAATACTGAATTAACTCAAAAGTCTCTAAAACAGTATATTCAACCTCCAATACAAACGGAAAAATGCGGCTTAAAAACCAAGAAAACATCCCTAAAAGGGAAAACTGGTGGGGCCGGCCGGATTTGAACCGGCGACCGACGGGTTTCACCAGCGCTCCAGAATTCTCATCATCCTCTTTCCGAGTCTTACCCCCGGTCGCCATCCGGCATCTGGAGCCCTTAACGAGCCCAACCCATATGGATTGGGCTTGTCGTCCTACCTGGCTAGACTACGGCCCCACCGAAATAGACTACATAACTCCTTAAATTAATAAGTTTTACTTACGTTTTCTCAACATCCTTTCAAAAACGTCTTCTACGTAGACTTCCAACTCGGAGTCTTCATATGTCTCCCTAACACTTCTCAGAACGGTTTAATACTTTTCCATTCTCATGATTTATCCCTCAGATTGAGTGAGCCAAGTCATCTAGCAAAGCTCTATTGGTCTATTATCAGCGATTAAATGAAAGTTTTTTGCTCCCAATCTTAAACCTCCCAGATATAGAAAAGCATTTTATTTCCTGTTTAAAAATGACAGTAATGAGTGGTGGAAGGCTACGGAGAGGGCTCTGCAGTAAAGTAGCTCCTTACTACTCGTAAAAATCCGACTCTCCACATATCAACCACTTAGCGCTACAGTTGAAATCCCCAATGGTAAACTCTATAAACAAAGAATTTTACCTCGTCTTATAGAACAACTCCTCATCGTCACCAACATCGATAGGCTCTGATTTAATATGGGAAAGCTTTTAACTTTTCAAGACTGATATTTAAACTGATTTAAATGGATTCTGGAGAAAAGATAACACTTCTCGGAGGAGGAAGCCCTTTCGTCCCATCTCTCATCTACGTGATGCTTGAAAATAGAGAGGTCCTCGAAGGTAGTGAAGTATGCCTCATGGACATAGACCCCACACGCCTCCCCCTACTGACAAAACTAGGCGAGGAATTCTCTAAAAGAGCAAACGTTAGAATGAAGTTTACTTGGACCACTGACCCTAAGAAAGCTCTCGAAGGCGCTACATTCGTAATGCCTGGCTATAGGATAGGCGGTGCGAAGCACATGAGGTTCGACTTCGAGATACCGATGAAGTATGGGATATGTGGTGATGAGACCGCTGGCCCTGGAGGTACGTTTATGGCTCAATGCACCATTCCAGCAACGCTCAACTACTGTAGGATGATAGAGGACTTATGTCCAGATGCTTGGGTTATAAGCTACGTCAACCCTACGAATTTCGTAGCAGACGCCGTTCGAAGAGTGACAAAGGTGAAGTTTATAGCCATCTGCGACTGCTTCGCTGGGTTTGCTATGAGAACTCTGCCGGTTTGGCTGAATATGCCTCCATTCGAGAGGAGATACTGCGTCAATGAAGATATAAGACCGCGTGCAATAGGTGTAAACCATAACACCTGGCTTATAGACCTCCTAGTCAATGGAGAAGACGGCTATCCTCTACTTAGAAGTATACTCAAAAAGTATAAGGAAGATAGAGAAAGGGGTGTTCTGAGGTTTTTCCGAGGACCGGACGACTTTACAATGCGTCTCTTTGAAACATATGGTTACGTAAACATCTGTGCATACCACTGTCACATGTATTGGGAGCATAATAAGGCTATGGAGATTAGAAAGACCATACCCGAGGAGTCACTATTAGGGTGGTCTAAGTCTGCTTGGGACTTCGTCAACGAAATGCTTGCTGGTGCCGACTACGACCCCAACCGCCCAGAGTATTATTTCCACTTACACCATGCTAGACACGCCATAGGGATAATGGTCAGCATAATTGCAAACGAAGGGCGCGAGTGGGGAGGTATAAACTTTCCAAATAATGGAGCCATAGGAAATCTACCTAAAAACGCTATAGTTGAAGGCCCATGTATAGTCGATAGGAGGGGGATAACGCCAATAATCGTAGGCGATCTTCCAAAACCACTACTAGGGCTTACGCTACATATTTTAAACTGGCAAGAGCTTACGGTAGACGCAGCCCTTACGGGAGATAAAGACCTCCCATACCAGGCCCTCCTGGCATGCCCTTATGTACATGATATGGAAGCCGCCAGAAAGATAATGGATGAACTTCTAATAGCCCACGCAGAGTTCATGCCACAGTTTAAGAAATAACCGTTAACCTGTTGAAGAGTTTTAGAACTAGAACAGTATACTCTCATAGTTTTCCACCTCTTACCAAACCTCGGCGGGAAAGCCTAGGTCTTTTTAAGCGTGGGATGAATCGCTGTTAAGCTTAAATGATGTTTTGAGGTATTAGGTTTTGAGCGAGTTGCTTGTATGTGGTTTGGGTGTCTAAAGGCTGGTCTCCGAGAGATAGTGGGAGGTTAAGCGGGCTATAGGCTATATGCCCATAGCAGGAGCTGGTTTGACACAGCCCAAAACTCGGTAGGATGAAAGGCTCAAACCTCGAAAAACCGAAAATCCCACAAGCTTCAACCGTGGAAGTGTCAATATGTATAAATAGTTTGTAAGCTGAGGCTAATGGTCTAACAGTTAAATATAAATAATTTCTAGTGATGAAATTAATTCATGATGGAAATGTCAGAGGAAGTTGTAAAGGAGAAGTTTCCATGGTTGCTCGTAATACTCGTACCGCTAGTTTTAGGCTTTATAGGTCCAATATGGCAATTGCTCATAGGTAGTTTCCCCTACTGGATCGTTAATGCGTTGGGGGAATCCGTCTGCCACATAGGGTTGACTACGGCACCGTTTCTAATGCTTCTTATAACAGCCCCACTTTACATAGGGTTAAGTCTTTAAGAGATAAACTAGGCGTTAAAACCCTAGCATATCTATACATAAGCTCTTTAACAACATCATACTTCATCCACTATCCGTGGGCGTTATGTACGCATTACATGTATGCTCTAAGAATCACGTTACGCGAGCTCGCAGACATGGTTATACCAACTTTTATGGCTCCTCCATACGAAGTAGCCATTCTATTATCTGAAGGCGGTCCAATAGATTGGAGTGCTTGGGCGACGCCGATTACCTGGTACTGGCTTCTAAACGTAACGGTAAGTCTTTTCATGCTATCGTTGGCTACGCTATTCAGAAGACTCTGGATAGATATCGAGAAAGTTCCGTTTCCACATACTTTAGTTGCATATGAGTTGGCTGAAAATATTACTGCGGAGAAAGGTTGGAGTAGATTCTTCCTAATAGGGGTATTAATGGGGCTAATTTTCCAAATCCCCGTAACACTCACGGGGATATTCCCATGGTTTCCAGACATCTACGGCGTCAACTATAGATCATGTCCCATGTTAACTAGATGGTTTGGAGGAGACGAGCCTATGGGTGCCATACCGGGTATGATGAGTATGACTTACAGCCCAACTGCAGTAGCCATAGCTTACATGGTTCCTCTACACGTACAGTTTAGCACATGGTTCTTCGCTCTAGTGTACATAATAGCCGTTCAAATATCCTACTACATGGGCTACTATACTGGAATAACCAGCATAGGTACGTGTGGCAGGTATTGGTGTAGTCCATCTCCATCTACGGACCCACCTCTTAAATTTATGGCGATAGCTGTAGGTGCTCTCATAGCGTTAGGTATTATGCATCTAATACTCAATAGACGATATATTGCTGAAACGTTTAGAGCGGCGTCTAGAGGCTCTAGTGAATTTAAAGAAGAGGCTTTAAGCTATAGAGCATGCTATATTATGTTGGCCGTTACAATAATAGCCTCTACGGCATTCTGGATGTGGTCTACCATGCCGTTCTTAGATGCACTAGTCATGGCTTTGACGGCTTTTTGCATATGGTATCCAATGAGTCGACTCTTCGGACTAGCCGGAGCATATTGGAGAAGCGTTGATAAAGGCTTCGTATTCTTCAGACTTTTACATCCGACATGCCATGATCCTCCGACAACTCAAGAATTTCTAATATTCAGGATGTCCACTTTCCTATCAGATACACCGTCATATCCATGGGGTGGAGCCGCCGTTTCATCCTTCACCTTCGCCAGCCTTGCTGGTTTAAGTGCGAGAAACACGTTTAAAACACTAATGGCGGCTTTCCTAATAGCACCTCTAGTATCAAATATTGCACTTATATGGCTTCTACACACAGTAGGCGGTAAGCATATAGGAATATGGTCAAGCTGGTATTTGGGAGGAACTTGGGCTTTAACCGGTGTACCTACGGGATGGATTACATTGCCAGCCCGCGACCCATGGGTTGAATACAGCATAATAGGAGCTATAATAGCAGTCGTTCTCAGCCTACTTCACGCTAGATTCGTATGGTTCCCACTTGAACCTATAGGATACATATTAGGCACTACGTGCGCCTCAGCCTTATTCGGATTATGGTCTGCGTTTCTCGCGGCGTGGGTGCTTAAAATGTTGACGCTTAGAATTGGAGGAGCTAAACTATATTAAGGTTGTGGTGTTCCAGTAGCATCTGGGGCGGTAGCAGGGTGTATGATAGGAATGATACTCGGCGGAATAATATGGATAGTAAGATTCTTCATACCATTCTAAATAGATTCCTCCATTTTTTCCATTTAGAAAGACGAATGGTTAACAGCGTACTGCACAAGATAAGTAGGCCAATAATACGAAGCATTAGAGGATAACCTAACCATGGTCTTAGGGAAGAGTTAAGCGTAAACAAGCCAAGAGAATCTTCCAACTTCGGTCGTAGAGAGTGACGAATAAAACTCGGCAAAATCTATCTCAACCGCGTTTAAACTTCAGGTTTACCGGCTTACCCTCCATTAGGATTTTCTCCGGTATTTTATCCTTCCATTTTTCAAGAAACTCTAAATCTTCTTTTAAATCTCTAAGCTCGTCTGGAAGCATTTCAGGGATTTCATCATGTATCGGATAAAACCTACCACATTTAGGACACCATATAAGCCCCTCTATTATTTCACCCTCCTTCTCTTCAAATACTAGAAGCTCAAGAGGATAGTGTTTATCAATGGGGCATGCCAGTATGTCCATAAGTTTTCTCTTCAATAGATTCACCTCAAGTAAATTCTTTCACCTTTATAGCCAGATTTAAGTATTGCCTCACATATTCTAAGCGCCTCCACACCATCGTCAGCGGTTAGAAGCGGCTTCTCTCTACCTAAAACACTATCGATGAAATGTTTAAGCTCCTTCATTAAAGGCTCCTCCCATTTAACAGTCGGCTGGAGAATCTTCTCAGAATCTTCTATCGAAATCTCTTGAGATATATAGTCTAAAGAAGCCGTAGCTTCACTTCCAGTTACAACTAGGGATCTAATTTTGCGAGGTGTAAGCCAGTTTGCCTCTATGAAGCCTGTAGCTTCACACTTAAAATGTAAAATAGCTTCAACATAGTCTTCAAACCTATGTCTAAGACTACCAACCTTAGCATAAACGCTTTCAACATCACCTACGAGAAAACGCATTACATCTATATCGTGTATGGCGGAGTCCTTGACGACGCCTACATCTCCTATACGTTCAGGCCATCTGGAAAGTCTTCTAGCCGTTATGAGGATAATCCGACCGAGTAAACCTTCATCTATCATTGCTTTGATCCTCCTCACGGCTGGGTTAAAACGTTCTATATGACCTGGCATAAGTTTAAGTCCCAAGCTGTGGGCTAGTTCCCGAAGCTTCTCAGCCTCTTCTATAGTACTGCATAAAGGCTTCTCCGTTAAACTATGGACTCCATGATTTAAAACCTCAGACGTTATCTCAAAATGCGTAATCGTTGGAGTACATATGCTCACAGCATCCGGCTTTTCAATAAGAAGCATCTCCTTGAAATCGGTATACGCTCTACATCCATACCTTTTAGCTATACTTTTAGACCTTTCACGGTCTATATCACACACGGCGACAAGCTCAACATCCTCTATTTCACTGTATACTCTAGCGTGGTTTCTACCCCAGAAGCCTACACCTATAACTGCTACTTTAATCAACTGAATCAACCCCTATACCGACGTATATGATGTTAGCCTTTTCAGCCTCTTCACGGTTAAATATTCTGCCGAAGTCTACTATAGCCATAGGTTTACCGTTGATTCTCTTGAAGCTACTTAAACTAATGTTTTTAAATGCATCATGAGGTGTAGCTACAACTACGCAATCAACATCTTTAAGAACTCTCTTAAGACTTAAAGAAGTTTTAAAGCCCATGCTTTTAATATCCTCGCTTGTAAAATATGGATCGTAGACTATAACCTCAGCTCCTTTCTTCATAAGCTCGTTTGCTAATTTAATACTATAGGAGTTCTTAGCGTTTTTAACGTTCGGTTTAAAGCTTAATCCAAGTATGAGTATCCTAGAGCGTCTAAGAGGCTTCCCAAGCCTTTTCAAAGCCTTCATTACAAGCGCATAATCGTGTTTAATAAGCGCCTCATTCACTTTTAACGCCATTTTAAGCATACGTAAGTTGAAATTGACGCTTTCAGCAGAATTCTGCAACAATTGAACATCTTTAGGTAAATGGCCGCCTACGCCTATGCTAGGCTTAAGAAGGTGGCAGAATGGTTGAGTTGTAGCGGCTTTCAACACCTCAAAGTAATCTACACCTATTCTCTCACATAAGATTGCGAGCTCATGACTAACGGCTAGTGTAGCAAACCGGTAGAAGTTTTCAAAAAGTTTAACGGCTTCAGCTGTTTTAACATCTCTAACTTTAACAATACCACCCTCGACAACGATTTTTAGAACGGCTTCACTGGCTACGAGGCTTTTAGGCCCCACTGCTCCAACAACTCTAGGGTAGCTTACAAGATCCCTTAGTAGTGAACCCTCTGCTCCTCTAAGAGGGCTGTAGGCGAAGCCGAAGTCCTGCTCGGCTTTTAAGTTGGACAACGTCTCAATTATTCTCTTAACGACTTCTTCACTCACACCCGGGCCTGTTGTACTGCTTTGAATTATAAGACTGCCCTTCTTCATGTACGCCCCTAAATCCTCTGCCACCTTACGGAGAGGAGAGTAGTCTGGAACGCCAAATTGATTTACGGAAGCCGATACGACGATCATTATTACGTCGGAGTCGCTGATGGCTGATTTAACGTCCGTGGTTGGGTGAAATTTCCCAACTCTAAGCACCTTTTGAAGGAGTGTTTGAAGCTCAGGCTCAGGGTTTGAAATTATGCCGCGTTTAAGATTGTCAATGAGTTTTACATTTGCATCTACTCCATAAACTTCAACCCCTTTATCAGCGTAGAGGCAAGCTAACGGTAAACCCATAACCCCACATCCTATAACACTCAGTTTAAGAACACCTTTAGTAAGCATACTTGGGATTTCCTCAGGGTTTAGATCCATTATATTAGTCATGAAGAACGCAACCTCTGCTATGTCTCAGTATTCTGAAGTTTTTAACTTTTAACCTATAGAGTTTAGATTATTCCACGTTTATACTTGAATCTTCAAATAAAGCTTTAATTTACTCTACTGACGTTCAACTGTCTGATGAAGGTTTTGCTTGACATTTTAACGCCAAAGCAGTGTAGATTTTTCTCAGCTTTAGGGAGAAGACTTGAGGAGAAGGGTTTAGAAGTCTACAAAACGGCTAGGGTTTTTAGAGAAGTCGTTGAACTTTTAGAAGTTTTAGGTGAAGAAGCTTACTTAGTAGGCAGGTATGGTGGAGCAACACTTGATGGGAAACTCGAAGCCAGTTTAGAACGTATGGTGGAGCTTAAAAAGGTTTTACAGAGAATTAAACCCGACTTAGTTGTATCCTTCTCGTCTCCAGAGGCATCTAGAGTAGCTTTTGGACTAGCTATCCCCCACGTGGCTGTAAACGATAGCCCACATTCAAGCGCAGTTGCAAAGCTTTCAATCCCATTATCTGAAATATTATTCACACCTTGGATTATACCCAAAACCGCTTGGACCATATACGGCATAAAGTCTTCTAAAATATTCAAGTATAAGGCACTAGACCCAGCCGCATGGCTTAAAGACTTCAAACCGGACTTAAACATCGCTAAGTCTCTGGGTCTATCCATGAAAAAGCCCATAGTGGTATTCAGACTTGAAGAAAGCCAAGCCTCATACATACTCGGCATGGGTGGTCTCGTCGAAGAAATAGCCGTGAAGGCTATTCAAAAGTTCGACATTCAACCCGTCATAATACCTAGGTATGAGGAGCAATTGCGGAAGATATTGGAGAAGTTTAATGGAAAGGCCTTAGTATTGGAGAAAACGGTCGACGCCGTGAATCTACTGTACTTAGCCACGATGTTTGTAGGTGGTGGGGGGACTATGAATTGTGAAGCCGCTCTTCTAGGCGTTCCAACGATTTCATGCTATCCCGGTGGAGAAACGTACGTTGAGAAATACCTTATAGGTAAGGGTCTTCTGCATAAGGTTTCTAAATCGGATGAAGCTTTAAAACTTATAGAGAGGTTTCTAGATTCCCGTGAAAAGGTCAAGCTTGAGAAGAAGGCTAGAAAGATTTTAAATTCCATGGTAAATCCTGCAGATTTTATAGCGGAGAAAATCGTCCAAGTTTTCTCCCACGAATATTCTTCTCAAGCTTAGCCCTTAAACCACTCGGCCTACCATAAACTTCCGTCAACCCCCTCCTGATAGACTCTAAGATATCTTCCATGTTTGTTGAAGGGGTTTCAATAACTGTATACGCGTATCCTATCGTTCTAGGTATGTGAGAATCGCTTCCAGCTGTCATCGGTATGTTGAATTTAAGGGACATCTTCATATTAACTCTAGATGATACTGGGAAAAGTATGTTTCCCGAATTTAAGACTTCTAAAGCGTCTAATCCAGACCGTTTAACCCAGAGCATATATGAAGATATCAACGTCCTAGGAAATGGATGTGCTAAAACGGTAACCGCTCCATGCTTCTTAGCCTCTTCTAAAACCGCATGTATGGGTTTTAAACCAGGTTTAAGATTCCAACTATTCAATCCTAAAACCAACACGTGACCTATGGGCGTCTGCTCTTCTAAGCCCGGTATGATGAGAATGCCTCTCATAAAACCTTTAAACTTTGAAGGAGTTCCATGTTCTGTTAAAGCAAGTCCATTTAAGCCTTTAGCTTTAGCCTCAATTAAGGCCTCCTCAAGTCTTATCGAAGAGTCCTTGGAAGCGTTAGTATGTACGTGAAGGTCCAGTTTTAGCCTCATACATAATCCTCAGCTTTTCAAGTTTATCAATTTCAGGTTTAATATCTTCATCTCTAATTTTTCTAAACAAAGGTTTAGGTTTAGAAATCTTATGTCCAGGTTTTAACCCATCTTTGAGAGAATCCCATCTCACCGAATTCAAGTCTTCAGGTAAATTAAGCATACGTCTAATTTCAATAGCCGTAAAGGGTAGGTAGGGTATCAGTAGTATTGAAATCGCGTAGACTATTTGCGATGCTACGTAGAGTGTTGACGGCGCTGATTCGGCATTACTCCAAGGCTTCTTAGAATTCAAATAACTATTTCCAAGAGATGAAAGCTTCATTATCTCCTTAAGACCCTTCTTAAACTCGAAACGTTCAATCTCAAACATCACTCTTTCAGCGGTTTCATGTATTTCACTAAGCATTTTCCTATCATACTCATCCGATTCACCCGGCTCTGGAACGGATCCATTCGAAACCTTGTGGATGAGCATTAAAACCCTGTTTACGAAGTTTGCAAGATTCGCTATAAGCTCGTTGTTCACTTTGGCTTGGAAGTCCCTCCATTTAAAATCCGTATCTCTATGTTCCGGAGCTATCACCACGGCGTAGTAACGTATCATGTCTGGGTGGAATTTCTCAAGCATCTCGTGAAGCCATATAACCCATCCTCTACTCGTAGATAACTTCTCACCTTCAAGATTAACGAACTCACTTACCACGACGTTTTCCGGTAAGACGTAATCTCCATAAGCGATTAGAAGAGCTGGGAAGAGAATCGTATGGAAAAATAGATTGTCTTTACCTATAAAACAGTAAAGTTCAGTATCGGTTTTCTTCCAATACTCCATCCACATTTCAGGCTTATTCTTTTCAATAGCCCAATGTTTTGTAGAAGATATATAACCTAGAAGGTTTTCAGCCCAGTTATATATAACTTGACCTTTAGCTTTCGGAAAGGGTGCCGGTGGACCCCAATTGTAGTCTCTAGTTATGTCTTTATCCTTTAAACCCTCTTTCATAATCCAGGATAGAGTCTTATTTAACGTAGCCTTCCTCCAATTGGAGCCCTTAAGCTTCACATACTGCAAAACACTATCCGTTAGTTTTGAAAGTTTAAGAAAGTAGTGGAGGCTCTCTCTCAAAACTGGTTTAGTACCGCAGATTGCACATTTAGGCTCTTTAAGCTCCCAAGCATCATACCATCGGCCACATTTTTCACAGACATCGCCATACTGGTCTGGGGCTTCACAGTATGGACATACCCCTCTAACAAATCTATCTGGTAGGAAAGTATTGCATTTTGGACAGAAGAGTTGTTTAATGGTTTTCTCATATATGAAGCCTTTATCATAAAGGGTTTTATAGAATTCTTCAACTGTTTCAAAGTGTATGGGTAGAGAAGTCCTAGAGTATATGTCAAAGCTTATTCCGAGTTTTTCAAAAACGTTTTTCTGAATAACATAGTTTCTATCGCATAGTTCTTTCGGTGAAATCTTAAGCCGCATGGCTTCAAGTAAGACTGAAGTTGCGTTTTCATCCGTGCCACACACGTATATCGCATCATCACCTTTAAGCCTCCTATATCTGACGTATATATCTGCGGGTAGGTATGCTCCTGCTAAATGTCCAAAATGTCTGGGAGCGTAAACGTATGGTAGAGCCGCTGTGACCAGCACTCTTTTAACCATGCCTCTTAATCTAAGAGCCAACAGCCTCCTTAAAAGAGTTACTTAAAAACCCCAATCCTAGATAGATTGAATAGCCATTTAAAGTCGGCCACGACTGTTTTCAACATCCAACATCAGCTAAATTTAACACCCATTCTTGATCAGATGCCCTATGTAAAGGTTAAAGTAGTTGTTGATGTTTATTCTTTTTAGGGCGGTATGGCTTCAGAAAACTACGAAGATATGCTTAAAAGAGCCTTATCTTCTCTACCTAGGAAGCCTCTTCAATCTGAAAGGTTAAAGATTCCACCAGTTGACATTGTAGTGGTTGGAAATCGAACACTGATACGAAATTTTAAGGAAATCGTATCAATCCTAAATAGGGATCCTGAACATTTGCTAAAATTCCTCTGTAAAGAGGCTGGCTCAGCTGGTACGTTAAAAGACGATATGGCTGAAATACATGGAAAATTTGATAAAGCTACATTAAACAAACTCATAGAGAGGTATGTGCAGAATTTTGTGATATGTAAGGTATGTATGAGACCTGATACGCATCTTAAGAAATATGGGCGCTTCCTCTACATAGAGTGCGATGCATGTGGGGCCTCCTCACCAGTAATAACGAGGTGAATTGCTTGTGTAGCGTCTACGTTAAGGTTCACACTTTTCAAGGTTACGTGATTATAGCTGTATGTGATGAAGAACTTCTCGGGAAAATTCTAAACGAAAAGGACATATGCTTCAACGTCAGTGAAAAATTCTTTAAAGGGCTTAAAATAGCTGTGGAAGATGCTATAGATCTTATTCGAAACGCCGACACTGCTAATTTAATAGGTGTCAGAATCGTGAATAAAGCCATAGAAGAGAAACTCGTACACCCTGAAGCCGTCACGAATATAGCAGGTATACCTCATGCTCAAATAGTTAAACTTTAATTTAGGTGTCTATTATGGAGAGTTGTACAACGGTTACCTTAAAACCAATTTTCCCAGAACCCGCACTTCTAATTAGACGTGGAGATTACAGCGTTTTAACTGTAGCAGATCTTCATATAGGTTGGGAGGGTTCTTTATCAGATTATGGAATATATATACCATCTCAAACCAAGAGGCTTTTAAAAAGACTAGTAGAATTGTTAACGGCGATTAAGCCTCAAATGCTCATACTTTTAGGCGACGTTAAGCACGGTATTGCGAAGTTCGAGAAAACCGAGTGGATGGATGTGCCTGATTTTCTTAAAACCGTTAAAAGCCTAGTTGAAAAAGTCGTTATAATTCCCGGCAATCATGACGGAGATTTGGAAACTTTAACACCGGAAGGCGTTGAAATGACGGAGTCTAGTGGGCTAGCTCTCTGGGATGAAGTGGGCTTTTTCCATGGCCATTCTTGGCCTAAACTCGAACTTTTCAAATGTCAAACTCTCGTCATGGGCCACATACATCCAGCCGTAGCCTTTAGAGATAGGTTTAACAGTAGGTTTCTTAGAAGAGTTTGGATTAAGGCCGATATAGAACATGAACGTTTAAAGCAGCATCTAGATAGGAGGATTAAAACTAGCGATTTCCCTCTACGTCTTAAAAAGTTGATAATAATGCCTAGCTTTAACGATTTCATGAGAGGACGGGCTATAAACGAAGACGACTTCGAAGAGACGGCTATTGGAGCGATAAGCCCAATACTGAGAACTGGTTGTATAAACATGAAAAACTCTGAAATCTATCTGCTAGACGGCGTATACGTAGGTTCATTTGAAGAGATCAGAGAAATCACCCGTATACCTCTACTTTAAAAGAAAAAAAGCCTTAAAGTTGAAGTGGGAAAACACAAGCTTACAGTCTTAAACGGCTCACGGTAAGTAACGGGATAAGGTCTTCTTACCTATTAAAAGTCCCTTACGGAATCCCTCAACGCCTCTGAAGAATGGGTCTTCATGCTCTATGCTCAATACGTAGTCGTATCCCACTTCCATCAGGGTTGATATGAAACGGCGCCAGTCTATATCGCCTAAACCTGGAATCCTAAACCTCCACCACCCACTACCAGTGTATCCTACATATGAAAGTCTATCTTTTATCACCTCCGTGTCTTTGCAGTGAGTATGGTAGACTCTTCCACCGAACTTCTTCAACACAGCTATGTAGTCTATAAACTGAAAGACTAGGTGTGAAGGGTCGAATTCAAGTCCGAAATACTTAGATTGAATTATCTTGAACATTTCATCCCATATGTCTGGCCTGTAGGCGATATTTGCCATACAGTTCTCTATGGCTATCTTAACGTCGTGTTTTTCAGCGTAATCTACAAGACTTGGGAAAACTTCGGCAAAGGCTTTAATGTTTGCATCAACTCCTCCAGGTATCATACCAACCCAAGTGGCCACTACTGGTATTTCCAGTTTATTAGCCATTTCTATGGTCTTCTTCAGATGCTCATTCCTAGCCTGTCTTGCTTGAATGTTTAAATCTATATGGTTAACGCACCACGTTAAACAGGATACTATAACGTTTGACTCTTTCAAAATCCTCTTAACTTCAGCAACATAATCGGCGTTGTCAACCTTAGCAGGATCTATTAAAGGGCTACCAGGCTCTGAGGAAACTTCAATCGCTCCAAAACCGTTTTCTTCAGCCCACTTAAGTGTTTGAGTTAAATTTCCAAGCTGTCCACCCGTTAAAAAACCCACCTTCATATAGGTCGTTGAAACGTATACAGTAAACTCCTATATTTTAATTTCTGTTGCTGGAAGACAACATTTTATAGTCTTTCAGCCATTTCTCAATGTCTAAAAAGCCTATATTGATTTAACGTAGACTATGATTGCTACACACTCAGAGTAGCAGGTTTAATAGTCCACGTTTGAAGTTTAGCCAATTCTACGAGCTTCCAAGCTTCAAAGCCTTTTGGAAAAATCGCCCACCTCCAGCAGTCTTTAGCACCTTCAAGGCTTACGTATTTATCTGGTTCAAATATGCCCTCAACCAGCTCAACGCGTTCAGGCTCTTCTCCATTGTAAATTTTCATATAAAGTCTCGCCTCAGACGCTAGGAAATCAGCTGGACTCATTTTTACGCCGTTAATTTCAATGAAGTCTGGAATCCTATTGTGTAATTCTATGAAAAGCTTAACTTCGTATGAAGCTTTGAGAAACTCTTCAAGTTTAACAGTGTTCAGAGTTTCTGATTTAAAGGATCTGTATGGTCCAAGGGGGTAAACGTTCTTAACCTTGCTCGGTAATATCCTGTTTGCTTTATATTCTGCAAGACTTGCTGTTATCAACCAGAAGATTTCAGAAGCCGAAACGTATACGCCATTAACCTCTCTAAACGATATACTTTTAAGATTGGATGACAAGTAAGTTATTTCATCTTTATTGAAAACTCTATCTGAAGCTTTGTCTCTGAATAGGCTGTATAAATCATTCGCCGTGACCACTTCAACAAACGGCTTTGACTTAACATGTTTAACAAATCTATCGAAATCTGCATAACCGGCGTTAATCCAATCCTCGGGTTTTAACTCGGCTGGTTTAAGATTCTCCATAGGTGTATTTGATCCTCCGGAGAAATTTACAGAATCCCAGAACTCCTTGGTTACTAGAGTACATGGATGGTTAAAGACGCTTACGATCCCCCAGCCCCCACCATCCAGTATACGTCGATATATCCTATCAAACGCATCGATAGCATTCTCTATAAAGCCTGGGGTTCCAAGCTCGAAATTCAATCCTATAACTCCTCCTCTAAAACCAGTCAGGTTGAGGATATTCAGTATACCACAGTACCAGAATGGCCCTCCGTCTAGGTCTATGAAATCTGTAAGATTCAAGTATACTGGGATTTTGAGAAGTCTTAAAGCCAAATAGACCTGAGGAGCCCATGCCCCTCCAGGTTGACCGTAACATGAAGGTGTCACGTTGAAAATGCGTTTAATATCCTCTACACCCCCTCCTTCACGTTTTAAAAATTCTAAAGCCCCATCTTCAAATTCCATATCTTTAAGATATTCGGCGACTGTTGGATGAACTGAGTGGAAGTTCGTATGGTAACCCACTTCATGGTATCTAAGAGCGTCTATAACATCCCATCTCCCCCTCCTTTCAAGTACTCTGAGCTTTTCACCTACTAGTTTGAAAACGCCTCTGACGTTATTCTCTTTGAGTATTTCTGCAAGCTTCTCCAAAGCGTCGTCGCTTTCAGGGGTGATGAAATCCTCGCAGTCAAACCAGAAGACAACAAACACTCTGTTTGAAATTCCCCCTGTCATCAAGACTAACGTATGATTTATAAGAGCATTATAAACACTACCATTACTGTTTAAGTTAAGGCGATGCCGATGGAAACCACTCTCTCAGTTGAGGAGATTCGAATGAGGATTAAGAGAAGCTTAAGTAGGACAATTTGGTATTTGCTCATATGCGCTCTCCTACTATTAACGTCAAACCTATTGTTTAAAACTTTCATCGGGGAGTTTTTTTTCCCAGCATTTTTAGAGTACGAAATATACGTCAACGTTATAATAGTGCTCGGCTTAGGGTATCTAATAATAAGTTCAGCGTCAAACTTCATCTACTGGACTATAAGGAGGAGGCTTGACCATGCCACAGCATCGCTGTTTAGGACAATTGCTCGAATAATAGGCATAGCCACTCTACTGGCAGTGTTAACATCGATTTTCGACGTGAACCCGGCGGCTGCATTAACTATAGGCTCATTCACAGGTATGGTTGTTGGTTTTGCCACTCAAACGGTCCTAGGTCAAGCAGTAGCGGGAATGTTCCTCGTCCTCTCAAGGCCCTTCAAACCCGGAGATGTGATAACCGTTGTTGGGCAGACGGGTATAGTTAAAGACATAGGTATTATGCATACGGTATTGGTATCTGAAGACGGCTCTAAAGAAATACTAATACCTAGCAATAGCCTGGTAACCGCGATAATTGTAAAGGCTAGAAAACCTAAAACGGAAGATGACGTCGGTTGAATAAGCGTGTAAAGCATTAAAAATCCATAGCATTGTAAATCTTCTCAGGTAGACCCGGTGCTTGTTGATCTAGATAGTATTTGCTTTTAATGATTGTAGCTTTTAAAAGTGCCACCATTTCATCCATACTGCGGTAGGTGAACGGGTCTAACTCCTTAAGCCTTTCCTGTGAAATTCCTTCAACATACACTGGTACGAGAACCTTCTCACCCCATATGGGATGAGGTTTATATTTGACAGCTCCTCTAGTCGCTTGAAGCAAGAATAGCTCTGTCTCCTCGATTGTTGGCGACGTACCACCGATGGGTCTGGGAATACCGTTAGGTCCCTTCACGAGCTTCGTTCTAGGCATTAGATACTTCTTACTTCCAAGTTCCTCTTTAACCCACTCATACTCCGCACCTATCTTACCAGTCGTATTAATAAGGTATACTTCTACTGGTTGTCCTTTCGCCTTCAGTTTCTCCAATATTTCGTAAAACCTGACTATGTGCGCGGTATTAGATACACCCATTGTGAAGGGTAGGCAATATCTACTCTCATATATCTCCTTTCCAATAACGGATATGGATTGAGCAGGGTGGCCGACTGTTCTTCCATCAGCCAATACTTTAGCGGCAAAAGCCGTATCCTCTATTCTACACCATGCATAATCATGCAGGTTTCCAGGGCTTATGAAAACCGCCACGTTTAGGGGACCGCTGGAATCTATATCTCCGTTAAAATATCCAGTATCTTCCAAGTAGAATACGCTTCTAGCGTTTTTATTCGGAAGACCATAATATTGGAATAGTTTTCCTTCAAAACTCGGATTTCCATTAGAATCGAACTCCGTATTCTCGTGTAAAGCTCTCGGAGAATTTGCGGCCTTCCATATTGAGAATTGAGTTTCATCTATGTCTTCCGTTTTAGTCCAAGAACCTCTTTCAGAACCGTAAACGCGGTCTTCAAAAATAGCTACAACATCGTCATTCTTTATCACCTGGTCGAAAACGTATTCCGTCGGGTCTACTCCGAACTTCTCTAGGAATATCCGTCTATTATGTTCGCTGAAAACGTACATGCTGTGAGTAGACTTTCCAGTTCCACTTAAACCCCAGATACACATTACAACCCTTTTTAGAGAACCATCCACTCTTTTGACGGTAAACTCTTTTAAAGAAGCATGTTCACCACATCCACCCTTCTTATAAACATGGTAAATCCAGTGTGATAGCGCCGCCTTCTTCACCTCCCCCTGATATGAGCTACATGTAATGATGGTATAGTTATGTAATGGAAAACGGATAACCCGAAGCATTTGATCTGTACCTGGCACGTTGGGGTTTCCGAGGTAGTGTGGAATCGCTATAATCATAATGTCAGGCTCTTCATCTGGAGGAGCGGGGAAGTTCAGCTGAGACCATCTGTAAGCAATATCTGGGAATTGAGGGTCGCAGTAGAGTCTTGCGTGCATTCTAGCTGGCGACTTTGATGAACCAATATAACAGTCTACTTGAATTAAAGGACCTTGTGCTAAAATATGCTCGAGAACCCTCATCATGAGGAACTTATGCTCGCTCTTCAATTCTTCATCACTTGTTACTACAACACTCCCCGTTGCAGACCTATGCCAAATATTTGAAGCCCAACCCCACGATCCGTTTTTAAATTGCACACCATAAAGTTTTGCTCTCTCAAATAGGTCGGGTGGATTATTTAAAACAGCTTTAATACCGGACTTCTCCTTCAATTCAAGAATCTTCTTAAACGTCTGTTTAAAGCCTTCAATCGTTAAGTCCTCCATTCTAATCAGCATCCTCCAATCACCTCACGACATGGATTTCCGGAGAATATTGGAGTTGCATTTTTAGCCGCCAGGGAGAGGTGAAAGACGCTAACCCTTTCTCCAGATATCTGTGCGCCCTTCGATAGCTTCTCTAGCAGAGAGACCCTGAGTTTGGTTAGAACAAAAAAAGGAATATTTAAACTTTTTGATATTACTGAGAATAATATTATTCGAAGCGTATTAAAAATGAAAGATTAATACGTATCGCTATGAGACTTTTTAAATGAAGTCCTTGAGATATTTAAGCGATTCTTTAAGGTTTTCAAGAACCCTATTGTCATCTTCTTCAAAGGGCGGTATATACTCTAACATGAGGTACGTTTCCGATGCCTTCGAATTTTCGATTGCTTCAACAACCTTTTTGGGATCTATAATCCCAATTCTGTTGTATTTTTCCGTAAAAGGCCAATGTCTATCTCCTTTTCCATCTGTTTGTTGCATATGTATGACGGGTGAAAGTGCACCTAACTCCCTCAACCAACTATATGGATCTGCATCTTTGCCGGATACATTGATTGTACACTGATGACCGAGGTCTATTGCAAGTCTAACGGGTACTCCTCCCCCTTCATTCACCATGCTAAGTATCCGCTTTGAATCTTCTATAGTTGCAGGAGGCTCTCTTAAAACTGGCATAGGCTCCCATAGTAGCATTTTAAGACCCATAGACTTGGCGTAAGATGAGAGGTATTTAACGGAGTCTACTAGAATAGACTCTATAAACTTTCTACGCTCTGGCTTTCTGAAATCGTTATAACTTTGAGCCGCAATATGGCCACCGGTGGCGTCCACACCCATGAGGGAGGTAACCTCTATAGCTCTTCCATACCAATCTAATGCGTCGGCACGCATACCAGCATCTGGGTGTGTTAATAGGTTCATTGAATATGCGGCTAAACCAGTAAATGTCGAATGTATTTTAATACCGTATTCAGACGTAACATCTTTGATTCTGCGTATCATATTCGATAAAGCGGGTTCAGAAGTCTTAGGGTCGAGAAGATCGAATGAAAACTGAACGTATTCAACATTCATCTGTCTACATATTTCAGCCCACTCTTCTGGAAGAGGCCATCTTTTAACAGCCCAACAGTTGTTCCAGCCTAGATAAATTTTAACCATTTCAACCACCTAATTTATTATAACGTTAAACATTTAAAAACATCTCTTAATCTGTTAAGAGCTTCAAGGTAGGTCTTATAGAGTTTATCGTAAACCTCTCTATTCTTCGGGTTTGGTTTAACTGTTTGCGACGATTTAACCCATTCACGAACCACATCATAGTCTTTAAGCAATCCAACTCCTACACCAGCTAAAACGACGTCGCCTAGAGGAGCCCCTGGATTCTCAGCAATATAGTCCATAGATAACCCTGATACGTCGGCTAAAATAGCTCTCCACAGCTCCGATTTAGCTCCACCATCAACCAATATAGCTCTCTTAATCGGCATACCTGCTTCTACAGCTGCATCAACGCTATATCTAAGACCATATGCGACACCTTCTAGAAAAGCTCGGAATATATGGGCTTTCGTATGATAGAGTGTTAAACCCAGTAAACACCCTCTTATGTATTCATCCCAATATGGGGCTCTATCGCCGATCATCATATGCGGCATGAAGATCAATCCATCAGATCCTGGTGGTGCTTTCGCCGCCTCCATATCTAGGAGAGTATAAGCTGAAAGTTTAAGCTTAGAAGCAGCTTCAACTTCAACTTGTCCAAGCTGATCCCTAAACCACCTTATACAGTAGCCAGCTGTAGAAACACCAGCAAAGCTGTACAGGTATTCTCTATCTCTAGCAACGTAAGGATAGTTTATGAGTTTTATCGAAATCCTCGGTTTATGGCTTATAAAGCCGCAACACATACTAGTACCTAACATGAGGGCTAAATCCCCATCATCTAAAGCTCCCACGGCTAATGCACTAACTGGTGCGTCTATACCCCCCGCACATACAGGGGTTCCAGGTTTAAGACCCGTAAGCTCCGAAGCCTCTCTGTGAATTTCACCTACAACCTGCTTAGATTCTACGAGTTTTTCCGGGAAGAATCTTCTCTCTATCCCAAGCTCTTCCATAAGCTGTTCAGCGAAATCCCTCTTGTATATATCCAAGATTCCACCATAGTTTCCAGCACTTGAAAAGTCTAAAGCTATTGAACCAGTTAGTTTGTATATACAGTATCCATTGGGGGTGATTATTTGGTGTATTCTTGACCAAATATCTGGCTCGTTAAACTTTATCCACAACATTTTAGTGTAGCCATAATATGGGTCTACGGTGTTACCAGTTACCTTAAATATTTTATCTTCCCCTACGTTTTCCCTAACCCATTTACATTCTTCAGTAGCTCTTCTATCAGCCCATATTATACACGGTCTAAGAGGGGTCATCTCCCTATCGCATGGAATACCGCTACCTCCGTATAGACCGCTTATACATGTGGCGGCAACCTCCCTCGGATCAACCTTAGAGACATCTAAAACTTCTTTTATGGTTTCACATAGTGCATTAAACCATACGTTAGGCCATTGCTCCGCCCATCCAGGTTTAGGTGTTAAAACCCCGTATTCTCTGAACGATGATGCGAGTATTCTTCCCTCGCAATCCGCTAGAATGGTTTTCGTACCTAAAGTTCCTATATCCGAACCTATTAGTAAACTCAATTAGACACCTGTATTGATATTTCATCTACATTACTTCTAAAATCTTTCTCATAGTCAGAGCGTCTACTTTACCCTTCGATCAAATTACGTAAGCTCTCACGGTACGTACTCGCTTAACTTTACATGATAGCCAAAATGTCACGTTTAAACTCCTTTTTCACCAGCTGGTTGAGATTTTCAGTTAACTTTAACTGTTAATTTTGCAAATACTATTTTAGATGGGTTTAAACGAATCTGAAGCCGAAGAAGTTAAACAGTTGGCTGAGCTTAAAGCAAAGTTGCAGAAAAAGCTTGAATCTCTTAAAGAGGAAGTTAAAACCTTAGAGTATCTCGTATCGATTGTAGACTCACTTTTAGTATCTAAAAGCTTTAGAAAAGTTGAAGCCCCTCAACTACTTCAGGCTCAACCAACTCAAGTTGAAACAGTTCCCGTTCCGCAAGCACCTGAGATAACGGCTCAAGAGACGCTTAACCTTGAAGCATCAGATGGAGTTCTCTTAGCGAAGATGTACGTAACGGATAAGGATGTTCACGTCGTCGTCGAACCCAACTTAAACCTGTACGTGTCAACGCCGCCTTTTCAATCTTTCCTTGTCAGTAGAGTGCTTGAGTCCATGAAAAGTAAGGATCTAGAGCTTGTTAAAGAGGGAAAGTTAAATCCGGATAAAGTTTTCGACTATGAGTTGAAGATAGAAGGAGACGCTATCAGAGAAATCAGGATAAGAAACTACGGAGATAAACGTAGACTTAGAGAACTTAGAACAT
This sequence comes from uncultured Candidatus Bathyarchaeia archaeon, assembly GCA_964463005.1. Taxonomy (GTDB): domain Archaea; phylum Thermoproteota; class CALKCG01; order B24; family B24; genus DTBU01. The sequence goes on along the minus strand of CAYWZZ010000008.1, from coordinate 21,693 downwards.
CCATTCGATGGACGCTTGAAAAAATGTATGAAAAATTAAAGGTTTAATATCGAGATTAGGATTGGACGGAAATGGGCAAGAGTAGTAGCTCTATAGAGAAGGTGGCTGTAGGGGAAAATCGGCTGATGTCTTAGACATATACGCGGTAAGATTGGTTGAGTACTACATACCCCCCATCCATTTTAAATAAGATATAGTGTTGTATGGTATTCTACAGCAATTTAGACCTATAGATGAGACTACTAAAGATTAAATTGAACTTTTGACTTAAACAAAATTCCTAGGTCTAAAAGCTAGACCTAAAGAAAGGGAAGGGAGATGTATAGGATAGTCGAGAAGAGGGAACTAGCGCCGAAGATCAAGCTTCTAAAAATTTTTGCTCCAGAGATCTCTAGGAAAGCGCAACCTGGACAATTTGTTATTTTAAGAGTTGATGAAGTAGGTGAACGCTTTCCACTAACTATCGCGGATTGGGATGCTCATACTGGTACAATAACTCTGATTTTTCTTGAAGTTGGAGTTTCAACTAGAAAACTGGGAGAGCTTAAAGAGGGTGAGGCAATATTGAATATTCTTGGGCCTCTTGGAAATCCCACTGAGGTGAAGAATTATGGTGTTGTATGCGTCGTAGGTGGTGGTGTTGGAATAGCGGCCGCTTACCCGGTGGCAAGGGCCTTCAAAGGAGCAGGTAATAGAGTAGTATCGATAATAGGCGCGAAAACGGCCGAATTGTTGATCTTAGAGAAGGAAATGATGGCGTTCTCGGATGAACTCTACATATCTACAGACGATGGATCAAAGGGTTATAAAGGGTTTGTAAGCGATGTGTTAAAATTGTTAATCCAAGATGGGCATAAATTCGATTTAGTCTACGCAGTCGGACCGACTTTAATGATGAGGGCTGTAGCTAACGTCACAAAACCCTACAATATTAAGACAATAGTCAGTTTAAATCCAATAATGATTGATGGAATTGGTATGTGCGGTACTTGTAGAGTGACTGTTAGTGGTAAAACTAGGTTTGTATGCGTAGATGGGCCGGACTTTGATGCCCATGAAGTAGACTTTGAAGAATTGATAAAGCGTTCTATGACTTTCCTCTCAGAAGAGAAGATGGCTTTAGACTATTGGGAGGCGAATAAGAAGATAGGAGGTTAAAGATTATGAGTAAATGGGATCGATTCAAGGCTGTTCCAATGCCTAAGCAACCTCCTGAAGTGAGGATACGCAATTTTGATGAAGTTGCCTTAGGCTATAGTGAAGAGCAAGCCATGATGGAGGCTGAAAGATGCCTACAATGTTCTAATCCTCAATGTATTCCGGGGTGTCCAGTTGGAATAGACATCCCTGCGTTTATTAAACCTCTAAAGAAGGGCGAGTTTAGAGAGGCAATACGGAAGATTAAGGAGAAGAATAGTTTGCCAGCCATCTGTGGTAGAGTCTGCCCTCAAGAGGATCAATGTCAAAAAAACTGCCTACTAGGTAGGAAGGGCGATCCGGTGCAAATCGGTAGGCTGGAGAGGTTTTTAGCCGATTGGGAACTAAGTCATGGAGTTGAGATTCCGGAAAAGTCTCCCTCCACTGGTAAACGTGTAGCAGTCATAGGTGCAGGTCCAGCTGGACTTACTGTGGCAGCTGATCTGGCTAGACTGGGACATGAAGTTGTTGTCTTTGAAGCTCTCCATGAGCCGGGAGGAGTTCTAATGTATGGTATTCCAGAGTTTAGGCTTCCTAAACGTATCGTCCAAGCGGAAATCGACTACGTGAAAAAGCTTGGGGTTAACATAAGAACGGATACTCTTATTGGTAGACTTTATACAATTCCAGAGCTTCTGAAAGATGAGGGTTTTGATGCCGTATTTATTGGAACGGGCGCTGGACCGCCAATCTTCATGGAAATACCGGGAGAAAACCTCTGCGGAATATACAGTGCAAATGAATTCCTGATACGCGTTAACCTTATGAAATCATACCTCTTCCCAAAGTGGGATACTCCAATTAAAGTTGGTAATAAAGTAGCGGTTATTGGAGCTGGAAACGTTGCGATGGATTCTTCAAGGTGTGCTTTGAGACTTGGAGCCAAGGAGGTTCACATAGTTTATAGACGGTCAAGGGCTGAGATGCCTGCCAGAAGGGAGGAAGTTGAGAACGCTGAGGAGGAGGGCGTACTATTTGATTTCCTAACGCTTCCAGTAGCTTATCATGGAGATGAAAAAGGCTGGGTTAAAAAGATGGAATGTATAAGGATGCAGTTATCTGAGCCGGATGAATCTGGAAGACGTAAACCCATCCCTATAAAGGGCTCAAACTTTCTAATGGATGTGGATACAGTCATAGTTGCAATTGGCAGAAGACCCAACCCACTCATCCAGCAGACTACTCCTGGGCTTAAAGTAGCCAAAGACGGTACGATAATTGTTGATGAGAATATGCGAACAAGTATAGAGGGTGTATATGCTGGAGGTGACGTAGTTACTGGTGAAGCAACGGTTATAAGTGCTATGGGGGCGGGGAGGAGGGCGGCTAGGTCGATCCATGAATACTTAATGAACGCAAGTAGATAACGCGCCTCTATATTGGGAAACTCGTTGGGACGTTGTAGAAATAGCGTTTTATATGTTGATTTTCCAAACTCGATGAAACTTAGAAACCAATGGTCTCATGTATCTTAGCTATTTGCTCTGGATTCACCTTCCACTTCCTATCATAAGTCATATAGCCGTTTAACTCGCCTTCTACGTCGTAGAGTTGAGTGTAGCAAAACCCTGCTAGAAGTTCACATTCACGTATTGCTTTTATGTTCTCCCTATATCTCGTTAGAAACTCGCACTCATCCGCGACTGGAGGGCCGTAAACATAAACCTCACGGTCTACAATGGGTCTAAATCCCTTGATCCCCCAACCTCCCCATTCGCTCAACACTATAGGCTGACCATTATATTTAAAATCTTCAACTGTTATCCTAAGCTTCTCCGGTTCTCCTGTTTTTAAAGACTGAATCCTTTTCAGAAGAACGTCTTTAAAGTGTCTATATCCCTTCCAGCCGCTGTAATCATGAATATCGATTATGTCTGTAGGCCCTACGTGGATATAGCCGCTGTTGTCCACAAGAAGCCTTGTTGGATCTAAGCGTTTAATCCTTAGACATATTTCCTCTACAAACTTCCGATGTTCAATATTCTTACTTACAGATTCTCTTTCATTAAATGGAACCCAAGCTATTATCGACGGGTGGTTGAAATCTCTAATGATTACGGCCTCTACTTCATTCCAGAAGCCGTTAAGGTTTTTATATTCAAGGCTCATACCCCAATCCGGCATCTCCTCCCAAACTAAGACTCCGAGTTTATCGCACCAGTAGAAATACCTAGGGTCTTCTGGTTTTTGATGCTTTCTAACGCCGTTTAACCCGAGCTTCTTGACAGCTTCAACATCTCTTCTTAAGGCTTCAACATTAGGTGCCGCATATAACCCATCTGGGAAGAAGCCCTGATCCAACGCGAATTTAAGGTAAACGGGCTTATCATTTAACGCTATTTTCCCATTTACAATACTTACGCTTCTTAAACCAAAGTAGCCCCTAACATCATCTAGAATCACACCGTTCTTTTCAATTGAAAGCTCAATTGTATATAGGTCGGGTTCTTCGGGAGACCATAAACATACTTCTGGAAGCTCAGCTGAAATTCGTAGAGGGTTTTCTTTCACCTCTTGGGTTAAGTTTATGAGTTCGGCTTCTGCTAGGAAGACCTTTAACCTAAGCTTTAAACCATTAATCCACCCCTTTACATACGTGTATAATTGAAAACCTTTAGATTTAACATCTGGAAAAACTTGAAATCTATCGATCCAAGCATCCCCACACAACTCTAGCCAAACTGGTTGCCATATCCCCGTGATTCTCATATACGTGCATCCGGAGGGTTTAAGCCTCGGATCCTGCTTTCCCCTAGCTTGATCTCCATGAAAATCTTCCACTCTTAAAATAAGGGTATTCTCATAATCGATGTAGTCTGTTACATCAAAACTGAAGGGTGAATATCCTCCTACATGTTCACCTAAGTATTCTCCATTAAGCCACACCATAGCCTTATAATCTACTGCTCCAAACTTTAACAAGACTCTAGCCTGTTTGAAGTCTTCATGTAATTTAAACGTCTTACAATACCATACAATATTATGTATGGATTCGTCTCCTATTCCACTCAACCTACTTTGAAATGGATATGGGACTCTTATCTTCACGGGATTAGGCAATCCATCTAAAAACCACTTCTTACTCAACCCCAGATCGTCATCATCAAAGCTAAAATCCCATAGCCCTTCAAGGCTCATCCAGCTCCTTCTAACGAAGTCAGGTCTAGGTACTTCAATATCAAGCATCATCTCACAAAAGATAGTAATTTCTCAAGCAAACTAAACTTTAACTTTTACGCTGTGCTCCAACGTTTATAGAGTTCATCACAGCCCATATAACCTCCAACTGATGGTCGTTCTTTATGGCCTCCACCTCATCATAAACCTCGCTCACAGTTATACGAACTTAGCAATGCCCCTCGTTAAGTATAATACTGAGGTTAAAGCGTGATACTATTTAGAAGACGCGGGTGAAATTTCCAGAAATTTTAATAAAAAATTTAGCCCCTTATACTAGCAGATGCGTAAATCCGTGCTTATGTTCGGGTTTATCGTATTTATATCTGTAGTGGGTTTATTGGTGTATGGATGTATGAAGATTCAAGAAATCATCGAAATCCGTAAAATGGCTCTTAAGAAGCCAGAAGTAGACTCAAAGAAGGTACAGAGGTATGTTATGGCTTTTTATCACGGATGGTATGGTAGCCCATATGGGCCGAGTAAGAAGTGGATACATTGGAACCATTGGATAATGGATACCTCTAGTGGAAAAATAGTAGCTTACCATAATCCTGAAAAATTTATCAGTGAAGGTAGAAGGGATATTGGAGCTGCGGATTATCCAATCCTTGAACCCTACGACGTAAGGTCTGAGGAAGTGTTGGAGAAGCATTTTTCATGGGCTAAACACTATGGTATAGATGTCTTTATATTCGATTGGTTCGGGCCTCCTAACGATTACATAGATGAAAACTTTAAACTAATGTTAAACTTCTCGGAAAAACATAATGGAATACTCCTATCAATACTTTATGATGGCTACGAGTATAGAGGAGCTTCAAAAGACGAAGTTATTGAAGAACTGAGGTATATAATAACTAGTTATGGTGAGAGTGAGAAATTTCTTAAGATAAATGGTTATCCTGTAGTCTTCATTTATGCGTGTGAATATTTCTCCGTAGAGAGCTGGATTGAGATAATAGGAAAATTAAGGAGGGAGGGTTTGAAATTTATTTTTCTTGGAGACTTCTCCCCCGAGAAAACTCAATATTCAAAGGTTTTCAATGGCATCTATATGTATTCTCCAAATGGGATTTTACATTCTGGAGGGGAGAACCTACTTGAAAATTACTATTTAAGGATGAAAGATATTGCAGCTCAAGAAAACTTAATTTTCTGTACTACCGTTTCTCCAGGCTATGACGATGCTAAGATTAGAATACCTGGGTTTAAGGTTGAAAGAGGGGATGGATTAACTTACAACGTTACATGGCGGCTTGCTCTCAAGTACGATTCAAGATGGATTTTAATCTGCTCGTGGAATGAATGGCATGAAGGTAGTGAAATAGAACCGAGCTTAGAACATGGCTATTACTATTTAGAGTTAACGAAGCTCTACTCAGAAGAATTTCATGGAAAACTTTAAGTTTCTAAGCCCAACTCTTCGACTGTTTATTTCAAAATCGTTTGAGTAGACTGCTTTAAAGCTCTGATTAAGCGTTAACATAGGCATTTGAATATCTCATGATTTGTCGGAAGGAATGTACATAGCTAAACAGGTGTAATAAACGTTCTCTAATACTGAAAATTTTAAAAGAGCGTTTTCTACTTCTAAACTGAAGCCTTATGGAGGTTCAATGGCACTCTTTAACTATCGATGAAGTCTGTTTAAAGCTTGAATCGTCTCTTCAAGGACTCAGCTCGGAGGAGGCTTCCGTCCGACTTAACAAGTATGGATTTAATGAGCTTCGTAGAGTTAAACGGATTTCGGCTTTAAGGATATTTGCAAACCAGTTTAAATCAATATTCGTCTTAATATTGATAGTAGCTGCATTGATATCCGCCGTTATGTCCATGCAGCATGGACTTGAAGAACTCACCGAGTCAGCACTAATAATGGCGATAGTTTTGATAAATGCAATAATAGGCTTCTTTCAAGAGTACAAGTCTGAGAAGACTTTAGAAGCGATGCAGAAGCTTACAACGCCAAAGGCTAGAGTATTAAGAGATGGAGAAGCCAAATCCATAGAGGCTAGACTTCTAGTTCCCGGAGATATAGTAATTCTGGAAGAAGGGGATAGGATTCCAGCAGACTGTCGGCTTGTAGAGGCTTACGAGCTTAAGACAAATGAAGCTGTTTTAACAGGCGAGTCAACACCCGTTGAGAAAACCATTGAACCGTTAGCTCCAGACGCTCCAATACATGAGAGGAGAAACATGGTGTTTATGGCGACTCACGTAGTCTCAGGCCGGGGGAAAGCGATAGTTGTTACGACTGGTATGCGTACAGAATTCGGTAAGATAGCCGAGCAGGTTCAAATGATGGAGGTTGAGGAGCCACCTCTTAAGATCAAACTCGATAAATTCGCTAAGAGAATAGCCTATCTTGTAGTGGCATTATGCATAGCTATCTTCGGTCTTGAAGCCTTCAGGGGGGAACCGTTAATTGAGAGCTTTATGGTGGCTGTTGCACTAGCAGTTGCAGTTGTCCCAGAGGGATTACCTGCTATAACGACTGTAACGTTGGCTCTAGGTGCGAGAAATATGGCTAAACGAAATGCCATCATAAGAAGGTTAGCGTCTGTTGAAACGCTCGGCTCAGTAACCTTCATATGCTCAGATAAAACTGGTACATTAACCAAGGGCGAGATGACAGTTAGACAAGTCTACACGGGCTCCAAGCGTATAGACGTCACGGGAGTAGGCTATGAACCTAAAGGTAGCTTCCTGTTAAACGGAGCACCATATACGGTGGATGAAGACTTAAAGCTTATCTTGACCGCTGGAGCTTTATGTTCGAATGCTGAACTTAGGAATGTAGATGGTAGGTGGTCGATATACGGAGATCCGACTGAAGCCGCCCTCATCACGGTAGCTGCTAAGGCTGGACTTTGGAAGGCAGATTTGGAATTTAAAATGCCTAGAGTTAGAGAGATACCATTCAGCTCAGAGCGTAAACGTATGACGACGGTACATAGAAATCCAGATGGGAGATACATAGCGTTCATGAAGGGGGCGCCTGAAGTAGTTCTACAGATGTGTTCTCGAAAACTCTTAGCTAGTTCAACCCCACATTTAACCTATGACGATAAACTTGAAATCTTAAAAGTTAATGATGAGATGGCATCTTCAGGGCTTAGAGTACTTGCTTTAGCCTATAGATACGTTGAAGATCCATATATTCAGGATATCGAATACGATATGGTCTTCATCGGTCTTGTTGGGATGATCGACCCACCTAGGGACGAGGTTACAGAGGCCTATAGGGTTTGTGAGAAAGCCGGTATAAAGGTCGCCATGATTACCGGAGACCATAAGCTTACAGCGATATCAGTCGCTAAAGAAATAGGGATGTGGAAGGCTGATAGTGTAGCTTTAACTGGTAGCGACTTAGATAAGATGAGTGACGAAGAACTTGAGAGAATTGTTGAAAACGTAACGGTTTATGCTAGAGTTTCACCTGCGCATAAGTCTAAGATTGTAAAAGCGTTGAAGAAAAGAGGGCATATCGTAGCTATGACTGGTGATGGTGTTAATGACGCTCCTGCACTGAAACTGTCAGATATAGGTATAGCTATGGGGATAACTGGTACCGATGTGACCAAGGAAGTTGCGGATATGATTCTTGCCGATGACAATTTTGCAACCATAGTTGAAGCAATCCGAAGCGGTAGAGTCATATACGATAACATAAGGAAATTCATACGCTTTCTACTTGCATGCAACTTTGGTGAATTGCTTGTGATAACAGTGGCCGCGTTATTTAATCTACCCATACCCTTAACACCGATCATGTTGCTTTGGATAAATCTACTTACAGACGGTCCTCCGGCAATAGCACTAGGCATAGATCCGCCGGATGAAGATGTAATGGAGAGAAAACCTAGAAGTCCAAAAGAGGGCATTTTCCACGGCATGTTGCTATTCGTAACCGCATCTTTTATACTTCAAGTAATTGGGGCACTCGGTTCTTTTCTGACCTCCTACATCATTTGGGGGGATCATTTTAATAAAGCTAGAACTCTGGCTTTCATACAACTGATGTTTTTCGAGCTTATAGTTATATGGAACTGCCGTTCAGAACACAACTGTTTCCTAAAAGTTAAACCATGGTCTAACAAATACCTGCTAATATCGGTCTTAACCTGCATGATTGTGAGCGTCATACTACCATACATAGAGATTGCCCGTACTTTATTCAATCTAGAGCCTCTAACCCCTCGGGATTGGGCTCTTACACTAGGATTTTCATCACTGGGTTTTCTTGTGCTTCCAGAAGTTTTTATTAAGCGGAATGGTGAAAGTTAACCGGCTCTCACCATTTCTTAAGATATTTCATTTTTCGAGAACCCTCCTAGTCTAAAATTAGATATAGGCTCAGAAAATTAAAGGGAGCCGAGCTGAGAAATTAAGTGAAATTTTTCTGACAGCCTGATTAGATAAGTATAAAATCTTGGTCGTTTAATATTTGTATCGTGAGATTTTGGATTGGTCTTACGAACCTGAAGAGAGGTTTAAACGTAGACGTTCAGCTGGTATTTGGAAAATCGCAACAGTTTTTATAGTCGTAATCTTAGCGTCTACAATCCTAGTAGCGTTATGTATAACCAGTTTAAGCCCTGGAGAAGTCGCCGTTGTATACGACCCGCTATTTAAAAGCTACAGTGGTCCATATATTGGTCCCGCAGTATTTCTAAAAGCGCCTTGGCAGGGTTTAATCAAAGACTTCTACACAATAGATTACATCGATATGACTACTGAAGCTAGAGCAGATTATCCTCCTATTACCGCTTTAACTAAGGATGGTGTTGAAATAACGATAGAAGAATCTTTTACATACTCCATAGATCCAAACCTTTTCTTAGACTTGGCTAAAAACTATCCGAGAGTTGATTATGAGGAGCAAGTTTTAGTTCCAATAATGCGTCAAATCGTCAGAGACGTTATCGCCTCATACACTATTGAAGAGGTGATTTCTAATAGAGAAGAGCTCGCCACGAAAATAGAAGAAACCTATAGGCGTAGAATAGAGAGCGACCCTACGCTTAAAGCGATAAAGCTTCACGACGTCATGCTTAGGGGTATAAGGCTTCCAGATCGTATTAAGCAGGCTATAGAAGCTAAGATAGCTGCGTATCAGCAGAAAATAGCGGCTGAGTATGAGCGTGAGAGGATTTTAACTCTTGCAAACGCTACTGCCATGGAAAAGATTATAATGGCAGAGGGAGAAGCTGAAGCGATTTTACTTAGAGCTGAAGCTATTAAAACAGCCCTTACGAGGATATATAATGCTACAGGAGACCTTGAAGTTCTAAGAATATACGTCTTGTTGGAGCAGCTTCAGAGGGTTGAAAGGCCGATTTTAATAATCGGTGGTGGAGCTACACCACTTATAACGATTCCTCAGAGTAGCGAGGATAATATAACTAGAAGATGAAGATAATGTTTTTCTTATGCCTTTTCCTATCTTATAGTACCTCATGCTCGTTATTACAGAAAAAGGCTCAGTAGCCGTTGCGATAAGTAGAGCTATCTCACCGCCTCCTAAGACTTTCGCGTTGAAAGGGCACGTTCTAGACTTGGATTTCTCAGAGGAGTACAACAACTGGAGAACTGTAGATCCCAAAGAGCTCTTTAAAGCTCCTGTTAAATGGGTGATCCGCGACTTCAAAACTTACAAGAGCCTTAAAGAGGTTTTAAAGAACTTAAACGGTTCTCTAATTCTAGCTACAGATAACGACCATGAAGGTGAGCTAATAGCTTATGAAGTTCTTCAAATAGCTAGGAATGTCTGTGGTCATGTTAAATACATGCGTATGAGGTTTAATTCAACGGCGGCCAGCGAGCTTAGAGACGCTTGGGCGAGGCTTGAGCCTGATTTAAACTGGGGTTGGGTTTGGAAAGCGTACTTTCGTTCAAAATTTGACCTCGTTACTGGTGCAACTTATACGAGGCTCCTTACGTTATCTGCGCGTAGAAATGGTTATCAGTATAAGCTTTTATCGTGGGGATCCTGTCAAATACCCACCCTCTGGTTTATATATAAGCGTGAAATGGAAATTAGAAACTTTAAACCTGAGACGTACTACGAGTTGAAGGCTATTCTAAATATTAGAGGGGTTAAGGTTGAAGTTTCTTCAAATCCTATAAAGGATAAATCGCAAGCTTTAGCCCTATATGAGAAGGTCAGAAACGTTAAGGAGGCTTTTGTCTCTTCCTTCAAATCTGAACTATTCTCAGAGCATAGACCGTTGCCCACGGATACAGACGTAATGCTTCAGGAGCTTACTAAGATACTTGGAATAAGTAGTGCTAAAATAATGTCCCTTGCGGAAGATCTATACGCCAACGGCTTCATAAGCTACCCTAGAACTCAGACGAATATGTGGATCAGAATGGATCATAAGTACGTCTTGGATATGCTTTCCAATACGCCCCTCGGCAAATACGTTAAAACTGGTATATTTCAACCTAAGAATGGTAAGAAGAACGATAATGCCCATCCTCCAATATATCCTGTAAAACTATATCCGTATGATGATGTTAAGGGTAAGATATGGCTCTACATAGCCAGAAGATATATTGCTAATGTGGCTTCTAAAGATGCATTATTAAGGCGTTGGAGATTAGATGTACGTTTAGGAGATGTCCCTATGAATGCTACGGGGCGGTATATAGTTGACGAAGGCTTTTACGATGTCTTCCCGTTCTTTAAACCCAAAGACGTCAGTCAAATACCTGAGGTTAAACCTGGAGAAATTCTGCCAGTTTTAAAGGTTGAACTTGTAGAAAGGAAGACTAAACCTCCCTCTAGGCTGACAGAATCTGAGCTTCTAAAATTGCTGGAGAAGAATGGGATAGGCACGGATGCGACAAGACACGAATATCCATCAAAGATAGTGGATCGAGGATATGCTAATAAGAAGCGGAGAACATTCATAATTACCCAACTAGGTGAAAGATTGATTCAACTGCTGGGGAATGTAGACGAACAGTTGGTGACGCCTGAAACAAGAAGGTTCGTTGAACAGATTATGTACGAGGTTGAACTTGGAAAGAGAACGGTAGATGAAGCTTTAAACTATGCTTTGAACATTTACAGTGGTCTCTACGAGAAGCTGGAGGCTTACATAAAAAGCGTAAAACTAGTTCTCTAAACTGTAAAGCTTTAAACAAATAATCATGGGATTTCATACCTACCCTGTATCCCTTTAATTACGCGTTGTTCACTTCTTCGGAAAATACTTCCATAAGCTTTAGCTAACCTTTTCGCCTCTTCAGGATACTTATCTATTAGATTTCTACTTTCTCTAGGATCTTCTCTAATATTGTACAATTCATCCGGTTGCCCCTCAGGCCGTTGAATTAAAGACCATTCTTCGTCTCTCACACATCTATCCACCCCCTCGTAATACCCTGATATCGCATAACGCCTGTGACTGTTAGACTCTCCCATCAAAACTAGTAGAAAACTCCTCCCCTGTGTGGGAATGGTCTCCCATTTGAAGCCAAGTAAATCTAGGAGTGTTGGCAATAGATCTGGGAATTGAACTATGGCTTTCGTCCTTCTAGGTCTTTCACCGCCTGGAAGTCTTATCATAAACGGTATTTTAAGTAGCTCGTTGTACAATCTATCTGCACCTTTAAGGAACTTCCCATGATCTGCAAGTGGATGCCCGTGGTCGGCTGTGAAAACTATGACGGAGTCGTCGTAGTATCCTAAATTTTCAAGCTCTTTAAATAGGAGGCCGAGCCAATGGTCTACAAATGATACTTCACCTGCATACAACCCTCTTATATAGCGTACCTCTTCAGGAGTTGCCCACTTAGAAGCGTACCCTCTCATTGGAAGTATGAGCCTAGCTCCTCTATAGTTTGGGTCTGTGTAAACGTCAAAGCTTGGAGGAGGATCCCAAGGCTCATGTGGGTCAAAGCAGTCTATCCACAGGAAAATCTTACCATACCTCGCGGCTCTGGCTCTCCTAAGCCATTTTAAAGACTCCATGACCACCCTAGCTGGAAACCAATCCTCCTCTCTCGAAAACTCTTCAGTATTAGCTAGAAACCTTGCTACAAGATTCTTCCACTCACTGGTATAGTTTTTATTTACATAGTCTTCCACCCTTTTCCTGAGAGGTGGTGGAGGAATATAGGAATCATACTCTTGACCTCTAGTCCAAATGAAGCTGTGAAAACCCTTATGAAAGTTCATACCGGGTCTAGCGAGATGGTAGGTATCTGAAATCAAACCACACATACCCTTCTCTCCTCAAAATATCGGCTAGTGTTATATCTTCATCCCTCAATGGACTCCAAGGCCTATAGGGTAACGTATACTGTCCAGTCATAAGCTCGGTTCTCACGGGTATAGTCGGTAAACCGCATGGATAGGCGTTTTCAAAAACCACACATTCATCTGCAAATCTATCTATATTAGGCGTCTTACAAGCCGGTACGTCTTCAAAAACAGGCTTTCCTCTATTGTAGAAGCTTACATGATCCTGCCTTAAACTATCTACAACTATCACTATAACGTTCAACCTAACTCTCCCTTTAACTTGTTTAACATTCTCAGCATTTAATCTTTAAAAGAATACCTCATGAAGATTATGCGGGCGTCAAATACGTCCGCACCACCTTCAACGGAGCAGTATCGTTCAGAAAGTACGGGTGAAATTGAAACTTTCAAGAAGAAAAGCACTAACTTTTAAGGCTTAAGGTTTTTATATTTTTCAAGGAGATTCTTTACGCCCTTATCTTGAACTATTACAACATCTTCCAACCGTATCCCAAACTTATCCATATAAACTCCAGGCTCAACAGTATGGGTAGTATTTCTTCTGAGTATATCTCTTGATGCTGGATGTAAAGTTGGTTGTTCATGTATTCTTAAACCAACTCCATGACCTAATCTATGCGGGAAAAACTTAGAGAACCCCCTCTTAGCTATAAGGCTTCTAGCAACTTCATCAACTTTTGAAGCTTCTACTTGATCGTATTCAAACTTGTAAACTTCTTCCTGAGCTTCCAATATCGTGTAGTAAATAGTCTCCTGCTCACTTGAAGGTTTACCTAAAACCCACGTCCTTGTAATATCCACCCAATATCCATCAGCACATACATTGAGCTCTAAAAGTATGACATCCCCCCTTTTAACTCTTCTACCCGTCGAAATATTAAATGGATACCAAGCCTTAGACGTATTCTCACCGGACATTACAAATGCAAAGCCTCTAGCCCTCCTAACTCTATTTTCAAATCTGACACCTTCGCCATACACCGCCGCCTCAGCGATTGAAGCAAGTGTACTCTCCTTAACCCCCTCCGAAATACTCTCAAGAAATCTCTCAATAGCTAATGATGCAAGTTTAGCTGAAAGTTTCATCTTTTCTATTTCATACTCAGACTTAACGGATCTTAGTCTTGCAAGAATCCCAGAAGCATCGACAAGCTCCGCTCCAAACACTTTACGGAGCATATTAAACGTCGGAACGCTAGCGTAGCTCACTTCACCTACAACGCTATTAGTGGCGATTGTTTCAAGGCTAAGTTCACAACCGATTTTAACATATTTATGCTGTCCAAACTCCTCTAAATATTTAGCCATAACTTTATATGGATTGAAAACCTCCTTTAGACTTTCACCCTCATATGGCCTTACGTCTTTAATCCACCCATCTCTAGCATATTCAAGCTCGGAAACCGGTACTATTAAAACCGGCTCCCCCTCTAACGGTAGAACCGCTAAAGACCACCCTGTAATAGGCCAGTAACCAGACAGGTACAAAACGTTTTCAGGGCTTCTACATATGAGAAGGTCTAACCCCTCACTCTCCATAGCCCGTCTGATATTAGACAATCTAGTTGGATCCATATTCTAATCTAAAGTCCGTTAAACCTTTATATAATCGTTTAAGTTTACGGGGTTCTAGACGTAGTAGCCACAGTAAGTACGCTATTTAAAAAGATTTAGAGTTTAGTATCCTTTCGCTTCGCCGACAACCTCCCTTCCAAATCTACTCAGAAGTTCTCTAAACCCGGATATTAGAATCTTAGTATCACTCATTAAAGCCACGAACCTAAAACCATCTTTCACCATCTTCTCAGCCATTTCAACACTAAAGGTATGAATACCCGGAACTACATCGTACTTTTCACAAACCTCTTTAACTCTTCTTAAAGCATCCTTAAATTTAGGATGGTCGTATCTAGTCGGTATACCTAAGTTTACAGATAAGTCCATGGGACCTACATAGGCTACATCTATTCCCTCGACTGAAAGTATCTCTTCCAAGTTTTCAAGAGACTTAGCCGTTTCAATCTGAACGAGGACTACAAGCTCCTCCTTTTCAAACTTCTCATAATAGTCTATAAAGTTTCGGCTACCAAACCTAACACATCTCCTAGGTCCAACACCTCTTACACCTCTAGGTGGATATCTAGAAGCCGCTACGGCGGCTTCGGCCTCAGCTCTACTATTAACCCATGGTATTAAAACCCCTTGTATGCCGATGTCTAGAACCCGTTTAACCATTACGAAGTCGTTCCATGGAACTCTTGCGAGTGGAGCAATATTGACCCCTTTAAGAGGCATGACCAATGTTTCAAGGTCTCCAATGTCTATGGGAGCATGCTCCATATCGAAGACAAACCAGTCGAAGGGCAATTCCGACAGAGCATCCACGACATCTGGGTGATTTATGGTGATCCATGTTCCAAGAGCTAAACCACCACTCTTAAGAAGCTTTTTTAAACCGCTCATTTAAACACCGTGGAGAAAACTACGCTATAGTGTAATTTAAGTTAAACTATTCTAGAGGGCCCTAGCTTTTTAAATAACCTTACCGTAGCTTCAAGTGGTGGTCTTTTGAGAACTCTACTCTACAAGGAGAATTGGGAAAGGGTTTCCGAAGCATATGAGGCTTGGTGGGAGGGCGAGCTAAGTAGACCGCTAGTATACCTAACATATATACAGCCCAATGTAGACCTTAATGACTACTCTCTAACCTTAAGCTGGGCTTTTATGAGGTTCCCCCCAGAAGAAGCTTTAAATGCTCTATTCAAATGCTTCTCCAAAACATTATTCATGTGTGAAGCTTATCCCAATGTGTGGGTGAACATTGGGCCTGGTGCTCTATCGGCTTTTCTAGGCTCCGACGTAAATTTTAACCCTAGAGTGGGGACATCTTGGTTTAAAGGCTCGTTTTCTCTAGACGATCTCTTAAACGTCGAATTGAAACCGGAGAACAAATGGTGGCGTTACGTAATTGAATGTACCGAGAAGGCTTCAACCATGTGTAGAGATAAGGCGATAGTCGCTTTTACAGACCTCTTAGATGTAGCCACCAGTTTAGCTCATCTTAGAGGAGGAGCTTTAAAATTGATTAAAGACATGTTCTACGATCCCTCTAAAGTTAAGAAGGTTTTAAATCATCTACATCAAATCTGGTTTTACTGCTTTGAAAGAATTTCAGATGTTATAGATACGAATGCTTATGGTTTCTCAAACTGGGCTACGCTATGGAGTAAACGTAAATCATTCATACTTCAATGCGACTTCAGCGTGTATCTTTCGCCCAAGCTATTCGACGAATTCATACTTTCACTGGTAGAGGAAGAATGTGAATTCTTTGAGAGGAGCTTCTGGCATCTAGATGGACCCGGTGAACTCCCTCACCTTGATAAACTTTTAAGCATAAGCGAACTCAACGGTATACAATGGATCCCTGGAGCTGGAAACCCAGATCCAGGTGAGAGCTGTTGGGTTCCACTGTATAGGAAAATACAGCAGGCTGGAAAGCTTCTTCAAATACCCGGGATTCCAATATCTAAAGTAATGCCTATCTTAGATCAAATATCGCCTAAAGGAGTTTTCATTCAAACTTCAACCTTAAGCCTTGAAACAGCTGAAGCCTTCCTGAGAAAAATGTCTGAGAAATACGGCTTAACTTAATACTTAGAGGACTATAAGAGTCAGCCTCTACACCAAACCATAATTAAACCACTCGTTTAAGCCAATTCAACGTCTTATCTATAACCTTCAATGTATGCTCCTTCTTCGAGAATGTATGATCTCCACCCTCAACTACGTAGAGTTCATTTTTATCATTTAAACTTTTGATAATGCTATAACCTTTTTCAGCCTCTTCTAAAGGTATTACGAAGTCTCGATCTCCATGTATGATCAGCATTGGAATCTTAATCCTACCCATAACTTCGAAGGGTATCACGTAATCGATCATATCGAAGAAGCCTTTTTTTTCCAAATACCAACCATTTGAAACTTCAACGGCTTCACCTAAGTTAAGCTTCTCCAACTTATCCTTATCCATCTGTCTTAGAAACTTATCACGTAAAGGATCTAAGGCTGCTGAGTATAGTATTGCAAATTTTACATGTTCATCTTTAGACGCCAGTATCGTAGCGACTCTTCCACCCATACTTAAACCTATGATGCCAACCCTCCTCCTATCTACGCTTCTCTGCCTTATGAGGAACGTTAAAGCAGCTTCACCGTCGCTTACTTCACCGGGAAGGGTTGTATCCTCAAACTCGCCATCGCTATCACCTGAGCCTCTAAAATCAAAGCGGAGAACCGTGAAGCCGGATTTACATAGGCTTCTTGCCACTTGGACGAAAAGTCGATGAGCTTCTGTCTTGTTTCCAGTGAAACATAACTATTCCTGGCGTCTTCTCCCCTGAATTCAAGCCTTCAGGTATATGCAAGATTCCAACTAAATCCTGGTTTTGATTTTTTAAAAACAACTGGTTTGATCAATTCAACACCTCTAGCAAGTATAGATTACTACCATAATAAAGCTTTGACATACTTAACTACTTCAGAATATGATTGTAATTTGCGTAGTCTCCAATAGATACACAGCCACAATCTTAGAAAAACCCTCAGAACTGCCAATATTAGGCGATGAGTCTTCAACTCTATAGGTTGAATTCTACTAGCAACTTAAGTATACCCTTTGAGATACTTCTCTTCAGCTTTAAACATTTCATCCACCATGCTTCTTATCTCTTCTATAGTAAGTACTGCGCTGGTTAATGGGTCTACCATTATCGCTTGAAATGCCAATTCCTTACTCTTCTCCAATACGGCCTTAGTCGCAAGTTCTTGAACATTTATGTTCATTCTGTTTAAAGCAGCACATTGTGGCGGTAGCTCGCCGATATAGCAGGGGTGTATACCAGTTTTATCTACAAGACATGGTACTTCAACGCAACATCCATATGGTAAGTTTGTAATCAACCCAGTGTTCTTAACGTTTCCGTAGATTAAGTTAACTGTTCCAGTCTCCATAGAATATATTATCGTGGAACAGTACTCCGCACTTCTACGTATAGGAATCTTCTCAGAATTTTCGATCATTTTTCTAAAAGCTTCGTTTTCCCTACTTCTATCCTCTATAGATTTAATACGGTTTAAACTACCCCATAATCCGTACTTCTCCATTATATTCTGTCTTTTTCTGAAATATGGCAAGTATTCCGATAAGTGGTGGCTCGACTCGCTTGGATAATAGCCTACGGCTTTAAAAACCTCTATCCTAACTAAGTCTCCTTTAGCTAAACCTTTATAAAACTCCGGGTCTTCAACTCTCCTCCTTAAAATAGGATATGCGTCTTCTCCACGCCACTTGAACTCTAAAAACCAAGACATGTGATTTATACCAGCTGCGAGGTATGATACTTCTGCTGGAGGAGCATTTATGTACTTTGAAAGGGTATACGCAGTTCCTTGAACGCTATGACATAGTCCAACCACGTTTACTTTAGTACCCTCATACACGCTCCAACATATTATAGCCATGGGGTTTGTATAATTCATTAAGAGGGCGTTTGGACAAAGCTCCTCCATGTCATGACATATGTCTAGAATAGCTGAAGCGTTCTTTAAACCGTAGAATACTCCTCCAGGTCCAACAGTATCTCCTACGGCTTGATCTATCCCATACTTCAGGGGTATTTCCAAGTCTAACTTCGTAGCTTCAAGACCGCCAACTCTGATAGACGTCACAACGTAATCAGCTCCTTCTAAAGCCTTTCTACGGTCAGTCGTAGCCTCTATCTTAGTTTTAAAACCCCACTGATCTACTAGCTTCCTCGCAAAAGCTTCGGTGAGACTTAGTCTATCTTTATCTATGTCCATAAGACTTATCGTGCAGTCTCTAAGCTCCGGGTATGATAGTATATCTGTTATAAGGTTTTTACCGAATACGTAACTTCCAGCACCTATGAGGACGACTTTAAACGACATAATCAATCATTAAGGTATATGAAGACCTCAAGTATAAATACTTAGGTATTGTAACTTGCTGGGGGTGTTGAAGTTGGAAGATATAGTGTGGCGGGTTTTAAACGATATTCCGGTTTTCAAAGAGTTTATGACGGTTGATGAGCTTAACATGAGTGCCAGAGAACTAGCGTCTAAATATCCGGATAGAGTTTTCATGTTTGAGATAGGTGAAGCTAGAAATGGGGAGCCGATCAACTGCCTTAGAATAGGATCAGGAGAGTTGACGGCCCTACTATTCGCCTTTCCACATCCCAATGAGCCAATTGGAAGCATGACCTTGGAGTACCTCTCATGGAGGATTGCATCGGATAATGAGTTTATGAGTAAAATGAATACAACGTGGTATATCGTAAAGTGCGTGGATCCTTTCGGAGCTAGATTGAACGAGGGTTGGTTTAAAGGAGATTGGTCTCCCAAAAAATATGCTTTAAACTACTATAGACCTCCGGGGTATAAGCAAGTTGAGTGGACTTTTCCAGTGGAGTATAAAACGTTAAAGTTTGATAGACCTATTCCCGAGACGCGTGCTTTAATGAATCTGATCAGCGAGATAAAACCCGACTATGTAAGTTCTCTTCATAATGCTGGGTTCTGCGGAGCCTACTTCTACCTCTCAGACCCCATTCCAAACGTATACGATAAACTATACACGGTAGTATCTAGGTTCAACATCCCCCTTCACCTAGGCGAGCCTGAAGTACCCTACGTTGGCAAGTTTGCCGACACCATATTCAAAATGCCGACTGTAGTTGAAGAATACGAGTATCTAGCTAAGCATCTTAAGAAAGACCCCTCTGAAGTTATAAAGAGTGGTACTAGTAGCGATGAGTATGTAAAGAGCGTTAACAGAGATGCTTTAACGGTCGTATGCGAGGTCCCCTATATATACGATGAGAGGATCGCTAACACTACTCCTGTAGGTGTCAAGCGTAGAGACGTCATACTTTTAGAAGCTGAAAAAACTAGACGTCAGCTTGTAGAGCTTAAGCGAAGGCTGGATGCTGTTAGACGTTATGTTGACGAATCCTCCCCATTCTATGAAGCTCTATCAGAGTTTATAAGGGTTGGTTTGGAATCCGTTAAAGCCAAGAAGAACTGGGCTAGTGAAGACCCATCTACCGCTCGTCAAGCTACTGTTTCAGAATTATTCGATAGTATGGTTGCTAGGGTTTACTTTTACGGAATGCTTAGATTTGGGCTATTCTACAGGCTAACCCGTGAAAAACCCGATGAACCCATCCTCAAGGAGCATAGCAGGTGGAGTTTGAAAAAGATAGAGTTTATGTGTAGAGAGTTTACGGATTTGTCAAGCTACTCGGTGATACCCATTAGAAACCTAGTAGGCGTCCAATTAGGGTCAATACTTTATACGTTAATGGCTAAGTCTTCACTCCTCACTTAACTTCAGACTTCAATTCTAAACGCGTCTCTTGTAGCGAGCGCTTCGTATACTCTAATGGTGAAATCGAAAACCTTGCCTGCGTCTTCAAAGTTCAATACGGCACCAGAACTATCTACTGGTTTTCTAATCAGCATCCTTCTAGGTGCTACGAGGGCGGCGGCTTCAGGTATATCAGCGTAAAGCAGTATCCTAGGCGGGTATAGACTCGGAGGCTGAGCTAAAGACCTTCCCATTCTGTAGGATGCTAGAAGCCTTTCAACTTCAACTTCATCTATACGACTATCTAAAGCTGCCGCGAACAACGCTATAAGCCCGGCTTCTGAAAACCCGTGAACTATAAGCCTTTTACGTAAAAACCCTCTAAACGCTAGATAATCTACAGTTCTCAAGGTATCAAACACTCTCATTCCAAGTATATGCCTTCCTAAGACTAGACTATTCTTAGCAACTATACTTTCATCGTAGTCTGTCTCTCCAACACCTCTGTAGTCTATTAGAATGGCAAGGCTTCCGCTTTCAACAGCTTCTCTAACCCTTCTATCGGCGAATAGCGTCGATTTACCTGAAGGTGTTAGAAAAACATGCGCCTCTTCAAATTCATCCCCCTTTCTTAAGAGGATTGCGGGAATCAGTATGTCCCACTCGCTTCTAAAGCTTACATACTCCATAGTTATCTGGTCTAAATGCTCAACCTTATGTATTCTAGCGTCTAAATCCGTCTTATCCGGAAAACCTCCAAAAACATCCTCAACTATATGCTTTTTAAGCTCCTCCCTATGTTTGAGGTATTCTTCCGGGCTCAATTTTGCAAATCTCTTTAAAGAGTCGTACCTCGCATTGTAAATTGAAAATAGCGTCTCACCCTTTCCTAAAAGACCATTATGGAAACATTTAAGTGCATCTGAGTCAGGCGGTTCAACCACTACACTGGGCTCACGGCAATCTCTTTCAACTCCCATAAGCCACCTATCAAACCAGCGATATACAGCCTCCCTCATCTCTCTATTGTATCCGTGCGGTGCGTAACTCTCATACATAGCTACTTTATCACCACAGCCCATAAGCTCATACACGTGTTTCACGCGGGAGAAGGCCTTTCTAGCGGATGTTATTGGAAAGGTCTCATCTAATATTCCACTAACTATTAGAAGTGGGCGTGGAGCTATACATGCTAGTATATCAGGTACGTTGGCAAATTTAAGCATACCTGGGATGCATTCGCAGAAACACCTGCCGGATGTAACTTGATCCTCGAAAACTTCAGCTGAACATACTGGAGCCGCAACCTTCACTCTATCGTCCAATGCGGCTAAATACATAGTTTGATTTCCACCGCCAGAGGCCCCAGTCACACCTATACGCTCAGGATCGACTTCTCTCCTAGATTGGAGGTAATCTATAGCACACATGTTGTCATAAACCTCAATGGCCTGTAACGTTAAGCCTACAGATGGTAGTACATAGCCCTCCCAATGACCCTGATACCTCCTCTCACCATAGCCTACTTTATCGAGAGCTAAAGCCACATAGCCTCTTAAGGCTAAACCTATGCAAGTAGCTTGCACAGCATCCTGATGCTTAGCATGAGGCCAGTGGCCATGTACTCTGAGAACTGCTGGCGCTGGTT
>CAYWZZ010000007.1:0-69090 GCA_964463005.1 uncultured Candidatus Bathyarchaeia archaeon | reverse complement strand
TTACTTCAAGTATTTTGGTGACTAAGCTCTCTTCAATGTCCGTTAATATTAGAGGCGTTTTAGCTGCTACGGCCTCTCTATCCTCTTTAACCAGTATTATCTTCCTGCCACAGTTGAGGCAGACCACATCTTCACCGAGTTTGAAAAGAGGCACCTTACAAATTGGACACGACTCGGAAAGCATTGTAGCTCCCATTTTAATATATTCGGCGGCTTTCTTCACGTAATCGTCGCTCATTGAAATCGCCTCAGCAAACTTAAAATTATACTTTAACTGGTATTAAATCGTAACGCTAGATTAAAGGTTTTCATTTAATGGAAACCGGGGGGTGTCATTTGTCTTCTAAGAGTAAGAAGTCCTCTAAAAAGGTTGAGGAGTATATGGATAGAGTGAATAGAGCCATTCAGATACTGCAGTCGATAACTTCAGATCCAACTACTCCGAGGAATATTAGGAGGGCTGCTAAGGAAAGTATAGACCAGCTTCAATCGGATAAGATTTCATTAGCAACTAGGGCTTCAAACGTTATAGATATATTGGATGAGATAACTCAAGACCCCAACGTGCCAGTCTATACCAGAACTAAGATTTGGCAGGCAATATCTTTCTTAGAAGGTATTAGAGATTAGCTTGACAAGGTGTGCCGTTGAAGGTCTACTTAAGGGGTATATATTCTACGGCGCTTACCAAGATTCTACTAGACGAGGGCTTTGAAATATCTTACCCAAGCAATCCAATCCTCGCCAGGTTTAAAGTCAAAAACTTAAACGTTAAACCAGATGCTGTGATTATTGAAACTTCAGATAAGCAGGGCGTCTTGGTTAGAGGGTCGTCTGAAAAAGCCGAGAAATTAGTGAGAGTAATCGTAGAACGGTTGAAATACGTTATTGTAAGGAAGTCCATCATAACTGTTGGGTCTGTTTATAAAGGACTTGTTGTAGGAGACGTAAACGGTAATGCTTTAATAAACTTCGACTCTTTTAAAGGTCTACTTCGAGGTGTTGGAGGTTTAAGAAATGGAGATGAAGTTTTAGTTCAAACGGTTCAACCGATTTGGAGAACTGGTGAATTGGTTCCAGTCAAAAGCAACATAGCTATTGATGGTTTTTACATGAGTTTAACTCAAAATGATACGGTGACGTTTGACGATTCTATGAGGAAAAGCCCCCGTTTTAGAGAGCTTTTAAACCTATCATCCATACTCCGTAGAGATGGATGGGGTATACGGTGGAAAAATACAGCGGCTAAAGCACCTGTAGAAGAGCTCATAGGAGAATTTGAAGAGCTTAAAGGGAGGGCTAAACTTCTAAGGAAAGATTCTCTGCAACCGTCCGGGCTAGTGTTGGAGGGTGAATCAGTCTATAGATTAGACTTTCCATGCAAAAGCCTCCTAGATGAGTTAAGGTCTACGGTAGTTCCAACGGTTAAAGGTCATCATGTTTACAGGTGTTTTAGAGAATTCGGAGCGGCTGTAGATCTAGCCGAGCTCATGTTAGCTAGAGGTGCTGATAGGTCCTTCATCGAAGACTGCCTAGATAGGTTTATCGGGTTTAAAAGTATAGAAGTCGGTAGCAGGTTAGAGTTTGAACACAGGAAATTAGATGGGACTATTTTAAAACTTAACCCAGGGGTTGTTGAGGCAATAGACTCGGACTTTTTAACAGTGAGGAGGAGAATTTCCGGTTCGGGTTTTTACGATGGATTGGAGGTCGCTAAAGAGCCTGGAGATTACGCTTTAACTCGGTTTAAACCAGGTGACTGGCTTATAGAGCATATGTACTTCTCCAGCCGTGGTGAGTTTAAGGGAGTTTATGTGAACATAAACACTCCCGTAGAAGTCGTTAAGGGACTGGTGCGTTACGTTGATTTAGCAGTTGATGTTTCAGCTAAACCTGGCGAAGAGCCTAAAGTGCTTGACATGGATGAGCTTGAGGAGTTTTACGAAAAAGGGGTTGTACAGGAGCCCATTTTCTCAAGTGCTTTAAAAGCTTTAGAGGAGGCAAAATTGAGAGCATCAGTTATGCAAAGTAGGGAATTGAATAAGCCTCTATAGCTCTACCTGAAAGCCTACTTGGAAAATAGGCCTAAAACCGCATTATTAGGTCTGAAACTTGAGTGTGTAGAGGTATATTGTTTTTGACCAAAAGTCTCGAATAGAAGTCTCTTATAATAGTGTAAACTCTTTTACCCATGTCAATTCTTCCGATGAATGTAATTGGCACTTGAATTTTACTATGAAGGCTCTTAGGGACGTATGACGTCAGCCTCATAAGGGCGTCTCGATCAATCGTATACTGGCTCCATCTCTCGTAGTAAGTTGATGTGTTTCATAGCCTAGAAGATTGGATATAGGTTTACTCTTTTTACTAGATGTTCATTTATCCTTTTAATCTCAGACTCCTATATGCGTTTTACGGTTTCTTCGAAATCTATGCTTAATGGACTTCCCTCCATAAACAAAAAGGGGGTGCATTTAATGTTCAACGTATACCGTTCTTCTCGTTTATCTCGCCCTGATATTCTTCAATTTTAAGCTCTTCTACATCCTTGATTTTTACGGGTTTCCCTAGAACTGCAGACTCGTAGAAGCCTAAAGGTATTGCCATGTCTTTGTAAGCCTCCCAGCCGTCAACTTCGGGTTTACGCTTTTCAACGATTGCGCTATAAAAGTCGTAGAGCTCCGTTGCGAAAGTATCCGTTATACCTCTTGGAAACATATTCTCCCTCTCTTCAGGCTTTAGACTCTTCATCATCTTATCGACTAGCGTATGCATTCGATGGACTTCTACGCTATCCTCTTTCTGAATTCTTAAGCCCTCGCCGTTTAAAGCTCCACGTGAGCCGTAGATGACCCTAATGTTTACATCCCTTCCCGGAGCTGCCCTCGTCCACAGCCATTGAGCATACACATGTCCCTCAAATCGTATGATAGCCATGGTCATATCATCTACAGTAACTCTTACACCCTTCTTGATGGGGTCGAAGGTCTCAGTTACAGCGTATACGTCTACAGCCTCTCTTCCAAGTTGATAACGGTCTAAATCTGCAAGGTGTACTCCTCCATCGAAAACCCAGCTTCCCCCAGCTATAAAACGGTCTTCCCTCCAACCCCAAGGGTTTGGATTCCACCCAGCCGCTATCCATATGACCATTCTAGGATCGCCTATGTAGTTTTGTCTTATAGCCCACCAAATTGCTCTATTCTCAGGGCTTCTTCTGTAATTTTCAGCTACAGCTAGGGTTTTACCATGCTTCTCAGCGGCATCTATTATCAACTTAGCAGCTCTCATAGTTATACCAAGAGGTTTCTCTATTATGACATGTAAACCCTCTTCAAGACATCTACATGCGACAGTATGATGTATATTGTGAGGTAGTGCTATGTCTACGGCATCTAAGCTTTCACGTTTAATCATCTCCTCAAAATTCAAGTAGATATTAGGCCTTCTACCTTGAATCAATTCAACGGCTTCGGCTTTCCTTCTAGCGTTCTGTTCATACGTGTCACAGACAGCTCTTATATCGAAGACCTTCAATCCGGCTGTGTACAATGCTTTATAGCCAGCTAGGTGGGCATCCATTATTCCTCCACAACCGATTAAACCGATGTTTAAACTACTCAATTTGGATCTACGATTTCTAAGAACTTCTCTAAAGACCTATTAACGTTTTCTATGCCGTTACCCTTGACTACGCTCTATCTTCCAACCCGCTCTTCAACCTTAAAATATTATGTTCATCGCGGATTCTAGTCAAATCCAAACCCTTCACTTCTAGAATAACTATTTCTGCCAAGTAAAGTGCCCTGCAACCTCTCTAAATGTCCTGCGTAGGTTCTTTCACAGTCTGAAACAACTGCGTGAAGATGTGGCTTTCCATCGGCTATTATGCCTGTTAATGAAACTAGTTCTAAAGGTTTATTTTTAAACTGTTTGAAGTACTCCTTTGGAGGATAGTCTGTCGTTGTAACCATGTGTAATGTGCATTCATTTAGTGTTCCAACAGCGGATATTACGACGGCGTCTCTAACCTTCTCCCTACTCACCAGCTCATTTATACTCTCTAAAACACAGTCTCCAGGATCCAGTCTGACTACGAAAACCCTACCCAATCTATCTGTTGAAAAACATTCCATAACTTCATCCCAATGGTCATTTATCGTACTGAGAGGTATTTTAAGAGTTCTCCCATTTTCTTATAATTGGCTTAGTCCCCTCCCTTAGTTATGTGCCGCTTAAGTGTAATGTGCTCTCTTGTTACAGCTACACATAGCCTCACATCCACCGTTAATTTTTGTAGAGCAGAGCTGTCACAATGGAAACCTCCCACTCTATTACCCATTTCTTACGAAGCTTATGGTTATGGTGTTAAGCTTCTACGTTAAAGTAGCCAAAATGGTCTCCAGAATACTCAGATCTCAGATGAGTTGGCTTCCATGTTTATACGTATATGAGCAAGTCTTTTCAGTCAACCTCTATTGTAGTAAAGTAGTTCTAATATGGCTCCCAACTCTCTCCTGGAATTTATATATACGTAGCCACCGCCTTTGAACTGTCCAGTTTGCTCTATTTGACCATTAAGTTCTGAAAGCCTCTGAATGGCTTTACTGACGTTTTCAGTTACGAATGCTATGTGGTGTATTCCCTCTCCATGTTTTTCTAGGAAATCCTGCCACGTACTTGGTCCTCCTAAAGGCTGGATAAGTTCTATGGTTATGTTTTCCAGCTTGAAGAAAGTCAGCTTGGCACGTCCTCTCGATGGCTTTCCTCTGAAACTCATATGTGTAGCCTCCCACTCTTCGGTTTCGATTATCGGTGGCTCTTCTAAGTTTAACAGTTTAGCCCAAAGCTTCCTAGCATTCTCTATGTCGTTTACGACAATTCCAACTTGAACGGCCTGTCTAAACTCCATTTTCACACCCTTTAATTTATGGGAAAGTTAATTCAAACATATCGAGGTAAGGTTTTTGAGCCTTCCTATCTGCTATCAACTGTTTTTCAGCTCTCTCTAACACTTGAGAAGCTATGCTCCTCGGGACTACTACTAGTCCATCGTCATCCCCCACAATTAAATCATACGGATTTACAGCTACACCCCCTATAGATACTGGAATGTTCACATCTTCAGGTCTTATTTCAAGTCTTCCGACAACCTCCGTCCTACCTATGCTTCTAGAGAAGACTGGAAACCTTATACGTTGAACCTCCCATACGTCTCTACAACCCCCATCTAAGACTACACCTTCTACACCCCTAGCCTTAGCCACCAAGGCTATCATGGAACCCCCAAAAACCAACGTCTAAACACCCGTCTGAATTGACGGCTATAACCGTCCCCGGACTTGCATACTTCATAAAACAACCGTAATCAGCCTTAAACCTATACCATTCGTCCGCATACTTATCGTAATCCTCGGGGCTCATAGATGGAATTTCCCCTTGAATCCTCCTAGCTTGAACGGTAATAGCGAAACCAGCCATTTAATACTAGGGTATAAAGGTCTTATTTCACGCGATATCAATAGTCTTTCATGAAACTCATACCTATCCAATGCGTCTACGACATCTGCAACCCTAACAGACCTATATCTTTCCACTAAACCCAGATCTACCATACAGCTTCACCTCAATTTACACAATAATTTACATAAAAGCTTAAGGTAAAGCATCTGCTAAATTTAAAATAGGGTCCGTGGCCTAGCTAGGATAAGGCACCTGCCTCCGGAGCAGGTGATCCCGGGTTCAAATCCCGGCGGACCCGCTCCTAATTGAGTACAAATCCTTACACAGCAATTCACTTTAATCTTCCGAAGACCCATGCTAAAGAAAAAGGAGGGTAAGTACCACAGTTTCCTTCGACATCCTATGCTTAGGCGTTGATTGAGGAATTTAGAAAGGGGAAGCCCAATAAGTGCTGAGGTTGCTTTGAGGAGGTTTGGTAAGGCTTGCGAGCTTTTAGCTATAGATCTAGATAAGATGGTCAATAGGGTTAAGAGGAAATCTCAGCGAATTCCAAGACTCTTTGGAGGATTTGGTCACTAAGCTCGAGGGTGGGAATAGGGTTCTAGGATATATTCAAGGGGTTTTGGAAAGCAACTAGGTCTTGACTTTGCTACAACGATGTTACGTTGACGAGGAGGATTAAAATAAAAACTTAACTGCAACGCCGACCATAGAGAGTGAACAGACCCCTTCGCAGGAAGAGCTTGCGAGAATTCTTAGGGCTTCTCCGCCTAGGATAAAAGTTGCTATCGCCTTAATCGCTTTTGCAGACCTTAGACCTCAAACCCTAGGAAACCATGACGGTACCGATATTGTGAAAAGCCTAGTAGAAGATATCGTAAGGTATGAAGTATGGAGGTTTTTGGAAAAAACGGGGCAGAACATGGAGAAAATCCATAGAAAATATAATGGAGAAAAATAGAGGGGAGGGGTCGGTTTGAATATTCACAAGTTTAATTTATCCTCTGATAATCCCGATTACTGAGGAACAGGAGAAGCTCTAAAATGATTTATTGTAAAGATATCTTCGAGCGTACCAAACGGATTACGGATGATGAAACAGTCGAGTTGAAGTTTCACTTCGAAGTCATTAGGCTTGTCAGCTTCAAAAATCGATGGTTTGCAAGTTGGGAGTTTATTACAACGCCCTGCAAATAGCTTCAGCCAAAATGGTGAAGGCTACACAGTTTTTACTGGGGATAAAAGGGTTTGTGAAATTGCAATTACCGAAGGCTTAGAAAGCATGCTCACAACGTGAAGAGGACTTCTTCTGCTCTAAAACTACTATTTAACCTCGATCGTATCGAAATTTTGTTGATGAAAAACGATAATGCTAAAAGGCTTGAATTAAAACCGTATCGTATAGTGTTCTAGGGTTTAGAATTATCAACGTCTAATCTACCCATTTACTCGGTGAGTAAATGTTAAACGGTAGGCTGATCCTTCTGACGATGATTTGCCTAGGAATATTCTCCCTTATACTAGCGTATTCACGTAATCCTCTCGACAACTGGAATCCCGAGGAAACAGCTTTAAAAGCCGTGAAAGATTCACCAACTTTTAAATGGGATGGTATGGAGGAGACTTTAAAAGTAGTGGATAGCTCTAGAATCGATGAGAACACTTGGCTTGTTGTAATCAGCTTCACATGTAGACATTCAGGTTATGGTGATAGGACTGGGAAAATTGTACTTCAAGTTTTAACCGAGCATAGGGCTGAAGTCAAAATTGTAAACGGTTTCGTAGTTGAATTGATTTTAGACGGTGTTTGGGATGAATTGAATCAGAAACCTCTCTGAAAACCCCTTTTACGATTAAGATTATTTCCAAGTTTAGGGAAGGCTAAAGTTGATTTTTAAGCACGATTTTCTGAAAATGATATTACGGAATAAGATTACTCTTTCTCACGTCATAGAGAACCTTTAACGACCCCTCTGGTACTGCTTTGGAAAACAGGAGAAATTAATGGAAGTTACGACAATTAACAGAAGATTTAAAAACGTAAACTACAATAATAGCTCTGAAGTCTCAACTCTTGAGTAAGAGGAGTACAATTGCCGGGGTCACCTAGTCTGGTAGGGTGCAGGCCTGCTAAGCCTGTGCTCCATACGGGGCTCGTGGGTTCAAATCCCACCCCCGGCGCTACGGATTCACAATCTTCCCGTCGCAAATCCCAATAATAGACTTCAGCTCCTCTTCAAATGTCTCGATGTCGTTTTTCATGTTTATTGGCTTTCTCTCCAAAACTTTATATTTTAAAACGGTTCTTAAGAGAGCGGTGGAATGGTCAAGGTTGAAAAGAGGATTAGGGTTCATAAGGATGGCATGGTTGTAGAGGCTCTAGCCCTATTCAATACTGGGTCGAGGGGTAGCTACTTTAGTAAGGACTTTGCTGAGAAATAAAACTGCCAATTTAATCGGTCGATATACGGGTATTTAATCCAGACGACTATATCTGCAAACTTGAAAACTCGGATTACAGTCGGATCCGCATAATCGTAAGCGACTGTGAAACAAGAGAGAAGGGAGAGATATTTGTTCTGTAAGAGAATTTGGGAAATGGATAATTAGGTATTGGACAGTAAAATAACGGGCTTTTCTTAAAGATCATCTTCCCACACTTTGATCTTGTTAATAATTATCGACGATAAATCACAGTTGAGCCTATCAAATTTTTAAATATGCATAATACGTATGGTAGTCATAGTTTTTCGGATATTTACAAGAGTATGATTATCAAGCATTTAAATCTTCATTTAGCTTTAAGCACCTCTTCTAAGACTTTGATAATTTTATTGCAGAATTTTTCATACTCTTCCGTTTGAAATATGTCTTCCGTTGTTATTTTCTCAGCTATTTCCTCAACTTTTTCATCTCCAAGGATATTCCTAGCAGTTTCTATGTTACAATGGTTCAGGAGAATTTGAATACCCTTTTCTTCAAAGACTTTAATGAAGACGTCTGCTATCATCTTCTGAATCTTCATCTCCTTTGACGCTCCTTCAAATATGGCGCCTATCGCTATATATGTTACAAGTGACCCGAATACGTAAGACGGTATTTGGTCCAATATCTGCTGAACGTCTCTCGCATCTATACGATTGGATTTTATAAGTTTCTTAAGTTCATTCTTAACCTCTTCAAAGTCTTTATCGTAGTTCATGACCTCGCCTATAGTCTTCCTCATAGCATTCAAGAAGACCTTCTCAAAGGTTGAAGCGCTCATGGTCTCTAGGTGTGAGAGTTTTGACTGTAAATATAAATCTTCCCTTGGTCATGCTATTTTTCCACGGTAAATATCTCTCCCCTTAAATTCTCTACGCATCACCAGTAAACAGTACTGGTTTTTCTACCTTCTAAAACTGCCTCCGTTTCATCAGGTTCAAGCGTCTTCCTTACACTTGTTTTAAAATGCCAGTCGAAGGCAGCCCATCGGACGAGTTTAACGATTTTACCCTTAAGGTGTTCAGGAAGCACTTCATCCGGAGTCCTCTTAGAAAAGCCTATTAGCCTAACGTTGAAGATGCATTTCTCCCATTCTATACCGTTCTCATCGATTTTCTTCTCACCTGTACGCTCAATCGATTCAACTATCCCCTGAAGCTTCCTAACTTTAGAATAGGAGCACATGTCTACACTCACCACCCAATTAACTTCCAGTTACTCTCTAAGAGAACAACTTAAATATATTAATTTAACCTAATCTCTATCTCACAAAATGGGTGGATGCGATGTTTAAGTTTGAAAGAGATCAGATGATTTTTGAAATAGGCGGCGTTAAAATCGGCGGTCAACCGGGTCAACTACCACCAGTTATGATTGGAAGCATATTCTACAAGGGTCATAAGATAGTACTAGATGAATCTAAAGGAGTATTTGATAAAGTTAAAGCTGAGAAACTACTTAATGAAGAAGCCGAAGTATCCGATGAGTACGGTCTTTCGAGGATTATAGATGTCGTAGGGCATACTTCTGAAGCGCTTATACGTTTTGTAGAATTTGTAGCGGATAAAACTAATAGCCCATTTCTACTAGACGGGGTAACAGCCGACGTTAGAGTGCAAGCCGCTAAGTACATAGCTGAAGTTGGCTTATCCAGCAGAGCCATATACAATTCTCTAGACATAAATTACAAGGAAGAGGAGCTCATCGCAATAAAAGAGTCTGGTATGAAAAATGTCGTCCTACAGTTATTTAATCCAAGAGACCCTACACCTAGAGGAAGGTTAAAGACCTTAACTGGATTGAGCGATAAGCCGGGTTTACTTGAAGCCGCTAGGAAAGCTGGTGCTGAGAAAATATTGGTAGACGTATGTGTTCTCGATATGCCAGATATAGGCTTAGCATCTCAAACAATCTATAACGTTAAAGCTGAAACAGGTCTGCCAACTGGCTGTGGTCCAGCTAACGCTATTTCACTATGGAAGAAAGTAAAGGATCTACAACCGGAAGTTTTAAAATGTTGCGATGCAGTTTCACAAGCACTACCGATAATCATGGGTGCTAACTTCATACTCTATGGTCCCATTTCACACGCTAAGTACATATATCCCGCCTGCGCAGTTATATCAAGCTACATAGCTTACAACATGCGCTTTAAACAAGTTCAAATAGATAGAAGCCATCCGTTGTTTAAAATCTTCAGATGAAGCCTCTTTTTTAAGAGTGGTTTATAGACTATGTACATTCCTTCAGGGCTAGTGTTTTGCTTAAAAGGCGTAGTTTTCTTTTAAACTGGCTTTTATTGTTTTGGTTTTTCTTCTTTAAGTAGAGAGAGTTTATTTGGCATGAAGCTTATTACACCCTTCTTGGATAAAATATCTAAGTATTTTGCGAGGGATATTTCAGCCTCCCTTCTATGTAGCTTATAATTTTCAACCAAAGCATCAACTATTTCTTTAAACGTATGTTCTCCATCACATAAAGTCCAAACGTATGAACCTATCTTATCAAGTATTATCTTCTTCTCTCTTTCAGACTTATCTCTACGCGCCATTAAACCCTTCTTTTTAACAGAAACTATCAGAGCGACTTCACCGCTCCTGTATCTTCTCCAAGTTATAGCGGGGTTTCTTATGGGTGCTAAGTTTAACACGACGTCTTTATCTACACTCGGTACTTCTTCAGGCTTTTTCCTACCTAAAATCTTAGAGAAGACACCTGGAAGCTTCAAAATTGGGGACCTCTATTAGTTATGGGCACAATGTAGATAATAAAGTTTCCAGTCGTCTTCTAAACTTATCCAACTCTGGACTTTTTCTAACGGCTATTGTGACGGCGTATATTTTATTGGTTTTCTTGCAGAGCCATATTCTCGTCTTTACGTAAAACTCTTTAGGCATTATTAGACCAATTTTGTAAGAAGAACTCATTACAAGTCCTCTATGAAAATCGTCTTGAAAGCTCCTAGAAGACTTAAACTTAGATATTTTAAGCCTAATTCTAATATTAGGTAGGTGTTCGTTCTCCAATACGTTCATAAGGTCGCCCTCATATTTCTCTTCTAGGAGAACGTCGGCGACGCTTATCCTGTTTATGAATACATATGAATCTTTAGATTCGAAAGCAAGTGCAATATTGCCTAACTTATAGCTTCTACTGATAAGTTTAAAATCCCTAGGAAGCTTCAAATTGAAGTCTAAAACAGTCCAACTATAAATATCATTTTTAACATGACATTTAAAAGATTTTAAAACATCTAAAATTGTTTTCTTAAAACTCCAATATTCATCACGTTTAAATAGCATTTGAACACGATAAAATTTTAAATTTTCATCACAATACCAGAAAACGACATATCCTTCAAATTCATCTATCCTCCAATGGAGATACTTAGCCGTATGTTTTGCTATTCTCGCCGACCCACCTTTACCTATAAACTTAACATCCTTACTCTTCTTCTGCAATTCTTTTTTGATGCCTTCGGAGATTTCGTCGAGAGACTTGATTTTATCTTTCTTATACGGCTCCCATGAAATCTCCAGCCTCGGCACTTTAGGATCATCTATTCTAACGTAACCTTTATTATACCCCCCTCTATCTATGCTTATATCCCAGTTATCGGGTATCGTTACTTCAAAACCCCACCAGCCGAACTTTTTAAAACCCATAATTAACGTTTAGTTTAAAAGGAGATTGAAAAAATTAAACTTTAGGTGTAGCTCTTGAATCAGAAACCTAAAAAGCGAAAGGAGGTTGAAGCTATCGATGTCCCAGACCATAGACACTGTGAAATCTGCGGAAGAGTCGTCCCGCCTAATGAGAAATACTGCTCCCCTAAATGTGAGGAGAAAGCTGTTAAGGAGAGAAAATCCATGGAGAGGTTTAGGAAAATATGGATAGCAATACTCGTAGCCTTCACAATATTCATGGTCATACAGATCCTGCTTCGACTACAAGCATAGCATTGCAATACTTCGCTAAAAAACCATTAATACCCTTTTTCCCTCGAATATAGAAAGAGTAGGACTTGAAAGGTGCAAAGCAAATAGTAGAGCGTATGACGTTAAACTGTGGCTTCACACGACCATGATTAACGGAAAATCGGAGAAAAAACCTTCAGATGTCATTAGAGCCTCATGGGTTAAAAAGCCAGTTACTCTAGAGTTATTAGCAGTAGCAGTCGTTTGTCTAACCATTATCCTAATATTGAAAGGTCTCAATGTAAGGCATCTTCTATTAGATGTGAAGCCACTCTTTGAAAGCTATGGTCTCTTAGGAGTCTTTATCGCAACAGTACTCGCGGGTACTGTGATACCTCTCGGAAGCCCGGCTCTAGTGTTGATAGCCGCTTCCTTCGGCCTTCCCCAAGTATTATTAATCTTTGTTGCAACAACGGGGTTTACAATAGGCATGGCAATCAATTACGGCTTAGCTTACAAATTGGGAAGACCATATGTTGCGAAAAAGCTCGGCGAGGATAAGCTTAAAGATATCTTAAATCTATGGGCTAAACGAGGGTGGGTTATCTACGTAATCTTCGGGCTTATTCCAGTCATGCCAGTAGAAGTATTGTCTCTCCTATGTGGGCTTTTAAAGGCACGTTTTGATATCTTCTTGGTTTTAACATTTCTCACGAGACTCGTCTTATTCACAGTTTTAGTTTATCTTGGAGAGCGGATAGGTATATGGCTTGGAATAATATAAGAATTTAAGAGATACAGATAAGTGCCGATAACTGCTTCAACGCACTACATTGGGTAGATTTAAACTTCCTCAAAAATAGAGGACTGGTTTTTATTTCGTTTTTACCAGCGATGCATCTTTACCATCATGTAAAGCGCTATATCCACTACTATCCATGCCATTATTCCCGTGAAACCGAGTCCTAATACCACTTCTCCAAGCTCTTTCGATAACCTTGATGCAACTACGGTCAGCCCCCATATTGAATTTACCATACCGTGGAATGATGACGCTGGTAAAACGCTTCCACCAGCCCTACTCGTCACTATGAGTTGAGGATATGTGAAAAATAACGTAATTAGT
The DNA here is from genome assembly GCA_964463005.1 of uncultured Candidatus Bathyarchaeia archaeon. Lineage (GTDB taxonomy): Archaea > Thermoproteota > CALKCG01 > B24 > B24 > DTBU01. The sequence continues at coordinate 56,100 of CAYWZZ010000007.1, read as the reverse complement.
GTAAAAAGAGCTACTCCAGTTAACCTATTGAACTGGTAGTTATATCCTAGGAGGATTATTGCTGACGCATGCCAAAGCCCCCACACAATTCCTATTGTTAAGACGGCTTTTGTTGAAGGTTTAGAGCCGAGAAGGTCGTAAAGGTAACCTCTCCATCCGATCTCCTCACCTAAAGCGAATATAGCGTTTACGGTTATCGCGGCTACGTATGCTGATATTATCTGAACGTAGACTGAAGTCGTAGCTAAATGCACTGCTTGCTCTTCAGTCACATTGGATGTTTTAGCAACCTCTATGGCTATCAGCTCTATGTAAGCGGAGAAATCGAAGAGTCCTAGGGAGGAGGCTATAGTTACGTAAACTCCTAAGGCTAGGTATACTATAAACGGCGATAGCAAGTAAAGTTTGAGCGATTCAACTGAAAACTTCAAGTACTTCTTAAGCAGAGGAGAAACGCCCTCCTTAAATAATGCTGAGCATATCATGGTGGATATTGCAACGCTCCACATTCTTAAAAAACCCCATGGAATTAACGGTAGTAGTCCACATAATGTTGCGATATCTGAAATTAAAGCGGAAAAATATGTCATTACGATGAAGATAGCGGCTTTCTTTATAACTCCACCCATTGGATTAAACACTAACCCTTTCACGGCTTCACTCCACCATTAACGTTCTATTTACAGCGTATGATTCTTTAAAATATATAAGCTTCCATGCCCAATAATTAGTGGAGTGCCGGATAGGCTGATAGATTTTGTCTAAACAAATGGTAAATGGGGTCATCCCAGACGATCTTTACTCTATACTATCTAAGGGTGAGAGGATATTATGGATTGGTAGAGCCCACATCAAACCCTTCATATTTAAATACCTTACGGGGTTAATACCTATACTGGTATTTGCGGTAATACCCATTTCAATAGTACCGTTTAACGTTCTGTGGAGCTTACCAGTATTACTGTTCTTCGTCTTATGGTATGGTGTAGTATGCTTACTAGCGTTTCTCTCATTGGTATATCCAATATTAGTGTGGAGAAACATATGGTATGTTTTAACGGATATGAGAGTCATTGTACGTAAAGGAGTCATAGGTATAGACTACGATATGCTGACCATAGATTATATACAGCAGATTAACGTAGATAGAGGAGTATGGGATAGAGTATACGGCACTGGCACCATAGTGATTCAAGCTGTAGGAGTATCGCCTGTAAAGCTGTACTCTGTCGTAAATCCGTTTAAAGTTCAAGACATCATAGCAGAAGCCGTTAAAGCTAGAAAAAGCTACTTAAAGTAGTAAAAACAATGATGCTGAGGCGTAATTCCCCCTTTTGATTTCGAATCTCACAGCACCTTTTGAGCTTTCAGAAAGCTCTACCTGTAAGATGACAACTTCCGCAGAGATTTACAACTACGTAGGTGAGACGGCTTTATGCTAAAGTCGTGAAGACGAAGGAGAACGCTGTAAAGGTCTTCAGAGTTGAAGACGGCGTTATCCACAAGTGCTTCCAACGGAAGCCGACGACATGCTTTAGGAGCTGTTGTGCATATACGTGGCTTGAATTCTTTAGTTGTATGTCGGCTTAAACCCATTTGCCCTAAATAAAGCGAAGAGTTAATGTACATTTTTGTTCATAAACGTTTAAATATAGCTTTTATGAATCAAGTGGAGACGGTGTACAAACATGAGGGATTGCTTTTGGCTTACTAGCTTCCGATAAACCTCGCTTCGTCAAACTTGACTTTAAGCTGTCACCTATTGAATTCTTCTGCAGAATTGTGGAATCGTGTGAATATGCATATGTTCTAGAATCTGTTGAAGGCCCTGAAAAGCTAGCTGAATACTCCTTTGTAGGTTTCGATCCATGTATAGCGATGAGCGTGAAGGACGAGCTAGCTGAAGTTCAAGACAGGGTGAATGACTGCAAAAACGTGTATAGAACACGGGATCCTCTCCCGTTGATTAGAAGCCTTGTTGGAGGGTTGTGTGAAGCTCTCTCTCCAAGGTTTGTCGGCGGAGCTGTAGGCTACATTTCTTACGACGCCGTCAGGTATTGGGAGCGTTTACCTGAAAAGACGTTTGACGACTTCAAGTTTCCAGACGTGGAGTTGGCTATTTACAACGATGGGTTGTTATTTGACCACAAGAGGGGGGAAGCCTACTATTACTATTATGGGGTTAATAGAATCAACATGGTTGAAGAGTTCGTTAAAATGGAGCCGCAACATGAACCCTTAAGTTTCTCCAATTTAAGGACGAATGTTAAAAAGGAACAGTTTGAGGAGGCTGTCGTCAGATCTAAGGAGTATATTGCTTCAGGGGACATTTTCCAAGTTGTGCTTTCAAGACGAATTGAATTCAACTTTGACGGAAGCTTAATACCATTCTACATGGCTTTGAGGAGAATTAACCCGTCGCCGTACATGTATTTCCTGAAGATGAGAAGTCGTCAGATTGTTGGATCAAGCCCCGAAATGCTCGTAAGGGTTGAGGGCGGGATTGTTGAGACCTTCCCTATAGCTGGGACAAGACCCCGTGTTCCCAAAGATCCTACACTGGACTTGACTCTAGCTGAAGAGCTTGTGAAAGATCCTAAAGAATGTGCTGCACACGCTATGCTTGTCGACTTGGCTAGAAACGATGTTGGAAAAGTTTGTGAGTACGGTTCGGTTCAGGTTCCGGAATTCATGAGAGTCTATAGGTATAGCCATGTACAACACATGGTTTCAAGGGTTATAGGTAAGCTTAAGAGGGGTTTAGGCTGTTACGACGCTTTAAAAGCTGTTTTTCCAGCTGGAACTGTTACAGGTGCACCTAAAGTCAGAGCCATGGAAATAATCGAAGAGCTTGAGTCTGTTCGAAGGGGGCCTTATGCTGGCGCCGTGGGCTATTTCTCATTTAATGGCAATGCTGACTTCGCCATAACCATTAGAACGCTTGTGGCTTTCGGAAGGCAAGCTTTCATTCAAGTTGGGGCGGGGATAGTCGCTGACTCGGTTCCTGAAAGAGAGTGGTTTGAAACAGAGCATAAGGCTTCAGCTCTTCTCGAAGCTCTTCAAAAAGCCTCGGAGGGTGAGCCTTGAAAGTCCTCATAATTGACAACTACGACTCCTTCGTTTATAATTTAGCTCAATATGTTGGAGAGCTTGAGCTGAACCGTTAGTTTACAGGAACAACCGGATTACACTTAAAAAGGCTGTTAAACTTAACCCCGACAGAATTATTATTTCACCAGGATCAGGTAGCCCCTCCCAACCTAGGTATTTCGGAGTTTGCCCGCAAATCATTAGGCATTTAAGCCTAAAAGTGCCAACATTAGGGGTTTGCTTAGGCCACCAGGGGATTGTCTGGGTTTTTGGAGGCAAAATTGTTAGAGCTGGCAGAATCATGCATGGGAAAACAAGTCTTATACGACACGACGGCAAAGGCGTCTTTAAAGGCGTTGAAAACCCCCTACAGGCCGCCAGGTATCATTCACTTGTGGCGGAGAAAGCAAGCCTACCAAAATGCCTTACTATAACTGCGTTTTCCTTGGACGATGGCGAAATCATGGGAGTACGCCACGTGGAATACCCCATTTAAGGATTACAGTTTCACCCAGAATCCATCCTAACGCGTTGTGGAAAACAAATAATTAAGAACTTTTTAGACGGATGGTGAAAGAGTGATCCGTGAAGTCATAGCCAAGCTTGTAGAAAGGAGAAATCTTACACATGATGAGGCTTTCAAATCCATGGTTGAAATCATGACTGGTCAGGCTTCTCCAGCACAGATAGCGGCTTTCTTAATAGCCTTGAGGATGAAGGGTGAAACCGTGGAGGAGATTACGGCCTTCGCTAGAGCTATGAAAAGTCTATGCTATACTATACAGCCGAATGTCAACGGGCGTCTTGTGGACACTTGTGGAACGGGAGGAGATGAGATTAAAACGTTTAATGTTAGCACTGCAACAGCCTTCATCGCCGCCGGAGCTGGGGTGTGTGGCGAAGCATGGAAACCGTTCGGTGACGAGTAAAAGTGGAAGTGCTGACGTCCTTGAGCGTTTAGGGCTAAACCTAGAGATGCCTCCTGAAGTTGTGAAGGCAGCTATAGAGCAGATAGGTATAGGCTTCATGTTTGCCCCATCTTTCCATCCAGCCATGAAGTACGCGGCGGTTCCTAGGATGGAGATAGGTGTAAGAACTGTGTTCAACCTTCTAGGCCCCTTAACAAACCCTGCTCCTGTAGACGCCCAGATTTTAGGGGTATACGAGGCTGAGCTTGTGGAGAAAATAGCCCGAGTTCTAGGGGAGTTGGGTTTAAGGGAGGCCATGGTCGTCCATGGCTTAGATGGGCTTGACGAAATCTCAACAGTGGGTAAGACCCTTATAGCGTGGCTTAGGGATGGAGAACTCGAAACTTTTGAAGTTTCTCCTGAAGATTTCGGCATTGAAAAATCCAGCTTGGAGAGTATACTCTGTTGGGGTGTTGAGGAAAGTGCTGAGATAATCTTCCAAGTACTTTATGGATGTCTTGAAAGAAAAAACCCGAAAAGGTGTCTTGTAGCAGTAAACGCGGCTGCAGCCCTTATTGTCGGCGGAAAAGCCGACGACTTCTCCTATGGCCTTGAGCTTGCACAAGAGTCCATCGAAAACGGTTCAGCCTACAAAAAGCTCAAGCAACTTATCAATTTCTACGAGGGCAATAGGCCTGAAAAGCTTGAGGAGTTGGAGGCTAAATATGGTTGACTTCATGGAAACTCTCATTAGAGAGGCCTCCGAAAGAGTAAAGAGCGGATATTACAGAGTAAACCAACACCTAAACTTTCCAAGGTTAAGCCTTAGAAAGGCGATAGTCAACTGTCAGCATGCTCCAGTGATAGCTGAAATAAAGCCTTTCTCACCTTCCCGCGGTCTTCTAAGGTGCATAGCAAACCTAGAGGAATTAGCGAAGGCTATGGAGGCTGGCGGAGCTGTAGACATTTCAGTTTTAACAGAGCCTAAAAGGTTTGGAGGTTCTCTTCAAACCTTATCCCAAGTGAAAGAAAGCGTCAGCATACCCGTACTGATGAAGGATGTTATCGTTGACCGTGTTCAAATTGAAGCAGCTGCCAATATAGGAACCGACGCCGTACTCTTAATATATGGTGCTGTTGCAGGTAGGGTTGACGAGCTTATAAAGTTTGCCCACACCCTCAGTCTTGAAGTTCTCCTTGAAGCCCACACAGTCGAGGAGTTCAAGGCTGCTTTGGAAACGGAAGCAGACATGATTGGTGTGAACAATAGAGATCTTAGAACAATGAAGGTGGACTTGCATGTTACAGCCAGAATATTGGCTGAGGTGGGTTCGACTGACAGGATAGTGGTGAGTGAAAGCGGCATAGAAACAGCTGACCACGTTAGGTTTCTCAGGAAATGTGGTGCTCACGCGTTTCTGGTCGGATCTTCCATAATGCTCGCCGATGATGTTGAAGAAAAGGTTAGGGAACTCGTGATGGCCTTATGAGGAGAATTAAAGTAAAAATTTGTAGGATAACCCGTATGGAAGATTTGGAAGCCACCTGCAGGGCCAGTGCTGAGTGGTGAGTTGGATTTGAATGGAAGGTTTGGCATTTTCGGCGGAATGTACGTCAGCGAGGTTTTAATGCATGCGCTTCTCGAGCTTGAAGAAGCCTTTGAGCGAATATATCCAACTCAAGAATTCCAGAAGGAGTTTCATGGTCTACTCAGGGATTATGGAGGTAGGCCTACGCCACTTTACTACGCCAGAAACTTCAGCAAGTATGTAGGGTTTAAGGTTTACCTTAAACGGGAGGATTTGCTCTGTGGCGGATCCCACAAACTCAACAATGCCATAGGCCAGGCGCTTTTAGCCAAGAAAATGGGCAAGAAACGCCTAATAACTGAGACGGCTGCAGGCCAACATGGCCTTGCTACGGCCATGGCTGGCAACATCTGCGGCTTAAAAACCGAAATATTCATGGGCGCCAAGGACATTGAAAGGCAAGCTTCCAATGTGAAGAAAATGCAACTTTTAGGGGCGAAGATCAAGCCAGTTAAGACCGGGGCGGGGGTTCTCAAAGATGCTGTTTCAGAAACCCTCCGGGAATGGGCCGCTTGCTCTAGAACAACCCATTACCTAATGGGCTCGACAGTTGGACCCCACCCCTTCCCAACAATAGTGGCGACTTTTCAAAGCGTTATAGGAATGGAGCTTAAAAAGCAAATTTTAGAGAAGGAGGGGAGATTACCAGACGCCATAGTTGCATGTGGAAGCGGCGGAAGCAACGCCCTTGGTGCTTTCAAACCTTTCATTGAAGAAGAAAACGTCAGGCTTTACTTTGTAGAAGGAGGTGGGGAAAGCTTGGACGCAGACAATTGTGCCGTAGCCTTTCAGCTTGGAAGCCCAGGTGTTCTCCATGGAAGCCTCATGCAGGTCATGCAGGATGAGAATGGTCAAATAAGACCTTCAAAAACCCGTGCAACAGGCTTAAACTACCTTGGCAGGGGTCCTGAAATCTCTTGGCTCTGTAAAATTGGCAGGGTTAAACCTTGCTACGCCTTCGACCATGAGGTTTTCGAAGCCGTAAGGGTCATGGCGAAAACTGAGGGACTCATACCAGCACTAGAGACGGCTCACGCCATAGCCTACGTCTTAAACCATAGAGAGGAGTTCAGCAGAGACGATATTGTGGTAATAAACTTTTCCGGGAGAGGCGACAAAGATTTAGACACTATTTTGAGGTATTTCTATGAGCCTCAAAAGTAAATTTGAGGATTTAAAGAGGCGTAGAGAAGGAGCCCACATGGCCCATGTTTACTATGGCGACCCAAATGAGGAATTTTCACTTAAGCTTATTAAAACTCTCGCGGAGAATGGCGCCGATATAATTGAGTTCGGAATACCTTTTTCCGACCCTATAGCTGATGGAGCCGTATTCCAGGAAGCGTGTCAAAGGGCTTTAAGTGGAGGTATAACTCCTGCAAAATGCATTGACGGAATTAAGAGACTTAGGGCTGAAGGCTTAGAAATCCCCATAGTGGTAACCACGTACTTCAACATTCCTTACGTCATGGGATTCGAAAAGTTTTTGAACATGGTTAGAAATGCAGGGGCTCAAGGTGTTTTATTCCCAGACCTACCATTGGAGGAGGCTAAGCCGTTGAAGGATCTCATTGCCAAGGTGGGATTAAACTTGATCCTCCAGGTGGCTCCTACAACGTCCCCCTGAAAGGCTTAAACAAATTTTGAAAGAGGCTTCAGGCTTTGTCTACCTCATAAGCGTTGAAGGTGTAACTGGCGCGAAGCTGAAGACTCAAAGCCTAACTGTTAGGCTTATAAGGGCGATCAAGGAGCTGAGCACTATTCCTATAATGGTTGGTTTCGGAGTTTCGAAAAAAGAGCATGCTGAAACCCTAGTAGTTGCAGGAGCAGACGGCGTTGTTGTTGGAAGTGCCTACGCGCGAATATACTCGAAGAACCTGAAGAATCCATTTCAAAAGCTAGATGAAGTAGCTAAGCTTGCCCGGGAAATAAAAAGCGGTTGCGTGGAGGGATACAGAAAAAGAATCGCAAATTATCGTGAAGTTTTTCAATGAAAAGCATAAGTTTTAGTTTTTTTAGTGCAGTAACTGATATAATAGTCCTTTGGATAGGCCCTCTAACAGACATTGGATCAGCAATTGCTTTAGCCTTAGTAGTGCTAAATTTAACGTCGAGATGTCCTAGAAAACTTGGGAAGAAAATCCTTAGGACAAATATAACGCCGGGAGTGGGATTTGAACCCACGAGGGCCCGGAAGGCCCACAGGCTCTCCAGGCCTGCGCCTTAGTCCGCTCGGCCATCCCGGCTTTAGGGCATCTAAATTAGATAGAGGAGACTAATGTAGTTTTTTAATGTTTCTAAGTCCTCAGTTGGATTTTGATTTCATCTAGCCCATAGGGTACAAAATTGTAACTGTCAATCCAGTTTAGTTCATCTTGAAAGCTATACGGTTCTACTGCTGTGAGTTCTCCTGCTTTATGATGGTGGGGTCCTAAGGGTGTTTACGAGTTTTATTTCAAGTCTATTCTGTCCAGGTTTTACAAAGTCTGTTATTTCTATTTCGTAGGGTTTTAGGAATATGTGTCCGGCAATGCGATCGTTTACTTTAATTTCTACAACAGTTGCGTGTAATCCACCTAGAACTAAGAATACTTTACCTTGAGGTTCTCTTTCAAGGTTAAAGTTGCATTCTACTGATATTTCCCCGGCATAGAATGGATAACCTCGCCTTGTAAGATCTCCTCCCATGTAGGAGTCGTCTTCTTCAACTATTTTAAACTCTCGGTTTTCGATATTTTCAACCGCAAACTCACCTACTATGTATATAGATTCTATTTCAGTTTCGAGCTCATGCGCATCCGTACCTGAAACCATGTATTTTGTAAAGAGCTTAACGCCTTCAAGTTCGACTGTGTTTAGTCCATTTTTAATAAGTCCTTTGATTGGGATACGTTTAAAGCTGGTATCGATCCACCAGCCGTATTCAGGCTTATAGGAGACTTCGAAGCCGTTAACCTTATCTTAAACTTATCGGGGCTTTCTAAAACAAGCCAGATTTCTCTATTCAGGCTATTTAAGTCGACTGTAAACTCATACCTTACCGTAAACTGCCTCCCATAGCCGAGTCTCTCTATAATCCTCTGAGCCTTCCAAGTTGGGATTTTAGCAGTCCATGAATTATCAATCCTCAACCTACAATAGTCTAAAGTTAACGCGTTTAATGCCGCTCTTGAAATCTTCCAAGGCTTTTTAACAGTCAGCTCCTCTACAATATTAAACGGTACCATTTAAATTTGATTGTTTCAGGCTTCTGCGTTTCATCTAAGACGAGCAGTTTAGAGCCTACAGGTGGAAGCAGTACTCTAGTGTAGACGTATTCACCTCTAGTCTCCTGATTTGTAGTTCTAGAATCCCCAGTAAATGGATCATACTCCTCAAGTCTACCGCTACCGAGTAGATAGACTTCAAGATCCACCTCCTGCGCTCTACTGAGATTGGCTAAGAAAAGTATTTGCTGAGAGCCGTCTCTCCTTAAATGATACCATATGTTGGAGGCGTCATTCTTCAAACAGTTGATTAGAACCCTACTCTTAACCTTCTCATTTAGGATTTTAACGGCTTCATAGGCGTCTTTCACTTTAACGGCCATGTTTAAAACCGCTTCAATCCTACTAGACGGTTTACAATCAACCATTTTAGGAGTTGGCTCAATTGCTATAAGAAGCCCACCATTAGCTACGTAATTCTCTAGGAGTTTAACAGTAGATTCTGCAAGCGTTAAACTGGGTGGTATGATGACCGCCCTATAGTGACATCTTCCAACTATGAAGAAGGGCCCGTCTACTTTGCCGTATTTAGCTATTATGAATTCATCTCCAAGTTCAAAGTCCCAATGTTTTTCAAGGAAAGTTCTAAAGGTTTTCTCAAAATCTTTATGCAAATTCTCAACCTTAGATGTGTCTAAGGGAGTGAACATAGCCCAGCCGCTTCCGATGGGATGCAATATCAACACATTGACGATTCTAATACCCCTCGATAAAGCGTAGCTGAGTCTTGTAAAGTGAGATTCTATGAGTTTGTTAAACCTCCACCAAGGCTGTTGGTAGAATATGTTAGGTGGGTAGTCTCTCTTACGTCTACCTCTCATAGAGTATAGCAATAAGTGGTGGTTTAGGAAGTTAACGCCCAATACGTACTCCCAATCACCTATCCACTTTCTATCCTCAAAGGATAGATTTTGACCGCTACAACCATAGGTTTCCGAGAGTACTCTCTCCCTGCCGAGCTGATTAGCCACACTTGCAACCTGTTTAACAGTTAAAACCTCATCTATATCTCTACGTAAATGGTCTATACCTGGTATATGCATGTACTCATAGTGAGGCATAACGGCTCCTGCAACCCTTATCTGGCTTGTAAGAGATTCTTCTGAGAGGTGGTGTCCAGTATACTTCAAATCATGCCTATCGCACCACTCATAGATCTGTTTACTGTAACTCTCAACAAAAAGTTCTGTTAAAGTCCTCCAGAAGTCGTATCTGACTTTATTGTAATCACCTACATCAAAGAATAAGCTCGGTAGATGCTCTGTGATATCGTATCCACATTTAGATTTGAAGAATTCTGGAAACCTAGTCGTCCAAGGTACTGCCGGGTAGTTTAAAGACTCATGTCCAGATAGATGGTTGGGCTCGTCTGTGAATATGCCTGGTATCGTATTGCCAAACCATTTCCCAAAACGCTGATAGTACTTTTCATAAGTAGACTCTATGAATTTTCTAACAGCCTCCGGGTTTAGCACGTCTATATAGGAGAAACCGTCAAACCACTTACTTCCAATTGGAGCTGACCAGACGTAGAAGTGTATGTAGTTTTTACCAGTTTAGGCTTTTCGCTCACTTCGACAGCTCTCAAATTCACTGGTTTACCGTCTGCAAAATCGCATTCGAAGACTTTCAGAAGTTCGGGGGATCTTATTATAGTCCCACTAACCATCATAGCTAATGCTTTAACCCTATAGTCTAGGCTTGAAGCTGGAACAACACCTCCGGCGAAGCCGCTAGGCCACTTATCCTCGTCGTAAAGCCAAGCATACATACCTCTTTTCTCAGCCTCCCTCACACATACTTCGATCATATTAAGCCATTCTTCACTCATGTAGGGGGTTACCAGCCCCTCCCTGGCGTGGAGGAAGAAGCCTCCAAACCATCCATCATCCATTAAACCTATTTGTCTAGAAAGCTCTAAGCCCTCAAGTTTATCATTTAAGGACCAGAATGGTGCTCCTCTAAACTCCTTACCCGGATTTTTGAAGACACGTTTATCCAATTAAGACGCCAGTAAGAAGTACGATCTAGAAGGTATAAAAGGGTTTAAGATGATATCCACAAACCAAGTGAATGGAATAATTATCTACGGCTTAGCTCTTTAAGCCTTTGAGGGAGATAATTGCTGACTATGAATGTTAAGCCGTATCTGCTAAAAGCCTCCTGCTCAGACTTTCTCTTAATCTTTTGAAATGTAGCTATCTCCTTTTGCCATAAATCGTCCTTATACCTAGGGTCTCTCTTAAGCTCTTCAAGCCGTTTAAGGTCTATTTTAGTCAATGGATCACTTGGGAGTTTATACTTCACTATGTCTGAAGCGTATACTCCAGCCCATAAAGCATCTGGCGTTGCAAGTTCAGGTATATGTCCAGCTCTAGCGGAACCTGAAAGTATAACTTGGGCGATATGCATACCCCAGGGATCCCCATCTACGAAAACGTAGACTGGCAGATTAAGCTCTAAATTCAACCTCCTTATCAAACGCCTAGTCGCTCTGGGAGGTTGACCAGCCGTATGTATAAGTATTGCTTTAAACTTTTTATGCACCTTCTCCTCGATAAACCTTGTAAACATAGCTCCCTTCTCAACAACTATGACCTTATCCGCTTCACAGTGGATGAAGTCTGCGCTTGTAAGAGTTGGACCAATTACCAACCCGTCGGGGTGCATTGTAAGATTTACTCTAACCCCTTTATACTCTCTAACTGTGTACTCTATGGTTAAATCACCGAATATGGCAGATCTCTCTTCTGGAAATATGTTGAATTCCTCCCTAGGTACACCTAAAACCGTTTCAAGCTCTGTAATCACCTCATCGCTTTCCTGCTGATCGTTGAAGTCTATGCCATCTGCTTGAGCCATGTAGTATATATCTCTAAGAGTCGAAGTCTTATCCATGGCACAGAGCGTGTTGGCCGTGTATGCGACCCATATGAGCTGAGTTAGCGGTCTTAAGTGTCTAATATTTTTAGCGCTTCTCACGAAGAAGCGTTCTCCGAGCACGAACTGTCTAAGCACAGGATCATATATTATGTTTTTAGTTGAACGGCTTGGAATTTTAAGATATGGAAATTCTCCGGTTTCAAGCTTATGGTAGATATCTTCACCCAGCTTTCGAAACTTCTCAATGACTATCTTCTTCCTTTCCTCACCTCTTAAAGGCTTAAGTTTCTGTTCTACGGTTTTAGATTTGCTTTTGAAATCTGAAAGCTTAATCGGATTTTTAACGGTTTTACTACGTTTTCTCATAGCTCTTCACCTTTATAGCGGGAGGTTTTTCAAGTTCTTCCCCAACACTCTCCTCTTTCTCCACCAGGTTAAGCTTAGCGATCTTTGAAAGAAGTAGCTTCAAATCTGGAGGCTTCTTTCTACCGCTTAGCTTAGTACTGAATAATGCTAGCTTATTCAGGTATTTGCTGAAGGTTTCTAAACGTGTCCGCTCCATTTGGACGCGCTTCTTCCTAGATAGGTAGAGCATGAGTTGCCGAGCCACTGTTCGAACACCGTTAAGTATTTCGTGTTCGATTTCAGGTCTATCTGCTATGAACTCCTTACCAACCGTTTTATAAGGGATTTTCGTTGAGCATATGTGAACTATAACAGCCAGAGGGTCTACTGATACATCGACTTTATACCTACTCCAATCTATCATCCCGTTTACGACTTTCCAGCTTACATCGCTAGTCTCATCGTATAGGAGGGGTATTTTATTACTAAATCTGTATAGAATTATACCGGGTTTAAGTATGCTCCCACCATAGGCTATGCCGACTTCAACTATAAACGGATACCCTGAGTATGAAGAAGGCTTCCTCTGAACAACCGCCACAAATTCTGGTTTAAGCTCTTTCTCTATACCGGCTTTAAGCAACCTTTCACCTAGAGGTGAGAGGCATGACGCATCTGGTGGTAGAAAACCTTTGAAGTTCCTCATGTGACCTGCGAGTTTAACTATATCATCTTGGCTCAGCTTCTTAGGATTCATGTCAGGGTTTAAAGAGGCTTCACTGAGAAATTTGTATGCTGTAGCTTTTCCAACCCTATGGAAGTGTTCAGTCATAAATTCAAGCAAGGATTTAGCCTTAGTATCTGCTATAATTCTCTTCAATGCTTCAACATCTACACCATATGGGTGTGGAAGAGTCTCCTTAGGGGCCGGAGGCATTTCATTAACGCCTCTTTCAAATAAATACAAGTGACCTTTAGGGTCTACGAAGGTTATTTCTGCATATGGGTTTACCATAGCCGTCTGTTTGAGATAATCTACTATTCTAGACGAAGACCTGTAATAATCACCTTCTGTGTAGAATTCTACGAGAGTCCCCCTCCAATTGTTCACATTTTCATAGTTTTTTCTACTCAATATTTTGGGCTCATTCTTCCGAATGTCTATGCTAAGCACATACTCATGTATCTGTGAGCCACCTGTGCTTGATACTACTCTAACAGACTTATTGGTGGTTATCTGACCGTAAAGTATCGCCATTTTCCCTCCCAAGCCGAAAGCTCCACGTGTTTGTTTAAGCTTATACTTTGAACCGTAAAGTACTTTGCCAAACGCCAAGGGGATGTTATGCTCTGGGACTCCAGACCCATTATCTAAAACTTTAATCTTAAATACTGCAGCCCCATCGAGGGGCCCGCTCACATACGTAAGCCTTACGTATATACTCGGTAGAACCCCAACAGATTCACACGCATCTAAAGAATTTTCAACTAGTTCTCTTATGGTACTGTATAATGCTCTAGCTGGGTTTGTGAAGCCAGCGATGTCTCTATTCCTATAGAAGAAGTCTGCTGGACTTATCTCTTGAAATTCAACCATGTTTAAGCCTCCTTTTCAATTCTCCATAGAAGCAACTCATAGTCTAATTGGGGTTGTATAACCACAGTAAATGCCACTAGATAAACCTTTTAACATAGTACATATCACTACTTTAACGTAAAAACATTATATTTTCAAAATAGTAGTGATATGCTATCGCCATACGTCTTGGAAATGTTAAGACATATATAGGAAAGACGCATCAACATATTGTGATCATGAATTTGAAATTCAAAGTTGGACTCCTGATAGTAGTAATGTTGGGATTAATAGTGTCCTCAGCCTCTTTTGAGGAGGAAGAGCCGTTTGTCCCATGGTTTAGCTCAACATCCGAAGATTATGTAACTCTCAGAATCGATGTCACACCAGGTGGTCTTACACTTCCCCCTCCCGGCGTTCATACTATTAAGCGGGGAGCAACTGTAACTCTTCAGGTCGCGGACGTCTATAGCGGTTTTGAGTTTGACCATTGGCATATAAACTTCGTAAACTACAGCTCATCGCCATTTACGACTTTAACGCTTGAAGGTGATGCAAATGTTACAGCAGTCTTCGTAGAAGCTCCTACATCTTGGGAGGCTGGTTACCTAATCGTGGATTTAGCATTCTACGACAATCCTACACTAGCTCCAAAGGGATTCGTAATAATCTGGGAGATTGGTTTGACTGAAGCTTTAGTAGAAGTTCCAATAGCTCCAAATCAGTGGCATTCTCAAGCCGTGTTTACAGGTGTTAGGATTGGAAAAACGTACACGGTTGTTGTGATACTTGAGAACGGTATAAAGGGGGTTTACATAAACTACTGGACAGTGTATGCTAAAGTAAACTATATGCACTGGGGTTTCATAACCAGCCGTATGAAGATGATGAGGACTGAAGGAGAGTATATCTACATAGAAGATTAGCACTTCTCAAAATTCACGGCATAATCGGCTATTGTCCTTGTGGAAAATGCTTTAAAATCCTCAGAGTCTTATGGGCTGGAAATCATTAATAAGTCGTGCGAATTGACAGGGCTTCTCGCGAAGGCTCTGATTTGTGAATAAGATTATTTTTAAATAAACACTACGTTTACTCTAATTGAGGGGGTCGTTTTTGATAGTAGATTCTCACGTTCATTTAAAACATGGTGACGTCAATAGAACCGAATACAGCCCCGAAGTGATAGTCCATACCATGGATGCCGTTGGTATAGATCTTTCCGTGGTTTTCGCAATGAGTACCTCAACTAAGCGTTCGATAGAGATGGCTCTTGAAGCATATAGAAAGTTTCCAGATAGATTAATACCTTACGTTTACGCCATTCCGAGTTTTGAGAAAGCCGTTAACGATGAGATTATGGATGCGGTGGTGAAGCTTGGATTTAAAGGAATTAAAGTTCACGCTGGAGAATATACGATAGCCGAATACGTTGTAGACCCTGTCATAGAATTGGCTGAAAAGCTTGAAGTACCCTGTCTAATAGATTGCGTAGGAAGGTATTCGGATGTTAAACGTATGGCTGAAAAGTTTCCGAAAGCCAAGATAATAGTTGCACACTTCGGAAAGTACTTATCTGCGGATGAGAAACTCATAGACCAGTTCATAAACTTGGCATCTACATATGAGAACATATATCTAGATACGAGTGGAGTTTTACTAACTCATAAGATAAAGGAGGCTGTTCAAAAGGTGGGTTCAAATCGAATAATATTCGGTACAGATGGACCGCATGAGGAGCCGGATACTGTAAACTTCGCGAAGAGGGAACTTGAAAAAATAAAAGCTTTAAAGTTAAATCCAATAGATGAAGAGAATATCTTGGGGAAAAATATACTTAGAATATTAAAGATCTAGATTTTCGACTCCTCGCCTGGCTTCTTCCAAATATCCATTTCAAGTCTTTTAATTCTCCTACGCTCTCTAACAAGATGCTTATAGACCGTGCTATGTTGACGGCCGTCTATGAGCATTTGAATGGCTTCTTTAGCGAGTTCAAACCAAGGGCTTTTACCGATTAAAGCGACGGTGTTACCATAAACGGATATATATACGCCTGTTAGTTCCTCTATCATCTTTCTGGCCTTACCTTCACGCCCTATTATCCTACCCTGAATTCTTCTAATAGCATTCTCATTTAAACCGTAATCGTCTCGAAGATCTAAAACCTCAAACATTGTATCCTCCTCTAAAAGTCTAAACGCTCTCTCAGGGCTGAAACCACGGCCTATGGCTAGAACTATATTCTTAGCCACAAGCGGGCTTAAAACATCTCCATTATTGACAGGTGATATTTCCACATCTCCAGATGAGCTATCTATGTTAAGTTTAACATGGCACTTCTCTTCAATAGTACGTTTAACTTCCCCCTTAGCTCCTATCAAAACGCCAACTCTATTAATCGGAACCCTCACCCTGAAGACGCTCATAGTTCTTAACGCTCCCTTTATAAAAGAGAAACTCGAAGCTTTATACCTTTCCCATAAACGTCGGATAGTTGACTGCTCAAAGCTACTGATGAATTCTCCTCGTATTCAGAATATGCTTGGTGGAGCTTTGAAAACTTCATCTGGTAAATGGGAGAAAGATTTTATGCATGCGTATAGGCTAACCTTATTAGGAAAATTTCATCATAAATTAACTTTAGAGATGGCTGAAAAGCCCCTTAAATTAAGGGAAGTTTTAGAAGTTTTCTATACGGCTGAGAGATGGTTGACTCTAAAAAAGCTTAGAGCAGAAGCTATTAAGCTACTTGAAGCCTTAGAAAGCTTTAACATTAAGGGGTTTATTCATGGAAGTGTGGCTAGAGGAGATGTCGATGAAGATAGTGATGTTGATGTTATTATTCTTCAGCCCATTCCGAGTCATGTTGTAGAAACGTGTCTACTCGTTAAGGGCTTCAACATCTTTAGTAGGGTTTTAACGCAGGCAACTCCAAGCAATACTCCTAAAGCCCATATATACTTGGACTTTCGAGAGAAGATATCTGTAACATTTCCACTTTTGAGTTTTAGAACTAGAGAGCTTGAATTCTACAAGTTCGGCGGTATGATAGGGCTTGAGGAATTGAGGAAGGGTTTAAGAGTGCCAGGATGTACTAAAAGACTTACATTTATCAAGCCTACAGTTCATGGGCATCTCGAATATCCGATTGAAGGGTTTGAGTCTGAAGTAGCTAGGGAGCTCGGCGTAAGCGTAGACGTCGTCAAAGAACGGGTGAGAGTTTTAAAGAGAAGGGATGAACATGGTAGAACGGGTTTATTCATTAAAAGGCTTTTAACTGAAGGTGATAATTTTGAAAGCGTTTTTAAGGAAATCGTTTCTAAAAGTCCTCCAGCTAGAAGGAGGTTAAGGTTTTGAGCTTAAACGTATATCTACACACTGGAATATATCTGGCGCTTATCATGGTTTTTTGGTTTACGGTTTACGCAATAGCTAAGATATTTAAGTTGAGTGGGAGAAACCTTTACGTTAAACCCTTCATAATAATATATAGGACGGCAAAATTCAATAAACTCCTCGACGATCTATCAAATAAGTTTAAAGAGTTCTGGAGGTGCTATTCAACACTCAGTATATTTTTAGCATTTGGACTGATACTATTTTCAGCTTACACGCTCACGGAAAACATATTTAAACTATTCGTAAGGTCTGAGGAAGCTGTGGGGCTAATGCCAATACTACCAGGTATAACTGTTGGTTTTGAACCTCTACTTTATATTCTACCAGCAATTCTCGTAGGACTTACCGTACATGAAATGATGCACGGAGTTGTAGCAAGGCTCGAAGACATACCTATTGAATCTTCTGGTCTACTATTAGCGTTAATAGTGTTCGGAGGATTCGTCGAACCGAATGAAAAGGCTTTTAAGAAGTCTAAATCTTTATCCAAGCTTAGAATATTATCGTCAGGTCCTTCAGCAAACCTAGCAGTAGCACTCATAACACTTATAGCTTTAAACGTACTCTTCCAACAGCCTCAAGGCCTTCTAGTCTACAGTGTAAGTCCAGACAGCCCATTATATAAGCTCGGCTTAGATAGCTGGAGCATCATAAGTGAGATAAATGGCGTTAAACTAGGATCGACTAAACCTTCAATACCGTTCATAACGCCGTATCAGAATCCGCTGAAAGAACTGAGCAGATTGAATATGACAGATAACTTAGTCATAAAAACCGATAAAGGTGTTTTTAACGTTTCCATAAGTGAGTTTAACAGGAGTTTAAACGTAAGATTCTATGCGTATCCCTATAGTCCATCAATCTTCGGAGATTTGATACCGAGACCTATAACGTTTACAGGATATCTAATTTTGATGTATACGTGCAATACAAACGTCGCATTCGCAATATTCAACATGCTACCGATGTATCCCTTAGATGGATATGGATTTGTAGATGTATTTCTAACTAAGATAAAAAATCGCGTACTACGTAAAACCACAACATTATGCTTAAACGCTTTTGCACTCGGTCTTCTACTGCTAAACATAAGTTTAACGTTTTTGAGATTTAGAATTTTAAGTTGACATGAAATTGGTGAGTGTTATTGCTTAAATGTCAGAGATGCGATGAAGCGGCAATTTACAAGAGAGCGTATTCTGGTGAAATACTATGTCGTAAGCACTTCTTAAAATCCATAGACGATAGGGTGCACTTCGCAATAAAACGCTATAAAATGTTCAATCCAGACGATAGGATAGGGCTAGCTATTTCAGGAGGGAAAGACAGCTTAACGTTACTGCACATCCTATCCAAGATTGAGGCTGGTTTTCCGAAAGCTAAACTTGTGGCCATTACAATAGATGAAGGTATAAGAGGCTATAGGAGAGCGGCTTTAAAAATAGCTTCTGAGGCTTGTAAAAAGCTTAACGTCCCACACTACGTCTACAGCTTTAAAAAACTCTTCGGCTTAACACTTGATGAACTTGTTAAAAAGGCTTCAGAAAAGGACCTTAAACCTAGACCATGCATCTACTGCGGTATTTTACGACGTAAAGCGTTGAACATAGCATCTGAAGAGCTTAACCTCAATAAAATAGCCACGGCTCACAACCTCGACGACGTTATTCAAACGTACATGCTAAACCTAGCTCACGGAGACCTATACAGGTTTACAACTTCAGGTCCAGTGACTGAGAGCAGTTTCCCGGGAACCCCTACTAGGGTTAAGCCAATGGTTTTAATACCTGAAAGAGAAGTATCGCTTTATGCCGCCCTCATGGGCTTTAAATTCCAACCTACACAATGCCCCTACACTGGCTCATCTCTCAGATCTGATATTAGAGTTTTAGTCAACCGGTTGGAAAGTAGACACCCAGGTATAATGTTCACTTTACTAAAGAGTTTTGAAGAAGTAGCCAACAATCTTAAGCGGAGTTTAGAATTTCCACAAGTTAGAAAATGCAGAATCTGCGGGAGTCCCGCGATGGGAGATCTATGTAAAGCCTGTGAACTCTTAGCGAAGCTTAAGGTTTAGACCTTATCCTTATGAAGTCTGAAAGCTAAGGCTAACGCACCGTAAAGTCCTATGTCATCACCTAAAGGTGTTACAGCTATCTCCGCCTCCCTATTGACTATGTATTCTTTAAAGTGTTGTTTTATTGGATTTAAAACCTGTTCAACATTGTTAAGCGTAACAGCTCCACCCAATGTTATAAGATCTGGGTCGTAAACGTTTATAGCGGAGGCTACACCCATAGCATTTAAAGCACCGATATTCTCCACTATGTCTATGCAAAGTTTGTCGCCCATTTTAGCCCCATCATAAATGGACTTAGCGGTTATACCATTTAAACTGTTATTTGAAGCTCTCCACAGATAGCTTTTCTTGAAATCTTCAAATCTTTTCTGAGTTTCAATTATAAGCCTTGCAAAGTTCGGTATATTACGCCCTGAACAGTAGGCCTCCCAGTGTCCACGTTTACCGCATCCGCAGATAAGCCTCCCCTCGTAGTCTACCACTATGTGACCTATTTCATGGGCATTTCCATCTTTACCTAAAAGTAGGCGGCGGTCGACGTAAACGCCAGCACCTATCCCAGTACTTATGGTTATATAGACGATGTTATCTACGCTTTTACCTAGACCGTAAAACTTTTCTCCAATAACTGATGCAACACAATCATTATAGACTTCTACTGGAACTTTGAAAGCATCTTCGAGAGGCTTTCTAATTGGTATAAACTCGTAAGGTGCATTAGCAGGTTTTACAATACCACCCCTCACGGGATCCTGAGGGCCGAAAGCACCAACACCTATACCGACCATATCCTTGAGAGCGAGTCCAGCTTCATCTTGAAGCCTCCGTATCATTGATATTACTTGGAGACTTATCGCTTCGGCACCTTCAAATAGATTCGTACGCGCGTAAGCTCTTGCTATGAATCCACCTTTAGCAGTACCAGCGGCAACTCTAATATTCGTCGCACCTAAATCTACAGCTATACCGTATTCCATAAATGCTCAGAAAAATACTTCGGCAACCTATGTTAAAATATTTTCTGACTTAACATGTTTAATGTTGATTTGAGCCTAGTAGATTAATCCTTCCCTAAAGTTTCCTCTTCTAAACAGTATAATAGCATCCTTAACAACTCTAGACATCGCTTTAACCTCTTCATCAGTCGTATAGCTGGGGAAGATGTTTTTCTTAACAAGTTCTATAAACTCTCTAGGCTTAGGCATTGAAACTACGTAAAATCCTCCACCAGTTATATTCGCAATCGTCCTAAGCAACTCGAGTCCAGACCTATTCAACCCTTGATGGATCGATTCTCCAACAGGAGTTATAGCAATTACTGGTATACGCATCCTAGCTAGGTTTTTAGCAACAGATATCGAATCTTCATATGCCCTCCTTAAACTATCCAAATAGAATGGGCTTACAAATGTCGTACTTAAGGGAACGTTTGCCGCTCCATCGCTTATGAGAACTACAACGGGGAGAGTGCTCTTATCCCTCCTCTTTTCGGTTTTAATCAGTTCTAGGGAAGTTTGAAGGCCCTTAGCGAGTGGAGTGTATCCACTCGCTCTTAAACGTCTAACTTTTCTAGCAACAACTAAAAGGTTTCTAGTCGGGTGGGAGATAACGTTGGCATTAAACCCTTGAAACGCTATAACGCCAACTTTATCACGTTTAGTGTACGCTTCTCTATGGAGGCCGAGTATAACTTTTGAAACAATTGGTAGGTAGTCAGCCATAGAATCGCTTAAATCTAAAAGGAAGATTATCGTCAAATTAGACCTTGAAGATAGAAGTTTAACTTTTAAATCTTCAGGTTCAACGTCTACAATCAGTTGTCCAGTCTGCCTACTACGTATATGTGCATTCGCTACGGCTGTTTGAATAGTTGGAATTAAAGCTAAATTCGTGGAAAAATTCCGCTTATAACTCTCATAACCAGCATACCTACCTACCGTAGCATACATCAGCATTTGAGCTCTCCTACCTGAGAGGTAGAATGTCTTTCTTCTAGCGTATTTTTGAGAAGTCGACGGCAAGGCTATGGTTTTAACCTCTCCAACACTTTCATATATACGTTCTCTGAAAAACCCTCTACCCATGGGTTTATTTCCAAGGACCGTGATGAGGCTTTCAAAGCCACCCTTTAAATCTTCCGATCTAAAGCCTTCCGGAATCTTCATCTTCACCTTAACTTCATCCTTAAGTGGAGTTTTCACCAGCTGAAAAAACCGGCTAATGTTTCTTCTTCCGGAAACTCTACTATCGGATAATTCACGTTTTTTCAGATTACGAGGCTGTGAGCTAATTGTCCCATCTCCTCCTCTGCCAACGGAAGATTTGATTTCTCCTAGTTCATTGCTCTCAGGCTTAGAGTTTAAACTGGATAGATCGTCTCTTACACTGGGTTCCCTAACGTTAGTTAGTTGAGAGATTTCTCGTATTATCTCCCAAGAAAGTTCATTGTACAATTGCTCAAAGGTCTTGAGAATTTCTTCACGTGAGGCTGGCTCTTTAAAACCGCCACTTCTCGTTCTATGCATAAGCGCTAGAAGTGCCACTCTCCTTACGTGAGAAGCGTCAATTATCAGCTTTTTCTCAAAAGCCGCTAAAGTTTTTGCAGTCTTGAGAATGACTATGTCAGGTCTATGGCCGTCGACATCCAATGCTATGCAAAGCCTCACCACGAGTCTAACTATGGAATTTGGTATTAAGACCTTCGAAAGCATACTCCGTGCTTCAATTATTCTCCTTCTAAGCTCCTCCTGCATGGGCTCATACTTCGCTCTAAATCCATCAGGGTCCTCTTCAAACTCTAAATTTCTCTTAACTATTTCAGCTCTTAATTCTTCATTTCTAACAGATGTGGCTGTAACCGATAGTGGAAACCTATCTAAAAGCTGTGGTCGAAGTTCGCCTTCTTCAGGGTTCATCGTGCCAACAAGTAGAAACCTTGAAGGGTGAGCTACGGATATCGTCTCCCTTTCGACTATGTTCCAGCCTGAGGCTACTACGTCTAAAATATCGTCTACTATGTGATCTGGGAGAAGGTTTACTTCATCTATGTACACGATGTTTCTATTGGCTTCAGCTAGAAGACCGGGCTGGAAAACTCTAACACCTTCTCGAAGTGTTCGCTCTATATCTAGAGTTCCGATAAGTCTATCTTCGGTAACACCCAAGGGGATTGTTATAACCTTCATCTTTCTAAAAGCGACTTTAATATTCCCCTCCTTCCACTTTCTAAAACACTCTTCACACATTTCAGCCGGATTATCTGGGTCGCAGTTGAAAACGCATCCATCTACGACTTTTATCTCCGGCAGTAGATCAGCTAAGGCCCGTACTATGGTGCTCTTACCTGAGCCCTTCTCACCTCTTATTAAAACTCCGCCTATCTGAGGGTTTATAGCGTTAAGTATGAGGGAAAGCTTCAAATCTTCTTGGTCAACAAAAGCAATAAACGGGAAAACAGTACGCTTATCCTTAAGCGTTAACGAAGGCATTTTCTTCTAAGAATTTTAGAGGGAATATCAGGCTATTAAATCTATGTAAAAATTGAAGATTCGTATTTTTTATTGAACACTAAGCATTTTAGCTACTTTTTTAGCTGTTTCAATAACTCTACTCCTGAAGCTGTTGTACGCTTCAGTGAAACCTGTCATCGTTTTAACAGTAGATCCGAAGGTCGCCCATCCATCGTACGTCAATCCTCTATTACCCAGTTCTTTAACGTCTACGCCGACTTTCCCAAGCAGTTCCGATAGATCGGGCGTCAACTCATAGGCTTTCACAAAATCGTCCAGCTGATTGAGCATTTCAACGATTTTAGGATCATGCTTCATCATTATAGCGTTGTCGTAGTTTGAAAGATTGAAGTTTAAGCTCTTAGATTCATTTAAGACGTTAAGTTGATGGTCTGGAAATTCAGTATTCGTCATATTCCACCTAGCTAGTGTGAGGAAGGTGTCCATAGGCTTCCTCTTGGAAGCTGGCAATACATCTATGCCGTTTAAGACGTTTTCAGCTTCCTCTCTTGTTAAACCATACTCGGAGGTCAAGTAGCTAATCCATTTAGCCCTATTTTCAGGGCTGAAGAATATCCACCAAACCCTTTGAGCTACTAGAGTCCCGGCAAGCCCTATAGCTTTCTCCCAATTTGTCAAGTAGTTTAACGCTTCCTCCCTAGAGTTGAACATCTTCGCCTCTACTAGGAGCATCGCTAAATGTTCATTAATTAGCGTTTTCAAGTACTGGTTGAAAGATGCTAAAGTAACCTTCTCCTCAAACGTTTTAGCCTTGTAGTTATACCCCCATCCAGTTGCACCGACCCACGCTTCAGCTTCACTAGCCACCGGTACACCTAGCTTCTTGCAGAATTCTATGAGTTTAGCCTCAGGATTTTCGAAACGCTTTAAAGCATCCATTATCAATTGTGCTGCTTTAACTTCTCTAAGGTGTCCCTCAAGCCTACCACCCATGTTTGTCTCGTAAACTCTAGTCGTTTTAATGCCCATTTTAACGGCTTTAGCTCTTCCGCGGATCTTAGCAAGTATCAGTGAAACCTCTTGGGATACTGTGAAGGTTATCGTGTTGTTTGTACCTATCCCTAGACTTTCAAGTACGCTTGTGATCTCTATAGCCGCGGGACTACTTCCAGCTACTTTAAACACGATGTTCGGTCTCCCTCTTTCAACGTCCTTCGACCAACCCCATAGGAGGTACTCGTCGTATTTCATAAAGTACTCTTGAGTAGCCTTGTAGATTTTTAAAGCATCTTCGATGCTCCTATTAACGTCGTCGGCCACGTTTGGATTCAACTGGTAGCTTATCATACCGTCTGAAAAGCTCTTTAAGTAGAAGACTGGTCTGAAAACCTCCATGTTAGGCCAGAGCGCTAACATAGTGGCTAGCATTGCAAGCTCATCTTGACGGTTATCTATGTCCTTCAGATAACTCGGGTTTTTCCTAAGATAGTCTTCAAACTTATCCCATAGACTCGGGTCGTCCCTATAGGCTATAGCCGCTAAGACGGGGTTTGTTGAAACTTGCACATAGCCCAATCTTCTAAGCCATCTAAGACCTAAAGCGTAATCGTTACCAAATCTACACATCCCTCTCTTAGACATAACGTAGTATATGTTGCCTTGAATCTCCTCTTTTAAGGCGTCTAGAAAGCTTAGCATAATATTACGTTCATCAAGTTTCTTATCGACGTTTTCACCCATAACGGCAACCATGCTTTTCACACCTTTAGGATCTCCGCGCATGACCTTCTTCATATCCTCAATCTTCAACCTGACAACAGCCTTAGCTACTTCAGCACTTCCACATTCTTTACGTTCAGTAGACTCCCAAGTAGATAGCGTGTTTCTTATAATCTTCAGAGAATCTTCAACATCCCTCTCAGCGAAACCGACCCACTCCCTCTCCAAACCGAATAGATTTATGGCTATCTCAAGGAGAACGTCGTATGCCCGTCCCCTCCGGACGATGACGTCCTCCCTCTTTTTCCCAACCCACTTCGCCTCCATAAAGATTAGGTTCAATTGTCTAACTATAGAGCCAACTATATCGGCCAGTCTACCGATTAGATCTGGATTCAGTAGGCTATCGGCAGCTAATTGAGGATAACCCATCATGGTTGTTTTAACGACGTGATCAGCATAGTCTAAGCTTTCACATGGATGTTTCAACTCTTCAGGTTTGGCTGAAGATAAAACCTCATACGCATCCAAGGCTTTCACAACTCTTGATACTATACCAGTAACGTAAAAACTTTAACATCACATACAGGAAGTTGCAGGTTGTGGTAAAGTAATGTTTTATATTCTTTTACAGTTAGGTTTTAAATAACATGGACCGTGTTAGAGTGGGCTTTATAGGCGCTGGAGATATGGCTAATAGGGTTCATTACCCGTCGTTGGCGAGTTTTAAAGATGTTGAGATAGCCGCTATATGCGATTTAGATGAGGGTAGGCTTAATAGGACTGCCGAAAGATATGGTGTTGAGTGGCGTTTTAGAGACTACAAGCTTATGCTTGAGGAGGTATCTTTAGACGCTGTTTACGTTATTATGGCGCCTGTCCCCATTGGCCACTATGCAAGCGCCGAGCCTTTAGCCAACATCGTCGTAAATTGTCTTAAACGTGGTCTCCACGTTTTCATAGAGAAACCTCCAGGTATATCGGTTGAAGAGGCTAGGAGGATGGCTGAAGCCGCTAAGAGATATGGTTGTAAAACCATGGTCGGATTCAACAGGAGGTTTATACCAGTTTTCAGAGAGGCTAAACGTGTAGTTGAAGAATACGGCCCTATAACGCACTGTACAGCTGTATTCCATAAGAATATGATAGGTCAACCTGAACCTTGGGGTTGTGTAAGCCATCTGGTGGCGGACGTTATACATGCAGTTGACGCTTTAAGGTTTATGGGTGGGGAGCCTGAGAAGGTCGTCAGCTATGTTGCAAGCTTCTACGCAGACTACATGAACAGCTTTAACGCTCTTATAAGGTTTAAAAACGGATGTGTAGGACATTTATGCTCAAACTACTCTTCAGGTGGACGAATACACTACTTTGAAATGCACTCGAAAGGCGTATATGCATTTGTAAATGTTCCATTTGAGCCTGAAAAGCAGGAGGCCTTAATATTGAAAGGCGATAAACCCTACGGGGAGGCTGAGATTATGAGAAACCTCGACCTCGTCGGAGGTTGTAGAGACTTCCATATAATCTATGGATATCTCCAAGAGAATAGACATTTCATAGACTGTATAAGGGAAGATAGGATGCCTGAGACGAGCTTCGAAGACGCTGTTAAAACGATGGAGCTTGTAGAACATATAAGGGCTTCTACGTTTTGAGGTGGTTTTATGAAGCTTATAGTTTTCGCTAAAATGTTTCAGAAGCTCCCGCTCTCCGAGTTCGGCGAAATCATGGCCGACATCGGCTTTGAAGGCGTAGATTTAACGGTTAGACCTGGAGGCTACATAAGCCCGGAAGAAGTTAAAGAGAAGCTTCCAGAGGCCATAGAAATACTGAACTCTAAAGGTTTGTCTGTTCCGATGATAACGACGTCTATAACAAATGCAAATGAACCTTATGCTGAGGAGACGTTTAAAGTGGCATCGGAGTGCGGCGTCAAGTATCTGAAGCTTGGGTATTGGATGTATAGGGGCTTCGGCTTCCTTAGAAGCCAGATGGAGGATGTACGTGGAAAATTGGAGAAGATTCAAGAACTGAGTCGAAAGTATGGTGTAACCGCCGGTGTACACATACACTCTGGAATGTACATGTCAGCTGAACCAGCCATCCTATGGGAGATTTTAAAAGAATTCGACCCAGACCTCATCGGAGCCTACATAGACCCAGGTCACATGGTTGTTGAAGGTGGACTGGCCGGTTGGCTCATGGGCATGGATATATTGGCGGATCACATACGCATGGTGGCTGTTAAAGACTTCGGATGGTTTAAAGAAGGCGGGAGATGGATTGCCCGCGTCGTCCCGATGGGCGAGGGGCTGGTCCCATGGAGGAAGGTATTTGAAATACTCAAACGTATAGGGTTTAAAGGGCCTGTATCAGTACATTGCGAGTATGAGGAAATGCCTCTTAGAGAGATAATAGAGCAAGCTAAGAGGGATCTAAATTACGTTAAGGAGATTTTAAAGTCTATTTGAAGGGGAGTTAGACCTGTCATGTTTAAGCGTAGGATACTTTACATTCCGACTAAGGCTCATACGGAGAGGGTCTTCACCAGAGAAGACTTTGAAATGTTTCTCAGACTTTTCGACGTGAGGATTAATACTAAAGACCGCGACCTATCTTCAACCGAAGTCGCTGAGCTCATAACTGGTATGGATGGGCTTGTAACTGGTTGGGGAAGTCCGGAGTTGACAGATGAGGTTTTCGAGAAGGCGGATAGGCTTAAGATAATCGTCCATTCCGCCGGGTCCGTTAGACCCATACTGGCTAAATCCGTGGTCGAGAAGTATGTCATACCTAGTGGTATATGTGTTGTAAGCTGTAGGAGGGCTATAGCCTATAACGTGGCTGAGTCTACAGTGGGTATGATGATCATGACTTTGAGGCGTTGGTTTGATCACATACAAGCTTACAGGGAGAAGGGCGTTTGGAGGAGTCGAGAAATACCGGAAAACGGCCAATTTCTCATGGGTGCTACCGTGGGTATAGTTGGAGCGGGTGTAGTTGGTAGAGAAGTTATAAGGCTTCTCAAACCTTTCGATGTTAAGGTTCTCGTATACGACCCATATCTTTCAGAGTGGGAGGCAGGTAGGCTAGGTGTTAGAAGAGTAGAGTTGAACGAGCTTTTCGAAAAATCTGACGTTGTAAGCATACATGCACCTCTGACGGGTGAAACCTACCACATGATAGGCCGTGACCAGCTTAGACGGATGAAGGATGGAACTATACTGATAAACACCGCTAGAGGGGGAATAATAGACCACGATGCCCTTATTGAGGAATGTAAGAAAGGACGCATAATAGCCTTCCTAGACGTTACAGAACCTGAACCGTTACCTCCCGACAGCCCACTTAGATATCTTAAAAACGTCTACATAACTCCTCATGTGGCCGGAGCGGGATACTACGGCTACCACATGATAGGTAAAACGGTCATCAAATCTCTAGAAGATTTCTTCGCAGGAAGATCTGTAGAAGACGCATTAGACATGAACCTATACGATATAACAGCCTAGTAGAGGCTGGGAGACCTATAGGAGAAAATATGGAATAGAGGCTTTAGAAGCTTTAACCGTGTTAAAGTCTACATACTGCTTTGATAGAGGGTTTAAGTTGATTGTAGATATGCACGTCCACATTCCTTTTAGTGGACTTGAATATGTAGAGGTAGAGTGGAGGGAGAAATTTAAGAATATGCTAATTGTAGCTCAAAAAGCTGGCATTGACAAGCAGGTAATTCTAGGGCTCTCCAGTAATAATGAATTCGTAAGAGAACTTGTGGATAAGCATCGAGATAAATTGATAGGATTCGTTAGGGGATGCTGTACAGATCCAAAGGCGCCGTTAATCATAGAGAAATTCGTAAAGGAGTATGGTTTTAGAGGAGTGAAGATCCATGCTGAGCCAAACTGGTCCCTCTCAGGCCTACTTAGCGCTCACACCATCTTCTTAAAGGCGGCGGAGTTTGATATCCCTGTAGTTATACATAGCTGGCATGATGAGGAGGGTTTAATGCATGAGGCGAGAACTCTCATCATATCAGAGGGTTTCTCCTTTCCAGTGCGTATAATTGCGGAACTGGGGAGAAGATACCCTAATACTAAGTTTGTTTTTGTCCATATGGGGGGCATGTGGGCGAAAGCTCTTGACGCTGCAAGACCTTATCCAAACATCTACTTCGATAAATCTGGCTTTGACCCTGAAAGAGGCATTATAGAAAGTGCTGTAGAGATGATAGGAGCCAGCAGGATATTATTCGGTTCTGATGCACCCGGTCGGAGCTACATATCTCAGCTGGCTAAGGTCAAGTACGCAGATATCAGTGAAGGTGATAAGAGAAAGATACTGGGAGAAAATGCTCTCAAACTTCTAAAAGAGGTGAGTTGAATGATCATAGATGTAAATGCCTATCTAGGTAGATGGCCTTTTATGCCATTAAAATATGAGACTGCAGAGGGCATCTTAACATTGATGGATAGAGCTGGAATCGATAAGGCTGTGGTAACATCTTTAAACAGCGTCTTTCACTACAACTATGAGGCAGGAAACTTTGAATTATGCGAGATATGTAAGCAGCATCCGGGGAGGTTATACCATTTGCAGTAATTAACCTAAATTTTGTAAATTGGAGGGATCATTTGAGGGAGTGCGTTGATAAGTATGGGGTTAAGGGTGTAAAGCTCCACCCAGATTATCATAATAACTTAATAACTTTAAATATAACTTACTATCAAATGAGATGTCGAAGCTGGCCGAGGAAGCTAGAAAGCTGAATTTACCAATATTCATTCAAACCAGTCTCTTAGACATGAGGCATCATCTAGGCTACTGTTTTGTTCCAGAGACTCCAATATTGGAAGTTGCACAGGTTATTAATCGGTATCGAGAGAATGTGTTCATAGTGGGTGGTGGAAAACATTTTTCAAACACTGTTCAACAGCTTTTAAAATATGCCTCGAAAAACCAAAACTTCTACATATCTACTGACGGGCTCGGCGGCCCATTCGACTGCATTGAGCGCTTAGTAGCGCAGATTGGTAGTTCGAGATTACTTTTTGGAACTAGAATACCTATCTTGTACGCCGAGGCGTCAAAGTTGATGATTGAGAAGTCGGGGATCAGTGAGGATGATAAAAAGAAGATATTGGGGGGAGAATATCGAGAAAATTCTTTCTCTAATAGAATAGCAATTTTTAGTGTATCATCTCCACAACGCTTTGTTTCAATAATTTACCTTTTCGCATCAAGGGGATATCTACAGAATTTTAGCATTAACCCTCAGAATCTATCTTCCAGAAGCCATATGATTAGTTAAGTCGAAGGAGATAAATTCCTCAAAATCCTCTAAGCCTTTATGCGCACACTCGTGTCTCAAATACTGGCTTATAGTTGCTTAAGCGATTCCAAGCTTCTTGGTTGCATTAGCTTGTGTAAGACTATGTTCCTCAATAACCGCTTAACTTCTTTATCATACACAAGACTAAATCTTCCTGTGTTTTCTAATTGCTTCAATTAAGGTGTCTATATTCTCCTTTGGAGTTCCCGGGACTATGTAGTTTGAAACTCCGACTATGATTCCTCTCCTCCTCTTAGCTTCTTCAAGGCATGACCGAACTTCAGCCTCCACATCTTCTCTACTTCCACAGTATAATGTGTAAGAGCTTATGTTTCCTATGAGTACGAGGTTGGGGAAACGTTCTCTAAGTTTACGTAAATCCATTCCAGCCCTTCGATCTATTTCATAGTAGCCATCAATTCCGGATTTTCCGAAAAGGTCATCGACGACTGGCCAAAGGTTTCCATCGCTACCATATAAGTAGTATATGCCGTGTTTATGACATTCTTCGGCAACTCTACGTATTCTAGGTAAGACAAGCTCACGGAAAGTCTTAGGAGGGAGACAAGGGCCTTTATTATCAGCGATATCTACTCCGCCGAATAGCAATTTCACCCCTGCATCTGCAAAATACTTTATCTGTCTTACAGCTAACTCCGCTTGTATATCTAAGTAACGGGCAGCTAAATCCGGTCTATGCTTCACGGCTATAAGCCATATGAGGTCTTCTGTGCTCAACCCAATGCCTACAGATCCACCGTTTACCCTAACAGCGTATTCTCCGCCGTATTTTTCCGTCAAGCTACGTATTTCTTGAAATTCTTCAGCTCTTGGACGGTAGCTCTCCAACCATTCCTCCATCCTAGTGAGATATTCCTCCGCTCTCTTAAGTCGAACGCTTAGACCCATCTTCTCCTTTGGAGGATATTCTTTAACGATGTTAAAGAGTTCAGAAGATGGGTTATAGCGTCTTATTACGTATTCCCCTTTAGGATCTCCGTAAAGGAAGGTGTATTCATCGATCTTCATCGTAGGTTTTACGGGGAGACGCCAATAATGAAAACGTATGATATCCTGATCCGTTGCCTTAGCTATTTCAAAAGCATCATCAATAGATCTTTTCAAAAATTCCCGGTGAGCCTCTTCACCCTCCCATAGCACTTTCGCCTCCCTCCACTGCTGTATTCCACCTCCAACGTAGACTTCACGTCCTAGTATTTTTGAAGCCGCGTCCCCGGAGAAGCCTATGTGGTGTATAGGTATCATGTCCACCAGCTCGAACTCGAACGTAGCCAATACTCTTTCCTTAGATGTTATAGGCATGAGTTGCCCCCTAATCCCCATCAGTGCTCTTAAGTAGTATTCATGCGTCAAATTTCACCAATAGATTCATCTTCATCCAATGTAAGCCTCATGACATCTGGCTCTGGTGGCATTAAGTTTAGAAACTGTTCAGAAGCCCATCTGGGATCTCCACTTCCAACTATATATCTTCCAACAACTATCACATCCGCTCCGCTCTTTAAGGCTTCAATAGCTGAAGATGGTGTTATTCCTCCAGCAACCGCTACGAGGACTTTAAAACGTTTTTTAACTTCAGATATCTCATTCCATCTAAATTCTACTGGTTTACCGGATTCTACGGTCTTCCTTTCAACGTCGGCGCTAATGTGTAGAAGAACTATGTCAGGCTTATATTCTAACGTTTCGATTTTAGCTATTGGATCTGAAACTTCCATCATGTCTAGTATTGAATAAACCCCCTGCTTCTGGGCCTCAAGTATAGCTTTATCTATAGTAGTCTTTGATGCGGCGGCGAGTATGCAGACAGCATCTGCAGTGGCGTCAGCAGCTTCTTTAACCTCAACTCTACCAACATCCATTGTCTTTAAATCTGCGACTATAAATGCATCCCTCCATACCTCCCTTATTCTTCCGATAACTCCAACACCATAGGCTTTTATGAGCGGAGTGCCAGCTTCGAGAATAATTCTTTCACTCTTAGGCAACTGTTTAACTACTTCTAAAGCCTTTTCGAGACTACTTAGGTCCAATGCGACCTGCAAATATGGTGGACTCCAGAGCCTTCTAACCCTAAAGCCCATAACAGGATGAACGGCTCTATCCTTTTCCTTGAGAATCTTATCAATACTCGGATACCCTTTTAAAGCCCTCCTAGTAGCCAGCTTTGTAGCGGCATAGTTAAACTGGTAGATCTTTCTATAATCTTTAGCTTTAGGATGTACGAAGACTGAAACCACTATAACCCAATCCTCACATTTATCTCTTGGAATAATGCCCTCTTCAACAGCGTCAGCTATAGCCTTAGCAACAGCCGCTTGAGCAGGGCCGAAGACTTTCTCAGAATCCTCCATACTTTTGACCGTGACCTTGGATACGATCAAAGTACTAGGCTTAACTGGTAAATTGGGCCTTAGTACGGCGAGCATAGCTGTGTGGCCAGCAGAGGGATTTGATAAAGCATTTGTAAATGCTAAACCAACTGGTCCATTTTTCTCTCCAATCACTATATCAACGTGAGCGGCTTCATAACCTAAACCTACTAGAGCCTCCCCTACGTAAAAGCCCCGCTCCAACCTTCCACGTATATACATTACAATAGGGATGATTAAAACTTTGTGAACAGAGTCATTGCTGTAAATCTATATTAAAGTAAGTTTTCTGAGTTCTTCTTTTTTATCTTGTTAATTTCCAAATCAGAGAGGATAGTTGAAGGTTCAGACGGTATCCTCGTCGGATTTTTCCGATATCGAATTACGGTTGCTCTCCGTTGTGTGTTAGTATTGTTTGACTTCTACTACGCCGAAGCCTATGCTCCTAGACCTTCCGACGCCTATGTAGTTGACGTAGTCTAGAAGTTTTAGAAGAGCATCATCTAGGTTTCGGTTCAACCTCCTATGCTTGTATAAGACCCATCCGGTGAACCCCCTCGGTCTACGCTTTTCATCGTATATCGCTGTGACGGGTTTTATGTTGAAGTCTTGCTCAACCAGTGAGTAATTGCTGTAGGTTCTAAGCTTGGTTATGTTCGGTATTCTTAAGTTTTCAGGCGAATACGTATTCCGGTGTTCAGCTAAACCGTGGATCATAAGAGATGGTATGGGAAATAGGCTGTGCCTAACTGGGACCTTCTTGTCGAATTTAACCCAGCTCTTCGGAAAACTTATTAAGACGGGTGTTTTGAATTGCATCCTTATCAATCCACCACCATCCCTAAGCGTGAGTCTTTCAAAAGACTTCATCTCTACACCTATATTCTCCACAGAAACTTCTCCGTTCAAACCTTAAACTCAAAGTCAAATTTTGAATTAATGAAGTAAAGTCGCTATTTCTGCCTATTAGAGTAGCGTAAGCGGTATATACTATTTTCTCGAATCTTCATGAAGATTCATAACTATTCCTTAAAGTCTAAACGTCTTTCCAGCCATTTAAGCATAGAAAGTTTTATGTGAAGATAGAGCTCAATTGGTTTTTAGGAGGATGTTAAATTGAATATTAAAGTTGGGTTTATAGTTTGTGGTGTGCATTCCGAAGTGAAAGATGCACTGGGTAGACCTATGATCGACGTTAAACTTGTCGAAGATTCCTTTCTCTTAAGAAAGCTGGATTAGACGTTTATAGATTTGGTGAAGTCCTTTCAAGAAGTTGGGAGATTGAGAAGACTGTAGAAGAATGTGAGAGGCAGAATGTTGACTGCATTATCTTCTACGTTGCTACATGGCTTTGGGCTTCAGAAATTTGGAGGACTGCACGTCACCTTCCAGTACCCGCGTTAATATGGTGTACACCAACCCCCATAGGATGGGCAACTGGTGGTGTATTGGCTTTACACGGCGCTCTAGATGAAGTCGGGGTTAAGCATAGGATCGTCTACGGTTATCCAGATGAAGAAGAGACTATGAGGAGTATATTGGCTTTCATTAGAGCGGCGGCAGTTGCTAATAGGCTTAAGAGGACGACTTTAGGGCTCATAGGAGGCTACAGTATGGGTGCCGTTACGGGATCAGTAGATATTGCACAGGTGTTATCAAAATTCGGAGTTAAAATTGAACACGTAGATCAGTATGAGCTTATTGAGTTGGCTGAAGCTATTCCAAAGGAAGACGTGAGGAAAGTATATGGAGAATTGAGGGAAAGGTATGAAAGGTTGCCTAAACTCGATGAGGTCATGGAGAGGTCTATAAGATTATACATTGCGCTGAAGAAGCTTGTCTTAGATAGGAAGTATAACGTTGTAGCGGTTAAATGTTTTCCAGAGCTTGGAGACCACTATGCAACAGCCTGTTTAGCGCAGAGTCTTCTACCAGATGAAGGGATTGTCACCTCATGTATAGGTGATGTTAACACGGCGTTATCCGCATACATATTGTACTTGTTAAGTGGAAAGCCTACGTTCAACCCAGACGTACAGCAGATTAGGAAGTGGGAGAATGTTGTTAAACTAGCATCTGATGGAGCGGCGCCAATATCTCTAGCCGAAGATGTAAAAAAGTGACTTTAAAACGTAGAGGTTTGCCGACTGAAGGAGCCGCCGACGGCATTTGCGTTGGATTCGTATGTAAACCCGGACCAGTTACTATGCTTCGGCTATGTAGAATCAAAGGAGAATACTGTATGCACATAGCTACGGGAGAAGCTTTCATTCCAAAGGATGTAGATGTAGCTCTCACCGAGTGCGGTTTTCCACACTGGCCGCATGCATTCGTAAAACTAAACGGAGACTTGGAGAAATTTATTCAAAACCAGAGAAGCGAGTACATATCTATGTGTTATGGCAATTACGAAAAAGAACTGATAGACCTATGCTATATACTGGATATAAAACCGCTACTGGACAAGTAGGCTGTGAATATTTTTACATTAATCTTCCCTTCGCTCAGTTTCCATCATTGAGTTACACTTAATCGCGTGCTGAAAAACTAAAAGCAGTAAAAGTTCTATAGTATTTCAGACCCATATGAGCGTTAGAATTGGGATAGTCGGTTGCGGTAGCATAAGTTGGGAGCATGTTAGGAGGCTTAGCCTTCTAAGAGAGGGAGAAGCTAGAATAGTAGCCTTATGTGATATCGTTAAAAACAACGCTGAGAATTTGAGAAGATATGTAAACGTTTTTAGGAATATAGCTCCAGAGGTGCTGGATCAAAACGCCATCTTCGAAGACTACGACAGCATGTTGAATTGTGTAGAGCTAGACGCAGTCATTATATGTACACCTCATAATGTGCATTATGAGCATACTATGAAGGCTCTTAGACGCGGGTTGCACGTGCTTGTGGAAAAACCCATGGCTCTATCAGTTAGAGAGACTGAGGATATGGTTAATGAAGCTTCTAAACGTAACCTCGTATTAACGGTAGGATATCAGCGGCACTGTCAACCGGAGTACGTTTATGCTAGACGTAAGATTCTAAGCGGTGAATTGGGTGAACCCCATATGATAGTCGGTTGGCTTGTTCAAAACCTCGTAGCGGCTGGTAGATTCTATTTAAACCCTGAAGTTTCAGGTGGAGGTCAGCTTAAAGCATCCGGGACGCATTTAGTGGATGTAATACTTTGGATGACTGATACGGAGCCCGTGAAGGTTAAAGCTTTTATGGATAGGGCTGGGGCTTCAGTAGAACTCTACGCTGTTTTAGCCGTAGAATTATCTAATGGGGCTTTAGCGTCGATATCCATATCTGGAGGGCATCCGAGACCGCATACTGGTGTGACTGAGGAAGTTAGGGTTTGGTGTTCAAAGGGTGCTATTCATGTAGTAAATGGGGCCGTTTATGTTGAAGATTCCAATTCAAATGTGACGAAAATCGACTGGAGCCTACTTCCAAGAGTCAGTCCAAACCCAGACGTAAATTTTGTTAGGACGATACTCGGTAAGGAGGAGAATTTAATACCAGGTATCTGCGGGCTTAGAGCTACAAAGCTTGAAGAAATGGCCTATATGGACGTGGGACAGCAAATACCGAGTAGACTTAGAAGGGTTTAAACGTCTTTATACTCCCATGGAAATTTACATCGGATCAGATCGATTATTCCACCTTGCCATTCAGCATCAGCTACCGTAAAGTGTGCTCTTACAGGCTCATCGTACCGCAGTATCTTTACCATTATGTGATTCCACCCCTTCTGAAGAGTAGCGGTTGCATAGTTAGACCCGTCGCCGCCGTAATTCGGTCTCAGCGGAACGGTCTGTCTTGTTTCATGTATCTTTTCACCGTTTAACCATAAACGCATTTTA
The DNA here is from genome assembly GCA_964463005.1 of uncultured Candidatus Bathyarchaeia archaeon. Classification (GTDB taxonomy): domain Archaea; phylum Thermoproteota; class CALKCG01; order B24; family B24; genus DTBU01. Next base: position 20,181 of record CAYWZZ010000007.1, on the reverse strand, counting down.
CTATTGTTTGGTACTCCCAACACGACTTTTAGTTCACTAGGAGAGTAGATGAAGTGACGTAGGTATATGACTCCAGGTTCACCCTTAAAGAACTGTTCTATTTCTAAAGTGTTTTCAGGCCAAGAGACGGCTTTCCACCCTTCACCAACTTCCATAAGCTTTACGTCCCTCTCAGGTGGAAATTCAGCGTCTAAGGAAACGGGTTTTCTGAAGACCTCTGAAACAAGCCAACGGAATCCTCCAACAAAGTTCAGTGGAATCCATAGGAGACTTGGCCTCCCATAAATTGAAATTTCAACAGCCCCTCTATTAATAGTCTCTATACTGTATACGTTTGATGTTACTGAAAATTCGATTTCACTACCCTCCTTTGGATTTAAATTGAAGCAATAGGTTGAAGATGGCTTTAAACTCCAACCCTTGGGAATATGTACGGTGAGTTTTCCAGATATAGATGTTGGTCTAGTATTCCTTATGGAGATTTTAAACCGGTTTGGAGTATCTGGGAGGATGGCGGGACCGTCTACGTACGTGATTGAAGCTTCTACAGCGGTTAGATCGAAGCATACACAGTTGTAGGGAATACCGTAGACTTTCTTCACATCCTTTAAAGAACTCAGTAAGGCTTCTTCAGCTCCGGAAAAATCGTCTTCATCCGATAATTTCACGAAAGAGTTGAATGAGTTTAAAATACGTTCGCCTATTGCACACACTTCTTCCGTAAGTTCGTGTAAGTTCCTAGGAACATGGATGTTTACTATTCCACGGCTTACGAGGACTTGCTCTCCTAAAGGTTTAACCCATTTCTCCGGAAGCCCGCTTGCACCGTTGATTATGCCCCATATTGCTCCTACAGTAGCACCTGTACAGTCTGTATCCCATCCACAGTTTACGGCTTTACACATAGCGTCTCCGAAATCCTCCCCATAGAGAAGCCCGATTGTTTGGAAGCCTAGATTTATCGGAGAATACTGAGCTATTGGACTGTAGGCTACTTCTTTAACTTTCTCACGCGCTTTCCTCCAGTCTAATCCGCTGAGATAAGAGTTTAAAGCCGTACGGATGGCTTTCGCAGTCATACTATTCTCCGGAATTGCTGAAAGACCTAGCTCCACCAGTTTAACTCTATCGCTTACTAGGAAAGCTGAGGATTCTACCACGGCGTTGAAGACTTCACCGTAGACAGATTCTCCTCCAGCATGGTCGCATATAGCGTCTTGGTAGGCATACCATGCCGCTATGTGAGGAGAGCCTGGTGCTATACAAGCCCATATTTCCGAACGTATGGGGCTTCCCATGCAATCTTTAAACCAGTTGTTATACCATCCTGAAACTGGCGGTTGCAATCCTTTCCTTAAATTGGTCTTATGCAACCCATACTCGTCATAATTATACAGTATACAATCGAGCCAGTATTCAGCTAAATCCCGCGCGGTTATATTGATGCCTCGGTCTCTGAGGGCTTGAAGCCAAACCAGTTGAATCTCGAGGTCGTCGTTTGGAATACCACCTTCAACAAGCTTCGGATACCACCAGACGTCAAACATCTCCTCTTGTCCGAATATACGCTCAAGAGGAGCACCTAATGTTCCACCAGCGTTCTTACCCAGCCAACATCCATAAACTTTATCGTAGTAAGTCCTCCTACTGAGTTTAACGATGGACATAGAATCAGCTCCAATCTGAAGATTCACCTCTAACTTTATATCTCTTTTCACATCATCAATGTGTCAAATAGAGTTTTAACATGAACGATCTAGAGAAGTTTCTGGCTACTGTTAGTTTTCAGAAGGTTGATAGGTATCCGTATTGGGAGCTTGGAATATGGGGTCAGACGTATGATAGATGGCTTCAAGAGGGTTTAAGTGAAGAAGAACTTAGAGGAGATTGGTTTAGAGGTGAGCCTAAATTCGCCAAACTCGATAAGAGAGACTTTATTCCTTTAAACTTGGAACCGATTCCAGGTTTTGAGGAGAAGGTTATCTCTGAAGATGACCGTTATCTGGTTTTTAGAGACAAGTGGGGGCGTATTAGAAGGGCTTTGAAGGAAGGTGAAGCTCATGGCACTAGAGCATCAATGGACACCTACATAGACTTCTATGTTAAAGACCGTGAAAGCTTTCGAGAATTTAAAAAGCATTTCGACCCCTACGATCCTAGAAGATACCCTGAAAACTGGGAGATGTTGAGGAGGAAGTGGAAGATTGGAGACTATCCGTTATATTTGACTGAGAACTGCGGCTTCGGAGGTTTATACTGGAATTTGAGGAATATGATGGGTACTGTTAGATTGTCTATAGCCTTCTACAAGATGCCGGATTTAATACATGAAATTCTCGACTTCATGGTCGAATTCTTCATGAAAGCTACTGAAAAAGCTTTAAGAGAAGTTGAGGTTGACGCGTTCATCTTCAACGAAGACTTCGCATGTAAAGGTGGACCGTTAATATCGCCCAAAATCTTCCGCGACTTCTTCCTTCCACGATATGAAGAGATTATTAAATATTTGAGGAGGCATGGGGTGAAGGTTATAGAATTGGACAGCGATGGTAATACTGAACCGCTCATCCCTCTAATGATAGAGGCTGGTGTGAATGCACATTGGCCTTTAGAAGCCACTTCAGACATGGATCCTGTAAAGATTCGGAGGAAATACGGTGAGAAACTGGCGCTATATGGTGGGATAGATAAGAGGGCGCTCGCAAACGGTAGGAAAGCCATCGAGAGAGAAGTGTACGGTAAAATAGCACCTATGATTGAACTGGGAGGGTATATTCCAACAGTCGATCATACAATACCTCCAGACGTTCCGCTTAAAAACTTCCTACTACTTAGATTTGAAGCGTAAACTCGTCGAAGATTAGAGTTACGGGGACATTTAAACAACGCTTCTTCTAAATGAAGGCTGACGCAATTTTAGGCATCATGGCTTAGCATCCTGCTCGTAAAGGAATACTTTTATACCCGACCAACCATCTATAAGTCAGGTATATTGAATATGAGTCTGACAGTAGAAGCACGTGTCGGAAAGAAGTATGCTATCTACTTGCCTAGGGTGGTCGTTAAAGCTCTTGGTATAAGAGAAGGGGAAAAAGTGCTTTTAAGGGTTTCCAGTGGCGTATTAGTTTTGGAAGTACTTAAAGACCCAATACAACTCGCCCTTTCAGGTACGAAATTTGCATCGATAAATCCTAGTCAAATTGAGGCGATAAGTCTTGAAGTGCAGGCAAAATACTTTGAAGATTCTTCTTGATACATCATTTTTACTCCCAACATTAGGTATTGACGTGGATGGAGAAGTGTTGGAATGTTTTGGAAGGCTAGTGGAGAAAAAGGCTGAGCTATACTACTCTAGTTTCAGCATTTTAGAATCTTTATGGATTGCCATCAGATTAATGAGGGATAAAAGCTTAGATGTTGAGCGGTTTAACGAGGGATTAAGGAGTATAATCGAGGGAGGCAGATACATTAAAGTCAAAGAAAGCTCTGAAGCATTTAGAGAAGCGTTAAGATTATACTCCTTGGGAAGTAGGGACATGATAGACAATATACTTTATGCGAGTTCGTCCATTCTAGGTCTCAAATTATTGACTTTAGATAGAGAGCTTAAGGAGTTTGTCCGAAAGAGGGGGTTAAGAGACGTAGTCCTGCTACCGGAAGAAGTTATTTAAGATGTTAAAAGTCTCCGTCTAACGCAGAAACCCATAAAGCTAGAATGTGTAGTCATTGAGAGATACGGAATTAAAAATCGCTAGAGAAGTTTACAACTGCCAAATTTCTATGGATAGTTGTAGTCTTTAGTGACAGATTTGTTCTACGGTTTTCTCTGTCATTCAAATTAAAATAAGCATTTTTATAGCTTAAATTTTAAAATTTCAAAAAATTAAGCTTTAAATTAAAAAATAGCCTTTTTTAAAAGTTTCTGGTTGTTCAATACCTTATTCTATAGGTATAGTGGTGTGAGTAAATCCTTTAGCATTTTAGCGTTTTCCTTCCTATTGGAAGGAAAAAGCAATGGTTAATGCAAAGTGTCCAATGTGTGACGAAGAGGTCGATATAGGTAATAAGCCTCAACCGGAAACCACTATAGACTGCCCTTACTGCGGTACTACTCTCGTTATAAAGCGTACAGGACGGAAGTGGATTCTAGAGGTCTTTGAAGGAGAAGAATTGGAGGAAGGAGAGGAAGACTTATTCTAATTGGGGGGTGTTTTCCCCATGGCTGCGGAGAAGAAGGAGGAGAAGAAGGAGAAGAAGAAAAAGAAGTAGTGGAGTTAAAATTAACTCCACTACTTAACCCCCCATTTTTTCTTTAAAATGATAAACTATTTATGTGACAGAAACTATACCATGATGTCTAGATGCCCCTATATATAGTCTGGGGGAAACCTTTACGGCCGAAGGATGTTACATATCTTTTTGAAAGGGGGTATTTGAGGATTCATAAAGGGCTGTGGATGAGCCGTTCTAATAGCTTAGATTTAGATTTAAAGCCTGTCATAGATAGTTGCTTAGATTCCATTACTGTTCTTAAAACGGCTAGAGAACTTCAGAAACCCTTTATAAATTTCGAAGAAGGTATCTACAATCTTGGAAGCCTAATACTTGTTGCATACGATTTGCCACGTAACGTGCGCGTGAGAAAAGCGGTTAGTAGGCTTTTAAGGAGAAGCCCATGTTTTAAGCTTTCTCCTTCAATATACCTCTTCCCCCATACTAAATATGAGGAGTATGATAAGACGCCTATAGTATCACCTAGCAATCTAATTAAGAGGATAATAATTTATGGCGGTAGAATTACATGTGCTTCAAGACTTATTCTAATACATGAATGCTCAGCAAAGCGTATAATTGAAGAATTTTTAAATTCGTTAGATAAAAGAGTTGAAAACGTCTACAACTATTGCTTAACCTTGGAAAACGATGAAAAGTTCAGAGACCTCAAACTTTTAAGCGAATTTAAAATTGAAGTTAAAACCCTTAAAGCTCTATTGAAGTTTTATAAGAATGAAATGGGGCTCAGTTTGAACGGCGTCTATTCTAAGGTCTATAAAGCATCAAAGATTCTATCCAATTTCTAATCAAAATATGCTACCCCCTACCTTAAGCCATTCTATAGTGCTAGTGGAAACTCTTATAATACTGCGTTGTGCTCAATCGCTTAGATGTAAATTCGGTTTAAAAGCGACTTAGAGAGATGGGGTTTGTGAAGATGCACAACCGAAACAGAGAAACATCTACGACGGGCGGAGTTACCAGTTGGACTTTGCCAAGTTCAACTGAGATTTTAACGTTACCTATAGATGAGCTTCTCTCGCGTTTAAAGACGTCTTTATCTGGGCTTTCATCCGATGAGGCTGAAGCACGTTTAAAAATCTTCAGTTATAATGAACTTGCCAAGAGGAAGAAGCGAACTGCCTTTATAGAGTTTCTCTCCCACTTTAGAAGCCCCTTACTAATCATACTATTAGTCGCTGGATTGATTTCAGGCTTTTTCGGGGAAACTGTAAATGCCGCTATAATATTCTTAATAGTATTCGCCAGTGTTCTCTTAGACTTTTACCAAGAATCTAAAGCTGAAAAAGCAGCTGAAATGCTGAAGCAGAGGGTAGCCATTACGGCTACTGTATTAAGAGATGGTGTTAAACGTGAAGTGAAGTTGTCTGAGATAGTCCCCGGCGATGTAATATATCTCTCAGCAGGGGATATAGTACCTGCAGATGCACGCGTGATAAATGCAAAAGACTTGTTCATAGATCAGTCTGCATTAACTGGCGAGTCTTTCCCTGTTGAGAAAAAAGCTACGCCTTTAAAATCCTACGAGCCTTCAATCACAGAGTGGAGCAACTACCTCTTCATGGGCACTTCCGTTGTAAGTGGAACTGCAACGGCAGTTGTAGTTAAAACCGGGAGTTTGACAGAATATGGGAGAATTGCTGTTAAACTTGCGGCGAAAGAGCCGGAAACGGAGTTTCAAAGGGGGATTAGAAGCTTCGGTTATATGATAATACAGGTTACCTTCTTCCTAGTGTTATTCGTCTTTTTCATCAATGCCCTCTACATGCGTAGTGTACTTGAATCGCTTCTCTTTGCAGTGGCTTTAGCTGTAGGTTTGACTCCGGAGCTTTTGCCGATGATAGTTTCAGTAAACCTTTCCAAAGGTGCGATCGCAATGGCTAAGAAAGGCGTTATCGTAAAGCGTTTAGCTTCTATACAGAACTTTGGAAATATGGACGTTCTATGTACGGATAAAACCGGGACTTTAACTGAAAATAGGATAAAGCTTGTGCTTTATGTGGACGTTAATGGGGAGGAAAACGAGAAGGTATTACTATATTCATATCTCAACAGCTACTTTCAAACTGGGTTGAAAAGTCCCATTGATGAAGCCGTACTTACGTTTAGAAACATAGATATAAAGGATTATACGAAGGTGGATGAAATTCCGTTTGATTTTGTACGTAAACGCTTATCCATAATAGTCGATCATCAAAAACAACGGTTTATGATCACTAAAGGTGCTCCCGAAGAAATTGTGAAAATATGCTCATACTGTGAAATTAAAGACATTATAATGGACGTGACGGATGAGATACAGCAGAAAATTAAGCAGAAGTACGTTGAACTAAGTGCGGAAGGCTTTAGGGTTTTAGCCGTAGCTTATAAACGTTTAAAGGTAGAGAAAGCCGTATACTCTGCCAACGATGAGAATGAAATGGTTTTCCTCGGTTTCATAGCCTTCCTTGACCCTCCAAAGGAGACGGCAAAGAAGTCGCTTCAACTTTTGAAGAATGCAGGTGTAGAGTTGAAAATACTTACAGGTGATAATGAACTGGTGACTAGAAAGGTTTGTGAATACTTAGGCTTTGAAGTTAGAGGAGTCGTTACTGGGGGAGAAATAGCTCAGATGAGTGATGACGCACTTGCAAGAGTCGTTGAAGAGGCGAACGTATTCTGCAGAGTAACACCGGCGCAGAAAGACCGTATAATAAATGCTTTAAAGAATAATGGTCATGTCGTAGGTTTTCTAGGTGATGGGATAAACGATGCACCATCGCTTAAGAGTGCCGACGTTGGAATATCTGTGGATAATGCCGTTGACGTTGCAAAAGAATCTGCTGACATTATACTTCTAAAGACGGATTTAACTGTGCTCTACGATGGTGTTTTAGAGGGTAGGAAGACGTTCGGCAATACGATGAAATATATAATGATGGGTGTAAGCTCAAACTTTGGAAACATGCTCAGCGTGGCAATCGCATCGTTATTCCTACCGTTTCTACCCATGCTTCCAATACAGATACTGCTTAATAATCTTCTCTACGACCTCTCACAATCGGCAATACCGACGGATGAAGTTGACCTTGAATACATCGAGAAGCCGAAGAAATTGGATGTACAGTTTATCAGACTATTTATGATATGCTTGGGTCCAGTAAGCTCTCTTTTCGACTTCTTAACATTTTTCACAATGCTGTTCGTATTTAATGCTCCCGAACAACTGTTTCAAACGGCATGGTTTATCGAATCTTTAGTCTCCCAAACACTGGTGATATTCGTCATTAGAACTAGGAAGTCGCCATTCTGGAAGAGCCGCCCAAGTAAACTACTGCTTCTAAACAACATAGCTATAATCGCCTTTGCGTCTGTGTTACCTTATACACCTATAGGAGCGATTTTTAGGTTTGTAAAGCCCCCTCCAACATTCTTCATAGCCCTAGCTGTCATCCTTGGCTCCTACTTAGCTCTAGCGGAGCTGATCAAAAGCCTGTTTTACAAGAAGTATGGCTATCGCTTAGAGCAGTTCCTACTGTCGCCTAGAAGGATTGGGATTTACATGAGTAAAACCGTGAGACTTATTCAGAACACAGTAGCCGTTGTGTGTCTAAGACCTGAAGATGAAATTTCAATAGAATCCTTAATCGAAGATTTGAGAAACACTATAGACTACTCTATCAGCCTAGAGCAGGTCTTCAACTGTCTAAATCATCTACGTCGGGCTGGGCTGGTAACCTTTGACTGGAGGAAAAGAACCATTAAACGGGAAAAATCACTCGAAGACTATGTAGAAACATACGTGGTGAAAGAGTTTCTACCTAAAATGTTGGAAGATTGGCGGATAATCAGCTCCTACGTTCGAAGCAAATACGGTAAGCTCAATTCAAAGTGTGAGAGGATTTTAACGATGTTATAGCGTTATAATATTATCCTTTAAACCCTTTAATAGTTGTCCAAAATTCATATTCTTATCTGCGTTTCAAAGCAGAATTTCTCATCCGTGTCCGATGCATCTGGTAGATAGACCCATTTATCACATTTACTACACCTGTATTCTCTATAAGGCTTATCTATGAAGATGATGATTCTTTTAAACACCAACTCTCCATGACATTTGGATAGGGCTTCGGCTTCGCTGTGTTTCATCATCTTCTATAGGCGTTTTCTACGATATAGAAGTTTGGAGGTGGAGGCTAGTTTAAAAAGACTTCGAAGATATGTGTTTTTAACTTAATTCGATCATTTAATGAGAAGAGTATATACATTTATACGGTAGAAGAACACTCAAGAGACTAGTAAAGTTTAAACCTGCATCTAAATTTGAAGCTTTTACTCTCAAAGACCTGTGGTATTCCGAAAATTTTTAAAGGTGATGAGTATTTCCTAAGCTACGTGGTCTTAGCGATAAGAGCTGGAAGAATCTACACCCCGAACACCTTGATTAGAAATGGTATTGTGGTTTTGAAAAATGGTAAGATAAGTTATGTGGGCGATGATTTTGAAAAGTCTAAAGATGCAACAGTCCTCAGATTCAACGACGGAATATGCGTACCGGGTTTTATAGACGTTCACGTTCATGGGGGTGGAGGCTATGATTTTGCAGACGGAAGCGTTGAAGCCTTTAATGAGGTTTGTAAATACCACGTACGTGGTGGAACAACTTCACTCTTAGCTACAATATTATCTTCACCTGTAGATTATACGTTTAAAGTTCTGGAGACTTCTAGAAAGCTTTCAAACGTTTTTACAGGTGGGGCTGAAATACTTGGGTTGCATCTAGAAGGGCCATTTTTAAACCCTGAGATGTGTGGAGCACATCCGGTAGAATTTCTACAGACACCTACTGTAGAACTCGTAAGATCGTTTTTAGAGTATGCTGACGTCATCAGAAGGGTCACGATAGCGCCGGAGGTTTCAGGTGGAATTGAAGCCGTTAAAGCCTTCTCCAGCAGGAACATTGTAGTTAGCATAGGGCATTCAAATGCTCCATATGATGTTATGGTTAAAGCCTATGATGTAGGATTAAGGCATACAACCCATTTATACAATGCTTTAGGCATTTCGTTTAAACGTGGACCGTATAGGATACCTGGAGCTTTAGAATCCGTTTTAGTTTTGGATGGTGTAATGGCTGAGATAATAGCCGATGGGAGGCACGTCCACCCGATTCTCGTACGTTTGGCTTTGAAAACCAAGGGTTTTAGAAGGTTATGTCTTGTCACAGATGCTATGAGGGCGGCGGGTATGCCTGATGGAATATATAAGCTGGGCTCAAATACATACGGCTCTGAGGTCGTGATCAAAGATGGTATATCCTACACGCGTGATATGCGTTCCTTCGCTAGTACAACAATATCCATGATTGACACCGTTAGATTTATGAGAAGTATAGGGTATCCAATGAAGGAGGTTTTACTCATGGCTAGCAGTATACCGGCTAAACTCTTAGGCGTTTCAAATAGGAAGGGTTTTATAGCATCCGGCTTTGATGGGGATTTGGTTGTTTTAGATAGAAAGCTTAGAGTGCTCTTGACCATTGTTAGGGGGCGGGTTGTCTATGCAGAAAACAGAGACTATATCGGTTTATCGTAGGATTGCCTTAGCTACCTTCTCAACGCCCTCTATTATTGAAGCTTCATCTTCATCTGTGAGGAGGGGGCTTACGTCTATGTTGATAGCTCTACCTAGGATTTTCAAAGTCTTTGGGCACATCTCTCTACTATACTCTATGGATTTACCGTAGAGTGGGCAAGCATATGGACAACCTTTAGAGGCAAAGGAGAGCTTATTCATAACCGTATCCCAGTGGTAGTATACGTGAAGGTCCTTCCTGTTTGGATTGAATAGATGCCAAGCACCTATATTCTCGGCGTTTAAGGCTCTAGCGAAAAGCTCGGCTTTTTCAAAGCTTTCTAGGAAAATCACAACAGCTACGGCTATATCGCCCTGAGGGTCTACAGGCTTATGAACTTCTATCCCGTCTAGTTCGGATAATGCTTTAACTATGTTGGCTTTACGCCTCCTCATTCTAGAGATTATGCTATCTATTTTACGAAGCTGAGCTAATAGTATTGCCGCTGAAACCTCATTAAGCCTAAAATTGAGCCCTAGGCTAGGTTCAGCTCCAAACCTCAGGTAGAATGGGGCATCGTGGAAGACTGCGGCTTTAATGTATACGTCATCGTCGTTTGTGGTAACAGCTCCACCTTCACCAGCAGTTATGGCTTTGTTAAGCTGAAAAACTGAATGCTGCTACGTCTCCTATAGACCCGAGTTTTCTACCCTTGTATGAGCCGCCACATGCTTGAGCCACGTCTTCCACCACTTTAACACCGTGCTCAGTAGCTACTTTCCTTATACGGTTCATGTCACATTGAAAACCCCTCATGTGTACGGCTATTACAGCTTTCGTCTTATCGGATATCTTTCTTTCAAGGTCTTCAGGGTCTACCGATAACGTCTCATCGATCTCAGCTATCACGGGTATTGCTCTTAAAAACAGTACAGCCATAGCGTCCATTATCCAAGAGAAACCGGGTATTATCACTTCATCCCCTGGTCCGACGCCTACTGCTACTAAAGCTGTACATAAAGCTCCGGTACCTGAGCTCACGGCTAACGCATGTTTAACACCTATGTAGTCGGCAAAAGCTTTCTCAAACTTCTCAGTTTTACCTAGAAACTTAGGTCCATAATACCTAAATAGTGATTGAGCTTTTAAAACCTCTTTTTCCTCTTCAGCATCTATGAACGTTGCTCCTGGAAACATCGGAGGTAGAGGCTTATCGCGTACAGGCTTACCTCCATAAAGGGCTAACTTCTCCCTACTCATAGAATAGCTCACACACCATAGTTCTATATTTCCCCATTTAAAGGCTTATCGCATTTTAAGAGACCTTAACGTTTAAAGGTTCGATCGATTATCTCAGAGACTCTTTTAACTCTGCCTTCATCAGACGGTGGAGGTAGCTCGTCGGAAATACCCAATACTAAGTTGTCCGGGAACATCGATATTATCTTCTCGACGAATTTATCGAATTTCTCCAAGCTTATCGCCTCCGGTATGAAGAATATGAATGGTATTCCATCTAATAGAACCATTCCATCTCCGAGGGCTTTCTTGATATCTTCAAGTGTTATGTCTCCTACTGGTTCAACTGTTAGAGCTTCTACACCGTCTAATCTAGTTTCCCTTAGAAGCGGTAGGATCGGTTTAGCCCATCCATCCACGTGGATGTGAACGTACTTGCCATGTTTATGCAAGTAATCGCTCCTCTCTTGATAGTAAGGTACACAGTATTTCTCAAAAAGCCTAGGCGACGTTATTCGAGAGTCTATGTTCTCACCTAAGTTCAATATTTCAACTGGAGAGTGGGCTAAGACTTCGTAAAACTTGTCATTGGATGCCTTAATATCCTCCATTAAACCTTCAACTTCGCTCTTGTATCTGAATAGGAATCGTATAGTTCTTTCAACACCCATGTAGCTTATGAATAGTGCTTGTAGGGGTGAACGGGGGAAGAAACACCAGAGTACACCGCGGTCTCTAATCTTAAGCTTCATACTCTCATACACCTTCCAATCAAACTCCACCCTAACGCTTTCAAGGATGTAGCGTAGAGGCTTAAAATCCTCCAAACTTTTAACCGGATATTCGACGAGTCTAGAGGATAGCCCAAGCTCTCCAAGCATGGATACTTCTCTAAGCACACCCTTAGGTGTTTTGATCTCAGTCGTTATCAGGTTGCCGTTGCGTCTCGTTTTAAACTCCACATCCACCTCATACCATACCTTTACAAAGCTTTCTACAAAATACCCGGAGTAGCACCTCCAACTCGCACCCCACTCTTCACATATCTCTGCTATGTCTTTATTCGCGTACTTAGCCGGGAGGGTGCCCTTAGCCTTATTGTACACGTACCAGAACTCTGGTCTAATATTCCAAGGTATTTTATCCCTAGGTTTCCTCTCAAAAACGGCTAATATCCTCTCACGTGGATTCAAGTTTAAACCCACCTATAGAACGTGCAGGTACATTAATAAGCCTAACCAGTCTTCACACAGGCTCTAACGCAACAGCTCTTATTGGAAATGAATCTAATCCAACTATATTCACGGGTATTCCTATGAATAGGAATCTACGCTTTCTAAGCTTATCTAAGTTGCACAACCTTTCTATTATGGGGATGTTGTTTGAGAGTAAGTAGTCGTGTGTCGCCATGAGCTCAAGAGAGCTGGTGTTTCCAGGTGCTTCAACTTGAACGGAGCCGTCAAAGCCGACCATTTTAACCTTATTCTCAGCAAGCCATTCAGCGGCTTCAGGTGAAATATAAGGGCTATCCTCACCTTTAAAACGACTGTTACCTATGAGAACTATATCTCCCTCCCGTACGCCAGCTTTTTCAAGGTCTTCAACTGTTACAGGTTCACGGGCAGACTTATGGGATAAGTCTACGAAAACAGCTTCACCTAGAAACACTTCAACCGGGATTTTAGAGATATCTGCACCGTCAACACCATACCTAGCGTTTACGTAGTGGGATGGGCATTCAACGTGCGTACCTATGTGACTCATAGTGTCTATATCGTGCATGTATTCTCCAGCGATATAGCTGAACCTTCTAATTTCAAGCCTACGCTCCTCCTTACTAGGATAAAGTTTAAGACTTAAATCTAAAACTCTACATTCCACGTCAAACACTTTCAAACCGATCACATTATTCATTTAGATGCTATGATGTTTAAAAACACACTCATATAACTATTGGAGGTTCCCCGATATTCCCCCTATTTTCTCCATCTTCTATGAAATGGATCACTTTATAACGATAATTGTTGAAGTTTTTAGATGAATTCTAAGCCAAGACTAAGCTTACTACCACGGTTATAGATGTATCCGATTTCAAGTCCACGACTTCATCATCCACAATCTGCTTAACCTGTTCGGAAATATCTTTTAAATGTCTGATGAGTAGGTTAAAACTTGTAGGGATTTTGCCTGTTCACCCCCCTCTAGTTTTCTCCATTATATTTTCTATGGATTTTCTCCATGTTCTGCCCCGTTTTTCCCAAACTTCCTCACTTCATCGCGTATAACATGTCTAGTGGGATTGGAAGGCGATGATGGAGTATTGAGACAAGGGCCTCATAACGTTAGAGAGCTGCTTGGACGTGGGATGTAGTTACCATAGGGGTCATTTTTCAGTATAAAAACGACGAGTTCTACTGAAACTGCAAGTAGCATAGAGAAAGAGAAGGCTTCAAAGTCCATAGGAGCTGATTTCGACTATATAACCGTATTCGACGGAGTAGTAGTGTTCAGATAACGTAGGTGAAAAAGCTGAAGATAAACTCTAAAAAACTAAAAAGTACGCTTATCTATAGGGGTTCATCTAAGAATTTGTGAATAAGACTTAACGCGGTAACTTTCAGGAGACTGAAGTGTTTGAGGATTGTAGTTGTGGGACATGTTTCAGTTGATAGGGTTATAACGGTTAAAGGTGAAAATCGTCAACCTGGAGGAGCTGCTCTCTACACGGCTATAGCTGCTAGAACTTTAGTTAGAAACGTAGACTTGGTGACGTGTATAGGTAAAGACTACGCCTATATGGATGTTCTACGGTATTTTAACCTTAAAGGCATAAGGGTCTCATCCAAACCTTCGACGAGCTTCACAATAAAGTATGATGAGGATTGGAAGGCAGATTACTTGGAGGTTAAGATAGGAACTGGAGCGTATATAAAGTATTCTCAGATACCGGTTAGCTGGCTTGGAGATAAAACGATCCTCCACTTAGCACCCATACCTCCCAAAAAGGCCCTAAAAACAATAGACTTTATTAGAAGAGTGAGTCCGAAAACGTTGATATCCGTTAACACGTGGATTGGGTACATCCGTAAGAGCACTTTAAGCACTTTAAGGGAGATAGCTAAGAAAGCAGACTTCTTCGTACTGAATGAGTCTGAAGCCTATGCTTTAACTGGTTTGAAAGACCTGCCTAGAGCAGTAGCGAAGCTTGAAGCAGAAACGTTAATAGTGACTTTGGGAGAGCTTGGAGCTGTGGTTAAAAGAGATGACGATATAACACTTATACCTGCATTGACGAAACTACCCGGTGAAACTGTTGATGTAACTGGCGCCGGAGATGTATGGTGTGGAGGATTCCTAGCAGGATACATGCTCACTAAAGATTTGAATAAAGCCGTTGTTTCAGGTAGCATACTCGCCGGTCTCAAATGTCGAGATTGGTATTTCAGAGCCCTTTTAAGGCTTAGTTTTAACGGCGTTGAGGATCTTATAAAGTATGTAATAAGTCTAAGAGGTGATACGAGACAGCGTAAGATAACGAGCTACGTGAAATATCCATAATATCATATGTGGTAAACTGTAGCTTTTCTAGAATACATTTATACCTCTTCTCACATTTAGAGAATCGTATGATAGGGTCTGTGGATAATGTCAGGAGAGTAGACATTGCGGTGATCGGATGCGGACCTGCGGGGATGCAGGCTGCGATAACGGTTGCTAAACGTAAGATGAATGTTCTCTTAATAGGTAAACCAAGCGGGAGCTCTTTAAGGTATGCACGTATAGACGACTACTTCGGCGTATTGGGCCCTATTAAAGGAGTTAAACTTCTTGAAATTGGACTAGAGCAAGTCAAGTCTAAAAACGTAGAAGTTATTGAGGAGGACGTTTTAGAGTTGCATAAGGATGGGGCTGTCTTCAAGTTGAAGACGGAGAGTGGGGTTGAAGTTTTAGCGGATGCTGTAATACTCGCCATGGGCGCTAGGAGGAATAAGTTGAACGTTAAAGGCGAAGATAGGCTTATAGGTAGAGGTGTAAGCTACTGTGCGGAATGCGATTGCCTTTTCTTTAAAGGGTTGAATGTGGCAGTTGTTGGAGATGGTAGTGCAGCCGCCTACGCGGCTTTGCTGATGACGAATTACGCTTCTAAAGTCTCTCTCATAGCGAGAAAAATGGAGTTTTCAAGTCGTCTTCTTGAAGAGCTCAAAAATAGAGGTGTGGTTATAATTGAAGGTAGAAGGGTTGTTGAAATATTGGGCGAGCAGAAGGTTGAAGGCGTTCTACTGGATGATGGGAGTGTGGTGAATGTTCAAGGAGTGTTTATAGAACTCGGTTCAAGAGGCGTTTTAGAGCTTACGTCTAGCATAGGTTTACTTCCAGAATCCTCCGGTTATTTGAAGGTTGATAGAAGTCAGATGACGGATGTGGAGGGTGTTTTCGCATGTGGAGATTTGTGTGGGCCGCCTTTAAGCCTAGCTAAAGCCGTGGGTGAAGGCTATGTTGCAGCTGTTTCAGCATTCGAATATGTTAGGTCTAAGAGGGGTGGAAAGTAGTGGTTTCAGTTGTTAAGGCGGATGGGGTTAGTGAGCCGTTTAACAGGATGAAGGTTTTTAAAACGTGTCTTAAACTGTGCGGTTCCATAGAGCTTGCTGAAAAAGTCTCTAAGAGGGTTGAAGAGCAGGTTTACGATGGCATATCTACACGTGAAATACTGAGTATAATTTTCAAGATAATGGCTGAGTATAAGCCAGCTATAGCGTACAGGGTTGATTTGAGGACTAGTTTAAGTCTTCTGAGGTCTAAACCCGATTTTGAGAACTTCATTTCTCAAATCTTCAGAAATCTAGGTTATGAAGTTGAGAGGAACGTTATCGTACAGGGTTTTTGCATAGAACATGAAGTGGATGTACTTGTTTCTAAAGGCGATAAGTTGATATACGTTGAGGTTAAGCATCATATGAACCCGCACAAGTATGTCGATTTGGAGGCCGTTGAGAAGGTGTGGGCTACTCTACTGGATATTAGAGAAGGCTATGAGAAAGGTTTGAATAAGCTGAATATTTCAAAGCCTTTAGTGGCGACGAATACCAAGTTTACAAAACATGCTTACAAGTACGCTAAATGTAGAGGCATCGATCTACTAGGCTGGGGGGCCGCAGACGCTATGGATCTTGAGAAGCTCATAGTAGAATTTAAACTATACCCAATCACTATTTTGAAAGGGTTTGAGTTAAACACTCTATACAAGGTCATTGACATGGGTTATGTGACCGTTAAGCAGTTAGCTGATTCAACGGCCTCCGAGCTCTTAAAGGCTGGTTTATCTGAGGAAGATGCAAATCTACTTGTTGAAAGAGCTAGGGAAGTGTTTGAAATCCTCCCCTGATTTTAGAAGTTTTCAACCTTTCAGCTATATTTGCTATGTAGCTTGGATCGTTTATAGTCGGCTCGGCTATACCGACCATATCCGCACCAGCGTTGAAAAGCGTTATAGCGTCTTCAGCCGATCTAACATAACCGCTTATCAGTAGGAAAATACCGCCGTATCTACTTTTAACCTCTCTGACGAATTTCACATTTGGACGTTTAGACGTTTCATCTCTTACGTTAAAATGTACTCCGAAAATATCCATCCCAGTTATCCTATCGAGTATGGGGCTGTAATCCGGTATTACACCAGCTCTAAACTTCACGATGACTGGGATATCAAGCTTTGAAAATTCTTCAAGCCAGTTGAACAACTCGCTTCTATTCTCAGGTAAAACCATAGCTCTAAGCTTACCCTGTTCTAAGTAGCGCTTATAGCCTCCGTGAACGTTAAGCTCTACAAAATCTCCACCAGCCTCCCTGAAGCATTCAGAAGCTTCAAGCCCCCATTCAAGTTTTGGAGTTGCTAAGTTTAAACACACAGATACATTCAACCTTCTCTTGACCTTCTCAACTTCACGAGATAGGAATTCTATGCAGTTTTTCCTTTCAGGTGGGAGGATTAAGCCCGGCTCTAGAACACCATACATGGGCGGCTCGGCTAAGTAAGCTCCAAGCTGAACCATAGCCGTGCCTAAACCTCTCTCCGCGCAGAACTCCCCATCAGTTATTCCCATCATAGACGATAGGAATAATTTTCCTCTAAGTATCCCCCTCAAGTCCTCCAAACATTCCACCGTTTAAATTTGAAACGTTACGGCATATAATGTTAACTGGATTTTGGCCTCTTACGTCTAATGTACTCAGCCGCTCCAATGGCTACGCAGTAGTCGTAGTTTTCCGGTATTGTTGTAGATACTTCGAAGAGTTTGCATACTTCATTGATACGTTTAGATATCAGTTTGCTTCCGGCAAGTCTACCTACGAGTACGACGTCTCTCTCTAAACCGTACGCTTTAGCCGCTAGACTGATAACAACCCCTATCACTTCTCCAACGAGGTTGAAAATACCAGCCGATAGGTCTTTTTCATCGGCGTCTTCGCTTATGTTTCCGAAGTTTGAAGCTGTAGCTTCAGCCGGTATTATACCTACGGATCTGCCAGCTAGATCTCCGACTGTTAAATCTACCTTACGTAAATCTCCCTTAGAAGCTAGTTCTTCTAAAACTTCAAAATTTTGTCTTCTGAGTATTAACTGTGCTAAGCCTCTAATAGTTCCACCGCCTACGCCAGTCCCCCCGATGTGCTGTATTCTACCATCGCTATTTGCTACGACTAAAGCCGTACCAGTTCCTAGGCTTGCAACCAACGCCTTGTCTTTACCAGATAGTGTTAATCCACCTATGCCTATGGCTTCAATCTCATCTACTTCAACTATCGGAATGTCGAGTATACGGTTTCCTAGAAATCTAGCTCCAGCTCCTGAAACCGCTAAAACTTCGACTTCTTTAAGCGGCCTATCTATCTGTGAAAGCAGTTTACCCAATGCTCCTGAAACCGCTACAACAGGTTCTGTCGTTAAAACTGTACATAGCCCGATTATTTTAGAGCCTTTTAAAGACACGGCTTTTGTAAAGCTTCCACCTACGTCAACACCGATTATCAAACTGCATCATACCCTCTGAATCATTAGAGTCTCATAATAAATTACTTTAATATTTTTAAAGTCATTAAAGTTTTCATGAAATACATTTAACTACTTCAAAGCTTAACTTGAGTAGTTGTGAAACTTAGAGATCTAAGTGCCACGGTGGTGAATGCTGCTCTATACGCATCTCTAGGATATTTAACCTACCTAGGCTTATTCACACCTGTGATAGGTGTTGTTAGGTTTTGGCCTTCAGTCATAGTGCCAGGGTTTTTCTCAGTAGTCTACGGACCTATGGTGGGTGGATTGGGAGCAGCCATAGGCATATTTATAAGCGACTTAGCAATACATGGAAATGCTCTCTTAAGCCTAGCGGTAGGTGTACCTGCAAACTTCTTAGGTTTTTACTTAATGGGTCTTCTAGCTAGGAGGAGAGCTGGTAGAATGTACGTTTACGGTTCAATAATATTCCTCACACTGATGGCGGCTTTAACATCAACCCTATACGGTTTAAATATAATATCCGACCTTATCACAGTTACCGCGTTCATATCGGCTTGCATAGTTAGCATTATATCCATAACCGCGGTTTACAGATTCTACCCTGAACTTTCAAGCTACGGTATTGCCTCTGTAGCTGGCTTAGCTTTAGGAAGTGGGATAATAGGTGTTGGAGTTTGGGGTTTCAGCCAGTTTCTAGTCCTCCCCTCAGGTGAAATGAACCTTCCAATTCAAGCCGCTTTAATATGGTTTATATGGACGTTTATCACAGAAATACCCTTCCTAACAGCTATAGTCCCACCAGCTCTAAAAGTGTTTTTCAAAGCATACCCAAGCCTTAACCCATTCAAACAGAAAGAGGCCTCTAAAAAACCGTAGCCCTGCTGAATTACTGTCGATAACCTTACTTTTCCAATAACTTTAACGCTCCACAGAGATCTCTACGTCATGTACTCATTACGGAACACTTAAGCAAATGGTTAACGCCAACCCTCCACAAGCTGAAGAGTCACGTACAGACATAATCTATAGACGATCTACAAATCACCCATCTAATAGAGTTTAGACGACCATGTAGGTCAAGTTTACGAACTCTAGTGGACTGAAGATTTGAACGTTTATAGACATAAAGGACCCGTTGAGGCGTTTTAGGTAGAAATGGGGGTTCAGCTATATTTCTTCCAGTTTCTGAGGAAGAAAAGGGGTAAAAGTTTTGTCTAGAAAAGTGATGGCACCGATTATTGAGAAAGGTTTAGGGAGCTGAGAAGGAACAGCCAAACTCAACCCTCACAATCTCTATCTAGCTACCTTCTCAGTTCCCTATTTGAGGGGTTGAGTGTGAAATGTTTAAAGGTTTTGGTAGTAAAAGTTGCTACTATTATAGGTGGTTCTTGCAGGTTTTGGCTTCTCTCTATAGAAGGTGGATTGACTGTAGATGGAATTGCCAATTTCAAATCCAGCAGAACTGAACGTTTTTCGAATTATAAAGGGGGATGTTTACGAGTCGAGTTTTGTGTTTCATTAAATCTTTTATTTCAATTCGTGTTAATTTATCTTTGTGGTGTTTTGAGTAGGTTTATTGAGTCTCCTTTATTCCCTATTAGAGACGTTAACAAGTTTTCTGCTGGTGAAAAATGTGGTGGGGGGTAGGCCTGATTTTTTGGGGGATGGTTTTCTGGTGGACTAGGAAGCCTTTGATTGGCGCTAGGTCTGTTATTGCTGGTGCTCTTCTACCGGATAATTTTAGCCCTCTTGAGTTTAAACGTCTTGTTAGGCTATGGCCTCTAGGTGCTAGGTCTCCTCATAGGGAGAATCCCAAAGTTATCCCTCAGATTAGCGAGTATTTTTCTAGGGTTAAGCTTCTAGATCCATTTGCAGGCTTCGGTAGTATTCCACTTGAAGCTATGAGGCTCGGCTTGGCCGAGAGCTCATACGTCGGGCTCTCGGTACTAGTACCCCCGTCAAAAGTACTAGTACCAATGGAGGAGGAAATAACTGCAAACCGAGCTTCTCTTCACGTTTAGGAGCGGGCCCGGTGGGATTCGAACCCACGACCGACAGCTTAGGAGGCTGCCGCGCT
>CAYWZZ010000006.1:0-72396 GCA_964463005.1 uncultured Candidatus Bathyarchaeia archaeon | reverse complement strand
AAACAGAGTATACACTAGAAGTTGATAAAATTTACACTAAATAGAAGCAGCTTCTAAACCCTAGTTTCTCTACCAGTTTCAATAGCTTCCATCAGATCCCTTACGCAGTTTACCGTGCCACTTTCAACCTTGAATTCTTGAAAGAAGGTCTCCTCAAGAATCCCCCATTTTACAACCTTGCGGATTTGACAGCCAAGGCCGTTGTTCAGAACCCTTATTCTTCCCTTTGAATACCGCTAACCTCAAACTCGTAGCCCACTCCTGGAATAATGTACCCAAGGACTCCGTTTCAAAACTTTACGAAACCTAGGAGAATTTGAGGATCCGTTTCGATACAATCATCTTCAAAGTCCACCGCATCTACTACAACCGTTCCCTGAACATAGTCTACTTCAGGGTCTTCTGCTAAGAACATCAACATATCCGTGATATGTGTGAGTCCATTGGGTGCCTCCAAAACCGTACCCTATGATGCAGTAAACGTTTCCTATCTCTCCATCTTAATAAGTTCCCAAATCTTTCTATATAAAGGCATGTAGCGTCTCTGGGTTCCACAGTTAAACTTCACACCATACTTCTCACAGGCTTCCACCATTGCATCGGCCTCTTCCATTGAGCAACAGAGAGGCTTTTCCACTTCAATCATTTTCCTGTAATCCGTATAGCCCTTTACAACTCCATACCTCTGCTTTGTAGCTTCTACTCTTTCAGGTATTACATCAGCCACGGCTACGAGTTCTACATCCTCTATGGATTTGTAAGCCGCCGCATGGGAATAGGGAAGGTAGAGAGCACTGTTAGGACGGTTTCGAACTTCATCGTTTATCGTCGCTTCCATTGGGCCGCAACCTACTAGGCAAGCCTTATACTTCTTTGCCATTTTCACCATAATGCTAGGATTCGTAGTAGCTATTTAAGCCTTCCCCGCTATGTTCTAATGTTACTCAATAGTTCTCAAAGGTTTAAGTGTTAGCAAAGAAAGGCGTGTCTAAAATTGTTGGATTCGTAGTCAGCATGGGCTACGAATCTCTACTCAATACCTACAAACCTTTATCCCCCTTACTAACCCTGGAAATATATATACACCTAACGTTTAATTGAGAATTTGGGTTGAGAAATTGTCTGAAACAGGTAAAGAACGGATGCCCTGGGCTCTCGTAATAATCTTAACGATTCTGTTGGGCTCTATTGGCACATTCTGGATATCTACCCTCCCTGGAAGCTTAATCTCAGCATACGACCTTGGAATAGTGGTCTGCGGTATGGAGTTGACATCAGCCCCCTTTATAGTCGTGTTAATCGCTGGTTTAGGTAGATTCTTCAAAGGGGTTAAAGCAAAGATAAACACAACACTTCTAACCTATGTATACACAGTTGCAATCGTGAGCTCTTACTTTATCTCAACGCACTGGCCGTGGAATATTCCTCTACGCTTCTGGTTAGACAGATTCATGTACCCTGAAGATTCACGGGCATTTGTCCCACTGTTCATGGCCCCTCCAGCTGAAATAACCCGGCAATTGACGTTTGGAAAAGTGCCATTTCCATTGGCTGAGTGGCTCCCATCAATATTGTACTGGTGGCTTTGCCAACTGTTGTTTGGGCTATTCATGCTATCCATCGCCAACATACTACGTAGACGATACATAGATATTGAAAAGGTGCCGTTTCCACACGCTATGGCCATGTATGAGTCCATCAGACAAGTCTCTACGGATGTTAAAATCCCCGAAAGAATAGCTAGATTTTTCCTATTAGGTTTAATCGTAGGTGTTTGTCTTCAATTACCCATATATCTGCAAGCGGCTTTCCCATGGTTTCCAGATATATTCTCCTGGCGCGTCAATACATGCCCATCCGGACAGCAGTATGCGGGTTGGGGTGAAACAGTACTGGGCTTGGTATCTCTAACGGCTTGGAATAAACAGCCGTTAGCATATGCCATAGCTTACATGATGCCACTATCCGTCTTATTCAACGGCTGGTTCTGGTACGCTGTCCTCTTACTGTTGACGCAGGTAGCCTACACGGTTGGATATTACACAGGTATACAAAACATAGGCGGTTGCGGTAGAGCCTGGTGCCATCCATCACCGTTAAATGACCCGCCGTTTAAATTCCACGTCATGACTTTCGTCGGGGGAAACCTTGGAATAGCTGTTCTATACCTCTACCTCAGTAGAGGCTATATACTTGAAACGCTTAGAGCGGCCTTCGGCTCGAGAGGTAGTACTTCCAAGGAAGTTGAAGCCGTTGAACCTATATCTTATAGGAACTCGTGGCTGATGTTTCTAGCATCTCTCATACTTTGCATAGTCTTCCTATTAATAACGGGGTTAAGCATGCTATCGACTTTGATCTTCATGTTTACGATATTCATATTCTGGATAGCCTTCTCTAGAGTCTTCGGTCTCGCTGGTCTACATACTAGGAGCGATAGTTACGGTATGATCTTTTGGAAACCAATATGGCCTGTTGTTCCGGAGCCCAGGACGAAGGACTTCGTCCTCTCAGTATGCTTAGTGAGGACAATGGGTATAGATACGCCATCGTATGGGTGGGGTGGAGTCCTCTTCGGATCTTTCTGTAGCTATAGGATCGCTAGCTTGACTGGTGTAAGTAGCAAAAACATATTCAAGACGTTAATGGTCACTATAATGTTGCTGCCAATAGTGACGTTATCTACGGTACTTGCTATGAGCTACGGTGTAGGCCTTAGCAAGTTTACCACTTACAACTGGGGTTACGGTGATGGGATAATTCACCACATGGCTAGTGAATGGTATTACAACGAGCAACCAGCAGCCGGGTCAATGTTCGAATACATTTTAACTGGATTCATAATAGCAGGGGTTCTATCAGCGCTTCATGCGAGGTTCGTATGGTTCCCATTTGAACCAATTGGATGGATCGTAGGCTGGAGCTACCTATCAATTCTATGGGGATTCTGGCTACCGTTCCTAGTAGCTTGGATTCTAAAATTCCTAACCTTAAGGATAGGTGGAAGTAAGGGTTATGAAGAGGTCGGATTGCCGTTCTTCGGCGGAGTCGCTGCTGGATGCATGACGGCAATACTTATAGGCGGGCTGATGAGTGTTATAAGGTTCTTTATACCGTTCTAAACCCATCCCCATATTTTTCCTCGTATTTTTATAAATAGAACGTGCATTAATTAAATTCGGGCCTTCCACTATGAATGTAGGTAAGAGGTTAAGGTTTAGGAGGTTATTCACCCGTGGTAGAAGCGTGATAGTTGCGATAGATCACGGGTCTTACTGGGGTTATATAACTGGCCTTGAGAATCCAAATCGTGTAGTTGAAAAATTGAGCGAAAGCTGTGCTGACGCTATAGCCGCGACGCCTTTTACGTTGAAGAGGGTATGTGATTCTATGGGGAATTTAGCGGCTGTAGCTAGAGTCGATAGCAGTGTAACCGTATATGATGATATGGAGAATGATATGCCCATTACAACAGTAGAGCATCTGGTTACTATGGGGGTTGATGCGGCTATGGCTATGTGCTACTTTGGAGGATTACGTTCGTCTGAACAGCAGAGGAAGCTGGCTATGCTTGCAACGGAATGTGAAAGATTCGGCCTACCGTTGATAGTTGAAGCGCTTCCGGCTAAACTGATAGATTACCACTTTAATCGAGAAAAAGCCCGTGGAAAGGCTTTAACTGATTTTATAACGCTTAAAGATTTGCTTGTTGTGAGTAGAGTGAGTGCAGAACTTGGAGCAGACGCCATTAAAACATACTACTTAGGGTCTGTAGATGAGTATAAGAGGGTTGTTGAAAATGCCCGTGTGCCAATACTAGTCCTCGGAGGGCCTAGAGTTAAAACGTTCGAAGAATACTTGGAGCTCGTCAGAAAAGCTATGGATGCTGGAGCTAAAGGGGTTGTAGTTGGTAGAAACGTATGGCAGAGGGAGAACATTAAAAGCGCCGTAAATGCAATATGTGCGATAGTACATGAAGATAAAGACGTCGAATATGCTCGAAGACTTCTAGATTAAGCGATTGCCAATCGATTTAAAAATTTACTCGAAAATCATGGCTAAGGCTCTACATGGACCCCCATCGGCACCTTTAAATGCTATAGGTGCGTAGATAAAGTAAGCTCTCCTGCTCTTTCTGCCATCAAGCACTAAGTCTAGATTCGTTAAAGACTCTATGAGGACTATACCAGCACCGAGTAGAATACGGTGGACTCTAGCTGGCGATCCTTTAACCGCTACTGGGCCATGTCCTGGTAGTTGTCCATCCCAACCGCCAACACTTAACGTATCAACTCCGAGGGCTTTTATCTTCTTTCCAACTAAGTATTCAGCAGTCTCCTCTATTACATACGGCCATTCGAAAAGATACTCTGGGTTAAATCCGAATTTCTTATCCCATCCGGTGTGAAGTATTAAAACATCTCCAGGCTTTATCTCACTCTCGTAAACTTTGATGTCATTAATGGTTATTGCTTCTCCAGCTCTCTTATACGACAGGTCTACTACTAGACCTTCGCCAGTGAAATCTTCTATCGACATTTGGTCGACGGATCTTCCATCAAATATGAAATGCAGAGGTACGTCGACGTGTGCCGCTATGTGTAGTCATTTGTCGAATTACATGCATAGTACTTCCGTCACGTGCAACATTGCTCAACATCTCATATAGAAGGTTTGGCTGAGTAGGCCATAAAGGCAGACAGTTGTACAGTACTTGACTTAAGTCAATTACTCTAATTGGCTTCATATAAACCGTTTAGACCATTCACGTAACCTAAATTTATGTTTTCTCTACGAATGGATAGCGCCCACCCGTTAAGCTCTTTAACAGATCTTTTATGTTTTCCACTATCATATCAGGTTGCGAATTCTCAAGCTCTTCTCTAGATGCTACTCCTGTTAAAACGGCGACTGTGAATACGCCAGCTGCTTTGCCTGCTTTTACATCGTACACCGTATCGCCCACGTATATGGCTTCACATGGCTTCACATTCAGTCTTTTAATGGCTTCTTCAACCATATCTGGATGCGGCTTCCCCCTCCTAACGTCTTCGGAACCGATTACAACATCCACGTAGCCTAGCAGGTTGGTTAGATTTAAAACTTTAACTACAAGCCTCCGTGGGTTTGAAGAAGCTACGGCGATATCTAGACCTACTTCTTTAAATCCTTTAAGAGCCTCTGCTACCCCTACGATCGGCTTAATTAGGCTTAAACAATCCTCCATGAATATCCTATCTTTAAGCTCAGCAAATCGAATAGCATCTTCAACTCTATCAGGTGGTAGGAAAGCCTTAGCCATATCGTAACTCGACTTACCGAACTCAGACTTTATCTTGCTTTCTGGAACATAAACGCCCAGCTTCTCAGCAGCCTTAGACCATGCTTTCAAATGTGCCTCCGAAGAGTCTACAAGAGTACCATCCATATCAAGCACTATTGCTTTAAACTTCAAAGTTGACACCATGAAATTGTACCATATCCGCGGTTATAAAAATCCATTGAGTACGAGATAAATGCATCGCTTCACTTGAAGCCTAACCTTATTAAGGACTCTAAGCTATACTATCTTAGCTAGGTTTTCAACCAATTTAACATACTTATCCAGTAGATTCGAATATTTTACATGGTTTTCCATATTAGGCTTAAACCGCTCCCTTATCTTAACCACTTTACTCACTATCTTCTCTATTTCTCCCCCTGTACAGCCCCACATAGCCAATATAGCTGAACCAACGGCGGAATTTGGCTCTTCAACTGCGTAAACGTCTTTACCTGAAACGTCAGCTATGATACTCATAAATAGGTCATTTCTAGAAGCACCCCCACTCACCCTAAGATCGTACACTTTAATCTTCGTCACCTCCTCTACAGAATCCAGCATAAGTTTAAGCGCTAAAGCAGACCCCTCCAACATACTTCTAAAGATAACACCCGGATTTGCCGTGATTTCTGAAAGCCCGATGAAAAATCCTCTGACACTAGGATATGTCTTCGGCACTCTTACGCCATACCATTCTGTACATGCAATTAGACCCTCGCAACCCGGTGGAACCTTCCTAGCCATATCCGTGAGCTCCATGAGATTTTTACCTAAAAGTCTACTCATAGTGTCTAAAGCAGTTGTCCCTGCGTTTGTAAATCCTCCTGCTAGGAACAAATCGTTAACGTATGTTTTGTAGTAGAATCGTTGAAATGCGTCTGGTACGGGTTTATCAACGACTACGTGAACTGTCAAAGCTGTACCTATCGTTGCATTTGCTTGTCCAGCTTTTATGGCTCCTGAAGTTATATCTCCGGCGCTTGCATCTGTAACCCCATTTATCACAGGTATTCCACTCGGTAAGCCAGTTTCCACGCTTGCATTCTCCGTCACGTAACCTACTATTGAGCCTATGGGCTTTAACTCGGGCATAAAGTCAACTGGTACATTTACATCTTCATATGCCTCTTCAAGGTACTTTAAACGGTCTAAAAGCGCGTGAGATTTTCCGGCAGTGTTAGTAGAAGATGCGAATAATCCAGTTAATTTATAGACTATGTAGTCGCTTTCATGGAGTATTTTATAGATCCTTCCGTAGAATTCACAATGTTCTTTCATCCACATTATTTTAGGTAGAACTAGCTGAGGTGTTATTGGAAGGAAACTTTCAAATTCACGTGCTTTAGAGCTAGACTTTCTAAGCTCCTCCGCCTCTGTTACAGCTCTACTATCATTGTACATTATAAGGTTGTGCAGAGGGATGCCCGCCTCATCTACTGGCACAATCGTGCCGCTCGTAGCGTCAACGCAAACACCTTCAATTTTATCTTTAAGTTTAAGCCTCTTTAAACTATCGCATACCCTCTTCCAGAGCGCCAGTGGATCGCGCTCTACAAACCCAGCTCTAGGCTGATTTATCAAGTCGTAAACTGAAATCGAAACCTCTTCTTCGATGTTTCCTTCATCGCTTAACACGGTTGCTTTAATATTCTTAGTACCTACATCCAAACCTAGGAAGTACCTCATTTTAAATCAAACCCCTCTAAGAGTAACATTCTTCCAATCCAGAATTAATAATTTCTCCTCAACATTGCAGATGGAGATTCGATGTCAGTTAAATTAGGTTGCCTGTAAAATCACGTTTTTATACTAGTCAAACTAATATTATGTGGGCGTTGCCTTCATGGGCATGAGTAAGGAGTGGTTTGAGGAGGAATTTTGGATAAAAACCTTCACAGCCAGTGTTGAGGAAATAGACCCCGATAGTCACGTTATATGTCTCTATTACATAACCCCAAGGGAAAATCTCAGCCTTCAAAGTGCTGCGATAAACCTTGTTGCTGAACAATCTATAGGAACGTGGACAAAAGTTGTAACGATAACTGATAGGGTATTGAAGTTAGCAGGTAAAGTCTTTCAAGTTGAGAAGTTAAATGGTGGAGGATTGGCAAAAGTGGCATTTCCTTTAGATTTATTTGATTTAGAAGCTGGCATTTCGCATATGCTTTCAATCATAGCTGGCAACTTGTTTGGAATAGGTGCTCTAAAAAATGTGAGATTGCTAGACGTAAGCCTACCTAAAGAATACGTTAAGATGTTTAAAGGACCGAAATTCGGCATAGAGGGTGTGAGGAGAATAATAGGCACTCATGGAAATCCAAGGCCTCACTTAGGTACGATAATCAAACCTAAAGTAGGCCTCAACCCCGCGGAGACGGCTAAAGTGGCATATGAAGCTGCCATAGGTGGTGTTGACTTCATAAAGGACGATGAAACGCTTACAAGTCAAAAGTTCAACCAGTTGGAAGAAAGAGTTTCTCACGTGATGAGTGTGCTCGATAAAGTTAAGGAGGAAACTGGTAGAACGGTGTTATATGCAGTTGATGTTACAGCGGATTTGAATAGATTGTGGAAGAACGTTGAGATAGCCCTCAG
The DNA here is from genome assembly GCA_964463005.1 of uncultured Candidatus Bathyarchaeia archaeon. Taxonomy (GTDB): domain Archaea; phylum Thermoproteota; class CALKCG01; order B24; family B24; genus DTBU01. Next base: position 64,478 of record CAYWZZ010000006.1, on the reverse strand, counting down.
TAATGGTGCCAACTGCATAATGATAGATGTCCTCTGCACGGGTTACCCTGCTTTAAGGGAGTTGGCCGAAGATCCATCTGTTAAAGTTCCAATTCACGTCCATAGATGTCTACATGCTGCTATGACGAGAAACCCCGAGCACGGCATTCACATGCTCGTATTAGCTAAGCTCGTTAGGTTGGCTGGCGGTGATCAACTGCATACGGGGACTGCTAAGGGTAAGATGGAGAAACCCGGTAGCGGAGCGTTGAAGCAGCTTGAAAGTTTTTCCGGTCTTGCCGGAATTCGCTATATGAACGACTTTCTGAGAAGTGACTGGTATGGTCTTAAATCGACATTACCCGTAGCCTCCGGTGGGATACATCCAGCTTTAGTTCCCGCAAACCTACAACTGCTAGGCTTTCCAGATATTCAGCTGAATGCCGGGGGAGGCATCCATGGGCATCCGATGGGGACTAAAGCTGGCGCAACGGCTATGCGACAGGCTATGGAGGCATTTATGAATAACATCCCCTTAGGAGAGTATGCTAAAGACCACGTTGAGTTGCGAAAGGCATTAGAACATTGGGGTACGAAATTCCTCTCAGAAGAATAACGCTTATTGCTCTCTCATCAAGAGATGTGAATTATGAGCGATGTTAAACTATGGTTCGGCGTAGACTATTACCCTGAACACTGGCCTGTTGAAAGAAGAGTTTTAGACGCCAGCCTCATCAGTGGAGCTGGATTCAATGTTGTTAGGCTTGCAGAATTTGCATGGTGTAGACTTGAACCTTCACCAGGTAAGTTCAACTTCCAGTGGCTTGACGATGTTATAGAACTTTTATCAACTAAAGGCGTTAAAGCGATATTGGGTACTCCAACAGCAACTCCTCCGCCTTGGCTTGTAAAAAACCACCCAGATATTTTGCCAGTGAGCTTTAAAGGCTATAGGATGCCCCCTGTCGCTAGAAGACACTACTGTCCAAATAATCCAAACTACATTAAAGCTTCTGAAAGAATCGTAAAAGCCATGGCTGAACACTACAGGGATAATCCAAACGTCATAGGGTATCAGATAGATAATGAACTGTCTCTTGGCAACGAATACTGTTACTGTGAACACTGCATTACACTTTTCAGAAATTGGCTTAGAGACAAGTATGGATCTATAAACGAACTCAATAAAGCCTATGGAACAATATTTTGGAGCCATGAGTATAGTGATTGGGATGAAATACATCCCCCCAATCCACCATTCGATGAATGTAACCGGGGACTAAGCTTAGACTGGTTTAAGTTTAGGTCAGAGTCTTTTGTGAATTTCCTCAAAATACAGGTGCATATACTGAAGTCTATAAGCCCTGATAAGAGGGTGACGACAAACCTCATGGGGCTTTTCCCAGGCATAGACTACTACGATCTCAGTAAAAACTTAGACTTCCCATCGTGGGATTGCTATCCAAAGTTTGCTAGACCACATTACGACCCCGCCTGGATATCCCTACTTCACGACGCTACTAGATGCATGGGTGCGGGAAACTTTTGGGTCATGGAGCTTCAGGCTGGGCCAACTGATGGTTATGCTGGAAATCCGATAGGTGTGACGCCTGATCCAGGTGAACTGAGGAAATGGCTCTATCAGTCGATTGCCCATGGAGCTGAAGGCGTCGTTTACTTTAGATATCGAACGGTATGCTTTGGCAAAGAGCAGTATTGGCACGGCATTTTAAACCACGATGGTGAAGTGAATCGTAGATATCTGGAGGTGAAGAAAGTTGGTGAAGAGCTGAGGAAAATCGGCGAAGTCTTAGTCGATGCTAAATATGAGAGTGAAGTTGGGCTTATATTTTCATATGATTCTCTCTGGGCTACATTAATCGAAGATAAGTATTACACTACAAGCTATCATGAACAGGTGCTAAACGCATATAAGGGCTTCTGGAGTCAAGGCGTAAATGTAGATGTAGTACCTCCAGATGGAGAATTTACAAAATACCGAGTATTGTTAGCTCCATTCCTATACTTAACGAGTAAAAGTCTTATTGAAAAGCTTAAAAGCTACGTAGAGGGCGGAGGCTTACTCATAGCGACGGCTAGGACCTCAGTTAAGGACGAGTTCAACCAGGTATATTCAAACGGTCTTCCAGGTGAACTTAAAGATTTATTCGGTCTACGGGTGACAGATTATACCTCAATTCCACCTGGAAGAGAGGCTAAGATATCCACTCAGTATGGGTTGATATCTGCCTCAAGTTGGCTGGAAGAGTTGACTGTAACGTCCGCCCAAGTCTTAGGGGTTCATGATTATGAGTGGTTTAAAGGAAAGCCCGGTCTAACAGTCAACCGTTATGGTAAGGGTTACGCTGTATACATTGGTTGCTTTCTAACTCAAGATGCGTCTGAACTTATAGCTGGTAAAATCGTTGAAAGAGGGTTTGTTAAACCTCCCGTTGGACTTAGAGGTGAACCAGTTGAACTAGTGTCTAAGAAAGGCCGTGATTACAGAGTACTGTTCCTGATAAACCATGATCCGAGGAGTAAAACAGTAGAATTAGACTTCGGCGGCGTCTTAGATGTCAAAAGTCTCCTCAGAGATTTTCATGTAGAAGGTAAAACCGTAAAGCTTACGCTTAACCCACATGATGTTGAAATACTCTACTTTAAAGACTAGCGCAACCCATGGTAGTCGAAGAGCGAAGCCTTATCTTTTCAGTAACCTAATTATGATTAAAGTGGTATGAGCCAAATCATAATTGGATTGGATATTGGTACTGGCGGCTGTAAAACGGTAGCATTCGACGTTAACGGTCGTATAGTCGCAGAAGCGTTTGAAGAGTATCGAGTCTACCATCCTCAAATGAACTGGGCTGAACAAGACCCTGAAGAATGGTGGAAGGCGACTAAACTTGCTTTGAAAAAGATCACTTCTAAAATACCGTCTGAGAATATAATCGGCATCGGCTTAACTTCTCAAAGAGAAGCGTTTGTCCCAATAGATAAAACTGGAGAAAAACTTTACAATAGCATAATATGGCTAGATATGAGGGCTATCCCGCAAAAAGATGAGATTGAAAAGCTGATCTCCCCGGAGAGAGTTCTAAAAATAGCCGGCGTTCCAGTCGATCATATTTTCTCAGCCGCGAAGCTTCTATGGCTTAAGGAAAATTTGTCAAATGTATTTCAAAAAATAAACGTCATTCTATTCGCTAAAGACTACATAGCGTTTAAGCTATGTGGGACTAAGACAACTGATCGCAGTATGGCTTCGCGTACGATGTTATTCGATATCCATAAACTTAAATGGTCTGACGAAATATGCGAATCCTTAGAAATACCCATGGATATACTTCCAGAGGTTAAGGGGTCTTGGGAGGTGGTAGGTGAAGTCGGCAGTAGCGCTTCCGAGCAGACAGGCCTACCGCTAGGAGTCCCGATCGTCTCTGGCGGTGGAGACCGCCCCTGTGAGGCGTTAGGTGTAGGTGTGTATGTGGAAGGCGATGTAAATATAGGTACCGGTACTGGAACTGTTTTTGAAGTCCCCTTATCCAAGGCTAAGCCTGACCCTAAAGGCTTGATTGACTGTTGTTGCCACGTTGTACCGAGTACGTGGGAGTATGAAGTAATAATAAATGCTACAGGTGAATCTTTAAGGTGGTTTAGAGATAACTTCGGCTATGAGGAGGCATATAAGGCTAGGGAGGAGAACATATCGCCTTACGTGCTTTTCGATAGAATTGCAGCAAATGTGTCTCCAGGAGCCGGAGGCCTCTTCTACTATCCATACCTATGGGGTGCTAGAGCTCCTAAATTTGACCCCTTAGCTAGGTCAGCGTTCATAGGGTTTACACACGCCCATAGAAAATCTGACTTTATAAGAGCAATACTCGAAGGTGTTGCTTTTCAATATTCTGAAACCCTACAGCTTGTTAGAGGACTTGGAGTAGATGTTAGAAGAATTACCATGACTGGTGGTGAAGCTAAGAGCAACCTATGGAATCAGATAAAGACCGACGTTCTAGGTATGAGTCTACACGTTCCTGAAGTGCTCGATGCTGCAGCTCTAGGGTCCTGTATACTCGCCAGTGTAGGCGTAAAAGTATACGCGGACTTCAAAACAGCGGTAGCTAAAATGGTTAGAATATCTAAAACCTATAATCCAAATCCAAAGGCTCATAGTGAATACGCTAAACTAATTAAAGCATACCAAAAGGTGTATGAACACTACAGGGAATGCTTCAAAATACTAGCCGAACTATCCACGGCTGAAAGCATGTAATAAAAGCCTCCGCTCACAAAAACTCCAACAGCAATGGGAAGATGCAACGTAGCAATGAACGGAGAAGTCGTAGCGGTATTAAACCTTCAGATGTGGAAGCCTGTCCCCAAAGATTCCTCGATGGAGTAATTGAGGGTTGAATAGGGGATGAAACGCTACGAATCCCCTACTTAACCCAGAACCCGAACTGAGCTCAAGATATTTTATAAACACGTTGGGGTCGACATCAGATAACTATCAGTAGAAACATATTTTAAAGCTGTGGGAAAAATACAGAGGAAGACGCTTCAAATCGCAATAAAATACCCACTTTTTCATCGTTAAACTAACCATAAATACCGGAGCTGGCTTTCAAACATTTACTTAGAAATACAGCTTGCATAGCTTAGCTGTTACGCTTCATATACATCCCAACCCTTACTGCACATTCTCTATTGAGCCCTGTTTTATGGTTGAATCAACTTTATGAGGCTTACTGCCTCTACAGTTTCGCCTGCCATTTTTCTCAGCTTAGCATCTTCAGTTACTAGAGTAAGGTTTTCTCTCTGCGCTAAGACGAGGTAGGAGGCATCATATACTGTTAAGCCTGTTTCCATAGCTGTTCTAAACACTCTACCCTCTATTCCCTTGACATCTATGGTGTTCAGATATCTTAGAAGCTGAGCGAATACGTCTACTAGATTCTCTGCCTCCCTACTACTTATCTTTTTTAAGACGTTTGATTCCTTCCACAAGGCATTCAATACTTCATATATGGTTAAACTTTGTATATAATTCCCCGCCAGAACACTGATCTTCTTAAGCTTCATAGCGAGAATTATAGAGGATGCGTCGAATAGATAGGTCAAAAGTCTCACCTAGTCTCCCGATCCTCCCTTATAATTCTCGTAACTTCATCTAAATCTATCTTCTCAAGAGTTTCGCTCATCTCCTTCAGTTTCTTCTCCAACTCCTCTAACTCTCTCTTCATAACCCACTCCTCAAGAGACTTCCTCAAGACCTCAGAAATGTTCACGCCTAAAGCCCGAGCCCTTTCAACGAGTTCTTTCCTGACTTTTGTAGAGACCGTTATATAACTACTCATAAAGACCACCTAAAATTACTACATCTTAGTAGGTATAAACCTTTACCCTAACAAGCCGCGTAGGAAGCTTGTAAAATAAGACGTTAGTTAGATGTAGCAATCTATTTAAGCCGTTAAACTACCAGTTCAAATGAATAAATTGGAGCTATTTCATGGAAAATTTCCATAGCGAAATCGTGGAAAAATTAACAATTGAAGCAAAAAGCCTACATTATTAGCCGTTAAAAAGCAGTATTTAAGTTGGGCTTCTAGTTGTATAGAGCTTGTAGGCTTCTACTATATTTGATACTTCGAAAACCTCTACGTCGAATCCTTGGCTTTTAAGATAATCTTTTAACGATACTTCTTTAGGCACATAGCGAATTATCTTGAAACCTGGTAGAATCTCCTCCTCTTTCCTTTCGTAGATGACTATTCTACTCTGTCCCCTCGGCACTATGAAGAGTTTAGCCCCCTTCTTAGCAACCGCTAAAGCTTTTTCAGCTATACCTCCAACCGCCCCTATGGAACCATCTGGATTTATAGTTCCGGTAGCGTAGACTCTATTTGAAATGTCTTCATGTCTAAGGGCGGCTATAATAGCTACCGTTATAGGTAATCCGGCACTCGGTCCGTCTACAACTTCCACCTCTTCCTCACCTTTAATCGTAACTATAACATCTACAGCCGTTAAATTCAACCCGGTATATGCTTCAGCCACTGCCACTGCTATACGGGTACTCGTCTGAAGATCTATACCTATTCTAGGCTCTGTATTGACCAATATTCGCCCCTTCCCATCCCTAAGCTCAATTTCAGCTTTAAGCGTCACACCCTCATAGTACGCCGTGAAGAAGTCTTTATAGACCACTTTAACGGCGACTATGTTTACGTCCGCCTCTCCGATTAAACCTCCGGTGGAGACGGGACCTTGATAATACGTTTGGTTTTTGTAATATTCAAGTTGTCTCCTAGTGATATCTAAAATGTTTCTAAGGTTTTGAACTTCCCTAGATAGGTTTTCATTTTGAGTAGCAAGATTGTTAAGCTCTTTTTCAAGTCTTGCAATATAGGACTTGAAGTTTACGATCATTACCGCTAGATAAACGTTTAAAACAACGCTCACTATGAGAAAGACGGCTAAAAGTGCTTTACCATTAGAGTTTTTCACAATGAGTTTTCAAACAATTCACCTATTTTTACTTTTTTTTACTTTATTTTACTTTATTACTGAAGATAGTTAATCAGACTAGTAAGGTAAATTGAGTGATGGCTCAGTCGCCCATCTATGAAACCTCTATTTCAATAAAGGCCTCTTGATTAAATGCTTCAGCCGGCTTATCTTAAACAAGCCTAGGATACCTTGGAAAAATAATATAGTCTAACTTATGTAACCCATCTCCCTAAGCTTATCTAGCACTAGTTCAACGGACTCATGTACGGTCAGTCTATCGGTTTCAACCGTTACTTCGGGTTTTAGAGGTTCTTCATAGAATGTCTGAACCCCCGGCAAGGTTTTGACGACGCCTTGCAAGGTCTTCTTATAGAGTCCTTTAGAGTCTCTCTTCATACAAACGTCTAAAGGACATTTAACGTAAACCTCTAAAAACTTCGGTATTTGTTTTCTAGCGTTATCCCTGTAAGTCCTCTTATTGCCAGTAGCATCTATAATCACGTTAACACCGTTTCTAGCGAGCAATTTAGCTATGTAAACTATAACGCTATAAAACCAGTCTCTCTCCTCCTCACTATAGACTGGTTTAGGTGTTAAAATTTTTCTAAGCTCGTCAGATTCCAACACTTCAACGTTTAAACCCATCACTTTAAGCTTCTGAACAACACCGTTAGCTAGTGTGGATTTCCCACTAGACGGCAGACCTGTGATCCACATAACCCATCCTTCGGTTGACATGCATAATCTAGATTTACTCTTACCTCAACTTTCATTTAACTTTTAGACAATAGCATAGTTGTTGAACAATTGACGTAAGCTCCAAAAGTTTATGACACACTATGCTCTAAAGTGTTTTTGATGAGTTCAGAAGAGCATAAACTTAAAGCTCCTAAAAAGATCAGGTTTGCTCTAGTCACCTGTAGTAGCTCTAGGTTTGAATCCCTTAAACAAGGCAAACCCTTTAAAGATGAATCTGGAGACCTAGCTGAACAGATGGTTAAATCAGCTGGTTTCTCCATATCCTATAGAACCCTCGTCTCAGATGATCCTACTACAATCAGACGAATCGTTGAAGAGCTATGTTCTAAGCCGGATGTAGACGTAATAGTCTTATCTGGAGGTACAGGTTTAACGCCGAAGGATTTGACGGTTGATGTAGTTAAACCTATGTTTGAAAAAGAAATCCCTGGATTTGGAGAAATCTTCCGCATTTTAACGTTCCAAGAAGAAGGGTCAATAGCCCTATTGTCGAGGGCTACAGCAGGAGTCTGTAAGGGAAAAGCTGTATTCATTCTACCGGGTTCGTCTAAAGCTGTTAAACTGGCCTTTGAACGTCTCATAATTCCAGAGGCGGCTCATATAGTCCTACACATAAGAGGTTTGGGTTAAATGGTCAATAGACTTAGGTCTTATTAGGCTTAAACCGTCTACGGATTTTAAGAGCATTGGATGTTACGGGTATTTAATAGGCTCTAACTTTCCAACGCGCCATTACGTTGAGGCTTTGAAATTTAAATACTAGGTGGGAGTATTGTTGAGTCTTAGGATGTAGGCTATGATCGAAGGCCCTAGAGCCGCTAGAGTAGAGGAGCTTCCACAGATAGTTGAGCTTACGAGTTGGATCTTTGGGTTTAAAAAGCACAGCGTCTACTTGGATAAGGTTTTCCCCCCACGTCCTCTGTGAAGAGAATATTGAAAATTTAAGAGTCATTGTATCTGATGGAAAAGTAGTCTCTCACCTAGCCATCTGGGAGGGGTGGCTTCACTTTTACGGTATTTGGCTTAAAGTAGGTCTTATTGGATGCGTGTGTACTCACCCAGACTACAGGATGAAGGGTTATGCCTCATCCTTGGTTAAAGATGCTTTTGCAAAGTTATACAGAGACCATGTGGACTTCGTCATGGTTTCAGGTGCTAGGTCGCTTTACAGTAGAGCTGGTTGCGTAGAGGCTGGCATAATCTACAACTACTATGTTCCACTCAATACGCTTAAAGACTTGGCTACAAGTTTGGACGAATTGAAAGTCGAATCTTACAGTGAGGATAAAACTTCAGATTTAATTGAACTATATCAAAGGGAGCCCATCAGGTTTAGGAGAAGCTTTGAAGAGTTTAAGTTGTTTGCGGATAGAGTCTTTTTAGCTGAAGTTGAGGCATTAAGTATATCCGTGTCGTATAGAATGAATAAACCAACTTCCTATGTGGCGCTCGTTAAAGGATTTTTTAACAATTTAACGGTTGTTGAGTATGCAGGATCTAGAATTGACGTTCTTAAAACGCTCTACGATGCATCTAAAGACCTTAAAGTTGAGTACGTTAGATTTCCTATTCCATATGGAGACTGGGAGCTCATAACTCTTTTAGAAGGCTCAGGTTTAAAACCTAAAATTTCTCAAGCTCCTGCAAGCCTAGCCATATTAAATCCAGCTATTTTCGCGAATAAAATACGACCCTATATTGAGGAGAGGCTTGGCGTTAAAGCCAATTTTAAAGTTGTTACTCATAATGACGGTGGGCTTGAAGTTTACATGTTTGGGGAGTGTGCAAGACTTAGAGATCCTAAAGCATTTACTACGCTTGTATTCGGTAGACCTGAGACCGTCCACAATCAAGATACTATTGAGTTCGACTATACATCGATCCCTAAAGCGTTTAGAAAAGCGTTTCCAATACCATCTTTTAATTATGGATTAAACTACTTATGATATATTATGATGTCAGAAATAGTTTAACTTTAAAATAGTTGTAACTATCTCTCAACTTTAGACCTAACTTGAGGGTTATGTTTCTTGGAACAGCTGTATCTGAGGGTTGGCCAGCCGTTTTCTGCCAATGCCAATACTGTATCAAAGCCAGAGAGATTGGCGGCAAAAACCTACGGTCTCGTGCTTCAGTTCTATTTAATGATTATCTTAAAGTAGATTTTCCCCCAGATACATACATGCACGTATTAAAGTACGGGTTGGATTTGGGAGCATTAAAATTTCTCTTGGTGACACATTCTCATAGAGACCACTTCTACGCTGATGACCTTGAGACTAGAAGAAGTCCATTTGCTTATGTTAAACACGGAGTCCCGTTGAAAGTTTATGGTAATGAAATCGTCTACGAGAAAACGATTAAAGTGGCTCATCCCGAAGCCGTATCGCCTGAAATCGTTAAACCCTTTAAACCTTTAAAGCTCGACTACTATGAAGTTGAAGCTTTACTTGCTAACCACGTACATTCTGAGGAGTGTTTACTCTATGTAATATCCACTGGTGACGTTTCCGTTTTCTATGGGCATGACTCAGGCTGGTATCCCGATGAGACTTGGAAAGCACTTAAACGTAGAAAGTTTTCCCTGATCATAATGGATTGCACATGCATAATCAAAAACTGCGTAAACTACCACATGGGTGTTGAGACGATGGTTAAAGCTAGAAACCGTATGATTAATGAGGGTATAGCAAACGGGGACACCATTTTCATAGCTACTCATTTTTCACATAATGGTGAACTTCTACATCATGAACTTGAAGAGAAACTTAAGCCGTATGATATCATCCCAGCCTATGACCGTATGTGCATTAAACTATAACTAGACTTCTCACGCAGTTAAGCCTTCCCACCCATTATATGTAACATTTCATTGAGAAATAACTTCCTTAAAGATAAAATTAAATTCTAATATCAACTATTTTGTTTGGGTGTATAGTTTGCTCGCCGCCGTTTTGAGGAGGCCGTTTAAAATCGAGCTTATGGATGTTCCAAAACCCGAGCCTAAACCAGATGAAGTCCTTATAAAAGTTGACGCATGCGGTATATGTGGAAGCGATATACACTACTTCCAAGGTAGAAATCCCTGGGCATTACATACATTAGGCGTCGATAAGGCAAATCCGCCTGACATGATATTGGGGCATGAAATCTCAGGTACCATTGTAGATGCGGGTGATGAGCGTTTCAACTATAGGATAGGTGAACGGGTGGGTGTGATAGCCTATAAAGCCTGTGGTAGGTGTAGGTTCTGCAATGAGGGGAGGCATAACATTTGCGCAGACGTTTTACACATCGGTCATGATGAAGCTTGGGGTTTCAGCCCTTCACCTGGAGGTATGGCTGAATATTGTACAGTATGGGAGGATAAGGCAGTTACGCTAGATTGGCCTGTAAGCTCAGAAGAAGCCTCCCAATTAGATGGTTTAGCCGTTGCAGTTCACGCCTCTTATAGGGCTGGGATTAAACCGGGCTATAGGGTAGCAGTTATAGGTTCGGGACCTATAGGTCTCATGGCTTTTCAGACGGCTAAAGCTTTCGGTGCTTCTGAAGCCTTCTGTATAGATGTATGGGATACTCCTTTAAGTGTAGCAGAGAGCCTTAATGCCGATTATGTTGTAAATTCTTCTAAAGTAGACGTAGTCGATTATGTACTTTCCAAAACTGGCGGATTTGGCGTTGAAGCCGTGATCAACACTGTAGGCTCACCTGAAACCGTTCTACAGGGTTTGAAAATGCTTGCTAGAGGAGGAGTACAGGTTTTACTGGCAGTCTCTACTGAAGTCGTTCAATTAGACCTTCGGCTTCTAGCTGGCGAGCGGGTTCTAACGGTCTCCTCCAATAATCTATATCCTGAATACCACTTGGCTTTAAACTTACTTAAAACTGGCAGAGTTAAGGTTAAACCCATCATAACACATGTATTGCGGCTTACTGAAATCGAAGAGGCCTTCCATATAGCTTTAAACAAGGAAAAGTATGGTGCTTTAAAGGTAGTGGTTAAACCTTAGCAGTAATAAAAGTTTATATGTATTTCTGTATTCTTGTATTTTTGTATGAGCAGTTTAGACGACTTCAAGAAGAAAATTGAAGAATTTAGGAAAGAGATGAAAGATAGATGTGAAAATGTCCTTAAGAGGTATGAAAAGTCTTTGGAGGGGTTTAAAAAAGCAGATCTAAACGTTTCTAAGGATAAACTCATAGACCTTTACTTAGACGTTAAAAGATTGAGGATAAACTTTAGACATGAGCTTCAAAACCTCTACACAGACTTCAGAGAAACCATCCACAATTTTAGGAGAAGTCTTAGAGAACTTGTCCATACTCTTCCGAAAGAATACGCTGAAAGAGTTTATGAGATTAAAAGCATGCTTGCAGAAGCGGCTGATGACCTTGAGGTATACTTACACTTATTCCGAGATCTAGAAGCATCCTTTAAAGAATTTGAATCCCGTATTAAAGGCTTCCTGATCACGGAAACCCCTCCTCTAGCTCCATCAGTCTTCGTAAAGATAGACACTTTAACTGAAGCTTTGGAGGATGCTTTAAAAGAAGTCTTTTCATCGACGGAGAAAATAATATCTAAAGCTACTGAAGTTGTTTCCTCGATTAGAATTCCCGAACCTGATGCCAAACTTATAAAGCTCCTAGTAGATGCAGGTATATTTAGAAGTAGAAATGAAGCTTTAGCTTATTTTGCACATAAAGGTATTGAAGCCAGTAGAGATTGGCTCAATAGAGTCCAAGAAAGGCTTCATAAGATTAGGGAACTTCAAGAAGAAGCTAGAAAAGAACTTGAAGAAATATTTAAAGAAGATTTGGATCAAAAGAAGAATGAGTAAACATTTATTCCTTAAGAGTATCTAAGAATTTACTAGAAGATGAGCTGGTACCTCGTAAGACCAGATGCGTTAACAGTTCTTAAAGACGAAAAGGTTCTACGGTCGTTAAATAGATATTTTAAGGTTTTCAGAGACAAGCTTCCAGCCAAATTTTTAATAGCTAAGAGAATAGAAGCGGTTTTCGATGAAAGCGATTCATTGGATAGGCTTTGGGCGCTACATGATAAATTAACCGTTGAATACTACCGCGTTGAATCTAAGATAGATAAAGGGGATATATCTCTTGAAGACCTTGGAGAACCTAAACGAAGTTACCTAGACCTTAAAGTTGAGATCGCTAAGAGGCTTTTAAAGTCTTGCATATTCTGCGAAAGAAAATGTAAGGTTAACCGTCTGGAAGGTAGACTTGGCTATTGTAGATGTGGATATATGTTTCTACTGTCTTCAGCTTTCCATCATCTAGGTGAAGAGCCGGAGCTTGTTCCAAGTGGGACCATCTTCTCGCTGGGATGCAACCTCACCTGTTTACACTGTCAGAATTGGACGATCTCTCAGCACATGGAGCCTGGTGAACCCATAACATCTGAAGAGCTTGCTGAAATCATCACCCGGCTTAGGCGTGAAGGCTGTAGAAACTGCAATATGGTCGGTGGCTCTCCAACCCCTTGGTTGCACGCATGGCTTGAAGCGTTTAAATACGTTAAACTGAATGTTCCAACTGTCTGGAATAGTAACAGCTACTATAGTGTTGAAACGGCTAAGCTTTTAAAGGGTTTCATAGACGTGTACCTTCTGGATTATAAGTATGGCCGAGATGATTGTGCCGTTAGAATATCAAATGCTCCAAATTATGTAGAGGTTTGCAGTAGAAACCATTTAATAGCTTCAGAGAGCGGTGAACTCATAATAAGAGTTCTCCTGCTTCCAAACCACATAGAATGTTGTGGAAAACCGATTCTCAAGTGGATTAGAGATAACTTAGGTGAGTACGTTAGGGTTAACATCATGGACCAGTATAGACCGCACTGGAGAGCTAATGAAGTCCCAGAGCTCCGTAGACGCCTTACGCATGAAGAATATAATGAGGCTTTAGAATATGCTAAATCAATAGGGCTTTCAAACCTCGCTTAAGTGAAATTTAAACGCTTTCAAACACCTTAGCACACCATTTATTCTTCCAACTCCTCCATCCCGTTTTAACGTACTTCTCCCTTAACTCTGGTTTTTCTCTAACCCATTCTAAAAGAAAGTGAAACCTCCTTCTAGGGTCTTCTTCATCAAGCTTTAACCCTATTTTCCCAAGTGTTTTTAAGAACATCTGCTCCGCAAGTTTCTGCGTTTCCCCGACTATTTTAGCTGGAGTAATCAAGTATCCTTGTTGAGAAAGGCTTCTCCTAGCTTTGGAAAGTAAAAAGCCCGTACAAATACGTATCTCCTCGTCTTTGCGGACGTTGAGGTTCTTTAAACCATTCTCTACAATCTCTACAGCCTTATCTAAGTACTGTTTGGTTTTAAACTTAGGCTCTTTAAAAAATTCTACGGGTATTTCACCCGCATAGTACTCGTCTGTTTCAACTCTTCTGACTACTACTACACATCCTCCTACTAAATCTCCCCACCCAGCATCATCTACCTCAATTGTCATTATACAGTTACCTCTTCACCTATTCTTAGGACTTTAACGTTATACCCCCTCTTCTCAGCCTCTCTCTTAAATATCTCAGGATTTACCCTTACCTGTGGAAAAGTATCATAATGCATGGGTATTGCAAGCTTAGGCTTTAATATGTCTAAAGCCTTTAAAGCCTCATTTATGTTCATGGTGTACGTTCCACCTATAGGTATCAGTAATACGTCTATACGCTCTATGGGTTTAACACCGTTGAGGTAGCAATCTCCTAAATGTACGATCCTCTTCCCCTCAAACTCTACGATATAACCCGTAGGGTACTTACTCTGATAGTGGCTTGCAGGGATCATTTCAACGTTGACTCCATCTATTTCCCTCTTCTCTCCCACCCGCATTACTATTGCCCTAGGATACCCACATACTGGTGTAACGATGATTTTAGCCCTCGGAAATCTATCTATGAAAGACTTGTCAAAGTGGTCAAAGTGTTCATGTGTCACCAAAATTATATCCGGCTCTCCCTCATACTTAGGAGCTAGATTATTACCCGTAAAGTAGGGGTCTATAAGTATTCTCTTACCATCTGATATTTCAAAACACGCATGGCTGAGGTACTTAATCTTCACACTATCACCATAATATGATCTACTCGATAAAAAATATAACTTTACCTATCTAGGTCTTCTAAATAAGACTTAGTGCATTGAATCCTCGTGTAAAGCGTGCTCTACCTTGAAAGCTCTTCAAATAGACTAGAATTTCATACGTTTGTCAGAAACCACATAACTTAAATACTTAATCTAAATAGTAAGGTTAAAATACTGCCAATCGTCTTTCATATATGAAACGTTTTCAGCGTTTTAAGTAAGCACTGGGGGTTCTCAGCTTGTATGATGGTTTCAAAGTATTGAAAACTGGTACGACAACCATAGGTTTAGTTTGCAAAGATGGGGTTGTCTTAGCTTCGGATACGAGGGTTACGATGGGGTTCACAGTAGCCCATAAGAGAGGCCGTAAAATATATCAAATAGACGACCATTTAGCCATGACTATAGCTGGAACTGTAGCTGAAGGCCAGAACGTTGTGGACATGCTTAGGTTCTACGCTAAATTGTATAAGGTTGAACGCAATAGACCTATGCCCGTAAGTACTGCATCAAGATTAGCTTCACAGATACTCTATAGTAATAGGTTCATGCCCCTTTCCGTTCAGGCGATAGTTGGAGGAGTGGATGAAACTGGCCCACACATATATGCTTTAGACCCATTTGGAGGTGTTACGGAGGAGAAGTACTTTGCAACTGGATCGGGCTCTCCAATAGCTATGGGTGAGCTTGAGACGAATATTAAAGATGGTTTGACGGTTGAAGAAGCACTTCCTCTAGTAGTTAAATCTCTTAAAGCTGCTATGCGTAGAGATATTGCCACCGGGGATAATATAGATATTATCATAGTGGACTCTAAAGGCTTTAAAGAACTCTCTGAAGACGATAAAGCTAAACTTATGGCCAGTGTTTAGTTGCAATTTAATAGACGATGGAAAATTTAGGTGTTTAATTGTGAAAAAGCAGTTTCAAGACCCGTTATCTAAAATAAGGGAAATAGTTCTATCTAAAATTCCGGAGGATGTTGCAGTAACTAGGATAAACTTTGAAGGTTCCAAGCTCGCAATCTACGTTAAGAAGCCTGAGGTTCTACTAGTAGATAAAAGCTACATAATTTCCGACATCGTTGAAACTATGAAGAGGCGGATTGTAGTTAGATCCGACCCATCTGTTAGAGCACCTAAAGAAGAGGTTAAAGCAGTCATAAGTCAAGTGATTCCCGAAGAAGCAGGCGTAGAAAACATCATTTTCGACGATGTACTAGGCGAGGTTATAATAGAGGCCAAGAAGACTGGTTTAGCCATAGGTAAGGATGGCTCTCTCCTACAAGAAATCTTAAGAAAGACGAAATGGATACCTAGAGTTCTTAGAACGCCGTCGACACCTTCAAAGATAATCGCCAACATTAGACATGTACTCTACACTGATACAAAGGAGAGGGAGAGGGCTTTAAGAGAGGATGGTGAGCGGATATTCAGACCCTTAATTTTTCCTGTAGATGAGGTTCTACTGATACCTCTCGGAGGATTTAGAGAAGTCGGTAGATCTGCAATATTAGTTAAAACTAAAGAAAGCTCTATATTGGTAGATTGTGGTATAAATCCGGGTGCATCTAAGCCGAATCAGATGTTTCCATATTTAGACTTTGACTGTTTAGACTTCGATTCTCTCGACGCCGTAGTTGTAACGCATAGCCACTTAGACCACTGCGGCGCCATCCCGCTATTATATAAATATGGGTATAAAGGTCCAGTCTACTGTTCTGAACCCACTTTAAGTCTCATGGTTCTTGTTCAACTCGATTATTTAGACGTTGCTGCTAAGGAGGGCGTAATTCCTCCATATAGTCAGAGAGACGTTAGAGAAATGATTCTACATACTGTAACGCTCAGATATGGCTATGTAGTAGATATAGCTCCAGATATTAAGCTCACCCTATGGAATGCTGGACACATACTCGGCTCTTCAATAGCCCACCTACATATAGGTGAGGGCCACTATAACATTGTAATAACAGGAGACTTCAAAAACGGTAAAACAATGCTCCTAGATGCGTCCTCGACAAACTTTCCAAGAGTTGAAGCTTTAGTAATGGAATCTACATACGGCGGTGAAGAAGATGTTATGCCTCCTAGACAGGAAGTGGAAAAATCGCTCATCTCTACGGTAAATGAGACAATTGAGAATGGTGGAAAGGTTCTAATACCTACCCCAGCCATAGGCAGAGGCCAGGAAATAATGATAGTCTTAGACTCTTATATGAGGAAGGGTTTGCTTAAAGAAGTTCCAATATACATAGATGGTATGTTGAATGAAGCCACAGCTATTCACACAGCCTACCCTGAATATCTATCCCAAGAGCTTAGAGATCTTATTCTACGTGAAGACGTGAACGTATTTCAGTCTGAGCGCTTCACTCCTATTTCAAATCCAAATCAGAGGTTTGAAATAGCTGAAAGTGAGCCATCCATAATTCTGGCTCCATCTGGTATGATGGAAGGTGGGCCTGTGCTTGAATACTTTAGACTTATGTCTGAAGATCCAAGAAACACCCTCATATTCGTCAGTTATCAAATCGAAGGTACTTTAGGTCGTAGAATTAAAAATGGTTTAAAAGAAGTTCCTCTGATGTCTAAGGATGGTAAAGCAGATATTATTAAAGTCCAGATGAATGTTAAGTCTATTGAAGGTTTCAGCGGGCACTCCGATAGACGTCAGCTTCTCTCCTACGTTAAAAGACTATCACCTAGGCCTAAAATGGTCATCGTGTGTCATGGTGAAGCGCAGAAAACGCAAAACTTATCCTCAGCAATATCACACATCTTCAAGCTCCCAGCTATTGCTCCAAGAAACCTTGAGAGCATAAGACTTAGATGATGGCTTATTTGAGGTAAATTTGAAACCGGGTGTCAGAAATTTGAGGCCCTTCCTTTTAATAGACTTTCTTTATTCCACTGAACTTCATCCTTGATGCGTACTCTAAACGTTTAATTAAACGTCTTCTTCTAGATTTTTAGAAGATGGATTCAGAGTCTAAACCTCCAAGCGGTATAGCCTTCTTAGAGAATGGTAGAATTTTAGTTAAAGACAGCGATTATAGGAGTTTTCTAATTCAGAAAGGATATGGCGTTAAAGAAGGCAATTTTCTCATTTTAGCTGGCGAAGAGGCCCTTTATTTGATGAGTGAGGGTAAACTTAGAATTTTTGAAGCTGATCGTGAGCTTACATTGAAGGACGTTACCGAAAGACTCATCCCTACTGATCCAGACGTTTGGATTAGATTTTTAATATATAGAGATTTAAGAGATAGGGGGTATGTGGTCAGAAGAGGTTATGGGATTGGGTTGGATTTTCTAATGTATGAACGTGGAACATATGGTGAGCAACCTGCTAAATATTTGGTCATAGGGGTTTCGGAAGGTAAACCAGTTAAAATAGAAGATTTAATCAGAGTTACCAGACCTGATGTGTATTCGGATAAAGAGCTTCTATTGGCTGTTGTAGATCGTAGAGGAGAAGTAGTTTACTATAAGCTTTCCCAAGGTTTTAGCGAATCGCAACTAGATAAGTAATTCAGGCTATAACAGTTACTTTTAACCTTCTGGTAAATTTTAAGAGGCGGTTTTCAAATGTAGGCCATCATCTAATTTTTAAGCACTTTAACCTCTAGACATTTAAGTTAAGCCATAGATTGGAAGTGTAAAGTTATCGGTAGGGTTCACATCGACATGGTATACAATGACATCTCGGACACCCTCTACCATATTTCTCACAAACCGCCTTCTCTAAATCTATACTCATTAGATTGCAGAGGCTTAACAGCCAAGCTATCACATCAGCCGCTTCTTTAGCAACATCTCCTACTTCACCTTTAATCAAAGCGTCAGCTAACTCCCCCACTTCAGATATAAACCATATATAGGTTGCGGGAATCCCCATCTTTTTATCCCTCTCAAGATATATGTCTCCTATAAGCTTCTGCAATTCTCTTATGCTCATAACATCTAAAACCATATAATCAAAGTGCTGTAAAAATATTGACATCTACTTAAAGTAGAGGCCTTTAATTTTACACATTGAGTCTTTCGGTAAACTTGTTTTTGAACCTACCTATGAACCAGAAAGTTTATATTTTTCATTACAATTTATTGTAACGTTCCAGAAAATTGGAAGTGAAAACTTGAAAGAGATTATGGTGATCAAAGACGCTGAAGTCGCTAAGCTCTTAGCTGATGAAACTAGACGTCAAATATTGAACCTCTTAAAAATCAGAGAAATGTCTATAAATCAACTTGCTAAAATATTGGATAAGCCAGCCTCCTCTATCGACCATCATCTAAAGGTCCTGAGGGCTGCTGGTTTAATTGAGCTTGCCTACGAACGTAGACGGGGTAATATAATAGAGCGGTTCTATAGAGCTTCAGCTAGACATTATATCGTAAGTTACAGTTTAAGTGAGAAAGCCGAGTCTTCGGTTAAGGATTGGAATGAAAAGCTCTGTGGAGAGGTTGCATCGCTCATAGAAAGCTTTGGCTATAAGGTATCGGATATGACTAAGCTTACTAAGCTGATTGAAGAATTTAATGCTTCTAAAAGAATGGTTTTAGAGAACTTAGCCAGTAAGGATGTAAATCCCTCTGCTTTAAAACCTCCGACATCCTTCCTACTAATGGATATTTTAACCCATATAGAGCTCTACAGAAGTGAAAAATACCGTAGGCTTATGGATGAGCTTCTCTCCATAATCTCGAGGTGATATATATGGCTTATGGGGGTAAATCTGCTAAAAGAATTCTACCTAGGCTTTTCAAGTATCTCATAGCACATAAACTTCTCTTTACGATCTCGATGACGCTCGTAGTAGTGGGGGTTGTGGTAGACCTCCTCCTACCCTGGATCAGTAGAGGTATTGTAAATAACATCTTCATAGGGTTCGTCTCAAACATATGGCTTTATGCTGCAGCAATACTGGGTTTAACAGTCCTACATGGTGCTATCTTCTTCCTAAGAGACTACATATCGGGTCTAATGTCTCAGAAGATCAGCCATAATATGAGGTTACAGCTTTACAGGCATTTACAAGATCTATCCTATAGCTTCTTCGATAAAGTTGACGTTGGACAGATAATAAACCGTATCACAAGCGACATAGATACGATCGGTAACTTCATAAGCTCTAGTGTAACGCAATTGTTAAGCTCTATTCTGATGATTCTACTAATTTCCGCGATACTTATTTCAATAAATGTTTCAATGGCCTTAATATCAATATCCATTACAGTACCCTTCATAGTGGTAATATCCATGGTTTTCGCAAAATTCGTAAAACCCATATTCGACCGTAGATGGGTCGAACAGAGTAGATTAAACACCGTGGTTGCAGAATCCGTTTCCGGCTTCCGAGTAATCAAAGCACTTGGAATTGAAAATTGGGCTTTTACAAAATTCCAATCCATAAATAAGCAGGTTTACGACCTTAGTATGCGTTCTGAAAAGCTCGCCGCTCGGACATGGCCATTTCTAAACCTCGTTATTGGTGTAGCGTCTGCGATCGTATACCTATACGGAGGGTTGCGGTTTTTCAACAATGAGATAACGATAGGAGATCTAATAGCCTTCTCCATGTACTTAGGTTACCTCGTCTGGCCTATAATGTCCTTCGGCTTCCTATATGCAGACTATCAAAGGACAAGTGTATCCGCTGGAAGGGTTTTTGAAGCACTGGATGCTGAGCCTGAGGTTAAAGAAAAGCCCAACGCTATAGAGCTTCCAAATATTAAAGGGCATGTAGTCTTTGAAAACGTCGTTTTCGGTTATGACCCTAATAAGCCAGTACTTAAAGGTATAAACTTGGAAGTCCGACCTGGTGAGAAGGTTGCTCTGGTAGGGGTTACAGGCTCTGGTAAAAGCACTTTGATAAAGCTTATACCTAGGTTTTACGATCCCCAGAAAGGCCGTATTCTGATAGACGGTTACGATATAAGAGACGTTAAAATAGATTCTCTACGTAGACAGATAGGTGTTGTACACCAAGATATTTTCCTATTTCCAATAAGCATACGGGAGAACATAGCATACGGTAAACCCGATGCTACATACGAGGAGATTGAGAAAGCGGCTAAAATTGCACGTATCCATGACTTTATAATGAGTCTGCCTGAAAAATACGACACCATAATAGGGGAGCGTGGTGTAACGTTATCAGGTGGTCAAAGGCAGAGATTAGCTATCGCTAGAGCTTTAATCTTAAACCCAAAGATTCTAATACTTGACGATTCCACATCGAGTGTGGACTCTGAAACGGAGAAAGAGATATGTGAAGCTTTAAAAGAGCTCATAAAAGATAAGACCGTTTTCATAGTAACTCAGCGTTTATCTACTTTAAAACTTGCTGATAGAATAGTGGTCCTTGATGATGGACGCGTAGTTGAAGACGGCACTCACGATGAACTGATAGCTAAAAACGGATTATACGCTAAGATTTACGAATCCCAAATACTCGGGTCTAGGGGGGTGTAGAACAATGGTCTGGCATATTATGCATCATGCTGAAAGGGCTACGGATGAGAAGCCAGTTGAAGTTCCAACACCCACCCTAATTAAATGGCTTCTCAGGATTTTAGCACCGATGAAATTTACAGTTTTAGCAATAGTTGCAATTTCAATAGTCACCATAGGTTTAAACGTAGTAACACCGTATCTTAGTAAGTTAATAGTAGATAAGGGAATTATAGCTATGGATGTTAACGCATTGGTCTTCTATACTATTTTAGCAATTTTAGCCATCGCCGCAGGGGCTCTTCTAACGGCACTTAGAAGATATTTAACGGCTTACCTAAACCAGAGACTTTTATTCGATTTAAGACGTAGGACTTTTCAGCATTTAATGGAGATCGATGTACACTATGTAACTCAAAGACCATCTGGTAGGATAATATCCTTAGTCACTAACGATATAGCGGCGATAGGTGAAGTTGTCTCAATGGGTGCTATAGAATTCCTAGTAAGTGCATCTACGATAGTTGGTGCTATATACATGATGGCAATTATGCATCTGACACTTACACTAGCCGTTACATCGACAATACCTATAATGTTCCTTCTTACAAAGTTCTTCGCAAAGAAAGCTCGTGAAGTATTCAGAGAAACTAGGGTTAAGGTAAGCCAACTGACCAGTAGTGTTGAACAGAGCGTATCTGGCGTCAGGGTGGCTCAAGCATTTACAGAGCGTAGGCATATTGATGCTCAATCGTTTGAACGTATAAGTCGTGAGACGATGGCTACGAGGGTGAAGGCAATATTGATATCTTCACTCATACGTCCATCTTTAGACTCCATTAGAGCTCTATCTTTTGCAATACTGGTAGGTTATGGTGGTTTACTGATAGTTTCACACGAGTTTACTATAGGTGGGCTTTTAGCGTTTTACGGTTACACTGAGTCATTCTTCAGGCCTATAATGATGGTTGTAATGTTCTATACTACTCTTCAGTCTGCTCTAGCTGCTGCTGAAAGAGTTTACACTTTCCTAAATTCAGAGCCGGCCGTTAAAGACACCCCTTACGCTAAAGATTTGGAAATCCATGATGGTGAGATAGTTGTCGAAAACGTCAGTTTCAGTTATGGTTCAAACAACGTGTTTGAAAACATAAGCTTTAAAGTTAAAGCTGGGGAGATCCTAGCGATTGTCGGCCCTACAGGTGCAGGTAAGACAACGCTGGCAAACCTCATAATGAGGCTTTACGACCCCCAGAAAGGCCGTATATTGATTGATGGTCACGACCTTAGAGAATTCACCCTTAAGTCTCTACGTAAGGCTACAGCTTTAGTGCCTCAGGAGCCGATACTTTTCAACGATACGGTTCTCGAAAATATTAGAGCTGGATTTCCAGAAGCGTCTAGAGAACAAGTTGAAGGCGTTATTAAGTCGCTGGGTCTTGAAAAACTTATAGAAAGCCTTCCCCAAGGTTACGATACAGTAGTAGCCCCTGGTGGTGAGAACCTTTCAGTAGGTCAGAGGCAACTTATAAGTTTTGCAAGAGCTATGCTTAAGAATCCGAAAATTCTCATTCTCGATGAAGCTACTAGCAGTTTGGATTCAAGAACAGAGTCTATGATTCAAGAAGCTATGGTTAAACTTCTAAAGGGGAGAACCTGCATAATAATCGCCCATAGACTTGCAACCGTTAAACTTGCAAACAGGATAATAGTCTTAGATAACGGTAGAATCGTTGAAGAGGGTACTCATAAACAGCTTCTAAGGAGAGGAGGACTTTATGCAAAGCTCTATGAAACACAGTTCGGCGTTCTAGTTCAGCCTTCAATCGGCTCGAGCTAAGTATAAATCAATAGATTTTTTTATATAAAAAAGTGTACAAAATTTATTTACCCGTATTCCATCTTTCCACTTAAGAATGGAGGAGCCAGTAATAGTCCTCGATGCTATGATACCATACTATATTAAGGCTTACCTTAAAGTCCTAGGATACGTTAACGTTTACCATTTAAACGACATATATCCTCCAAATGTAGAAGATAATCACATTCGACAATTTGTAGAATCGAATGAAGCAGTCCTTATAACAAGGGACAGGAAGCACTTTAATGGTCTTAAAAAAGGCAGAGTTTTAATCATTGAAAAGGAAGACCCCTACTGGATGTTTAAGGAAGTTCTAGAGGGTTTAATGCTCATAGGTCTCTCACCGCGATTCGATTGGATTAAAGTAAATAGTGGAGCGGAGTAACTACTGATTTAAGCTTTCACCTTAAAACTGGCAAGAAGGCTCTCCAATCTTAGTTAAGGGTGAAGCCTCTCATATACGATTTCGAACAGGCTTCTCGTATACGGCATATATTTATATCCATTTTAACGGACTGAAAAGCCTCCTGATTTCTGCCGTTGAAGGTGTTAAATTGGATGGATAACTCTCCATTAATCTTCCATTTCTTTTAAGACTTCATAGTCGTAGGTATTTTGACCTTTCTCCTACGCTGCCGACTACCGCGGAGACTATGTATTCTAAACCTGTTTTAAGCCTTGACGGAAAAGGCGATAAGCCTCCGCCGAAATATACATCTCCCTTTTTAAAAGCTTCTATAAGGTCTTCGAAGCTTAAGCTATCCAACTTAACGATTGTGTAGGAGTCTCCAACGCTCTGAGGATAATGGGCGTCACTTCCTCCTATCATTGGAATACCGAGTTTTGAAGCGATATTCAAACTTCTCCGGACGAAATATCCATATAGTGGATATAGAGCATTTAATACTTCAATGGCATCCGGCTTACAGTGCATCCACCTGTTTATTGAGGCTCTTCCAGCGGCTGGATGTGCTAGAATAATTAACCCATTTACACGTCTAACCCACTCTATTAGACTTTCATAACATATACGTTCCGTTTCGGAGGGTAGGAATTCCAATCCCAAGACAAGTACATGCCCCGCATCAGTATCAACTTCATATCCAGGTATTACCAGTAAACTGCTATCATAGAGCTTAGCTTCAAAATACCCTTTAAGGCTATTGTGGTCTGTTATAGCTAGTCCATTTAAACCTTTAAGCTTAGCGATTTTAAGAACTTCTCTAACCGTTCCACGCCCATCTGAGTAAAAGGTGTGAATGTGTACGTCGATTTTCAAGAAAACCAATGCGTTAACCTTTTAAACAAATCCTTTTAAAACTTAAAATTTTATGTTTTTGAAAAAGAGGTTGAATGGATAAGACTAATATTTCAGGTGATTAGGATTATTGCACAGCCGAATAATCATTAAGCAGTCGAGGTGGAGGTTTTGAAGGTCGTAGACAGCATTTTAGATTTAATTGGAAACACTCCTATGGTGAGGATAAGAAAGTTGACTAGAGAAGGAGACGCTTGCATCTTAGCGAAGTTGGAGAAGTTTAACCCGGCAGGTTCTATAAAAGATAGAATGGTAAAATTCATGGTTGAGAAATTGGAGGAAGAGGGGATACTGACTAAAGGTATGACGATTGTTGAAGCTACATCCGGCAATACTGGAATAGCTTTAGCAATGGTTGCTTCCGTTAAAGGCTATGGGGCTTTGATAGTGATGCCTGAATACGTTGGCGAGGAGCGTAAAGTTATGGTGAAGGCGTTCGGTGCAGAACTTATACTTACTAAAGACGAAGTTGAAGCCATTAAACTTGCACGTAGAATTGTTGAAGAAAATCCCGGAAAGTACGTTCTACTTGGTCAATTTGACAGAATTTTAAATCCCTTAACGCACTACGAAACTACTGGGCGTGAGATAATTGAGCAAACTGGCGGTAGAGTAGACATGTTGGTTGCTGGTATTGGAACAACCGGGACAATCGTTGGGGTTGGGAAGAGGCTGAAAGAATTCAATCCGAGCATAAGAATAGTGGCAGTAGAGCCTTTAGAGGGGGAAACAATTCTAGGCTTGACGAACTTGAAAGAGTACACCCCTCCAATATTCGACCCATCGATTATAGATGAGAAGGTTAACATAAGCCTTAAGGAAGCTGTTAAAATGACTAGGAGGCTTATAAGAGAGGAGGGGCTTTTCGTCGGTATATCTTCAGGAGCGGCGGTGCATGTCGCGGTTGAAAAAGCGAGGGAACTGGGGAGAGGTAAAACTATAGTCGTCATACTTCCAGACTCAGGAGATCGATACATCAGTAGCGGCCATCTACTCGATAGAAACTCGTAAAACCTAACATTGATATTTAAACGTACAGTCTTAGCATGGAAAAATATGGATTCTTTGAAAGCTATAGTTCTTCCTTCTTCTTTTCAAGCCATTCTTTGATGAATTTTAAATTCGCCACAGTCGTGGGGAGAAAACCCGAATATGGTAGGGCTGCTTGGTACCCCATCTCCACTCCTCTTATAAGATCATCGATATTTTCCCTAGACAAGTTTTTTATCTGCTTTTTAAGCTCTTCAAAGTTTTTTATAGCCATCTCAGCTTCAGCTGAGAAAAACCTATACTGGCTCACCTCTTCTATACATTCATCTATCTTCTTTTCGATTTCCGACATATTTCCTCGAATTTACTTTAAATCACGCCTGTATTTAAATCTACGTATGGCTCTATCTTACGAAGACCTAAAACCTATATAATAGACTCAGTTCGATGAATTCGTCTCCATATTATGAAAGATGTTAAATATTCTCCCAAGTTTAATTCTACTGTAAGTGTTTACACACGTCTGATGGGATCTCCCTTAAATTGAAAAGGGCGGCGAAATTGCTAGAAGCCTTGGTTACGACTATGAAGATATATCTCCAAGAGATTTTTACGACTACATGACCAGTGAAGCCATCAGTGGCGATAGAATAACACTAAAAGAAGTTTTACGTAGCGATTTTCTAATGCTACATGAAGTTATTGAGATAAGTGAATTGAAGAAGAAAGGTATACCCATCAACGAGATGACCATTGTCAGCCGTCACTTAAAGACTACCTATGAAGCACACATTGTAGCCGTGGAATACGAAATTAAACATACCCTAAACAAGGAAGACCTGGCGTACGTTAGACTTAGGTTGGCACATATGAGGGAATGATTGAAAGATGAAAACCTACCTAAGGAGTTAGCTCCAAGGCTCAAGTTGATGGTGGAGAAATGTTCAAACCTCCTTTAAAATTGAGACTTAGAATGGTACATTATTCCCACTTTCAAGCTATTTTTTTAAATATATTCAAGGCTAGATGGAATCCTCTAATCTTCCTTGTAAAGAGGAAATTTTCGAAAGTTTTACTCGGCTTTTTGATCCCTCTATTAATTTACCTGTTGGTTAACTTTAATTTTTGAGTCAATCTTTTATGCAAGTAAAAGTTTTAAAGGTCAAAGGGGGAATTGGATGATATTAAGAGTAGCGAGAGAATTTATGTTTCGTATTTTCTCAAGCTAAGGATGAATCTTTTGTCGCCATAATTGCTAAAGAACTTGTAAATGGAAGGCTTGATTTCATTATACTTTCTCATTCTGGTTGTGGAGAAATCTGAGTATTGTCGTCATGATGTTCTTAGTCTTTCTCACTCAATTAGGAGTGGACCGGGAGGGATTTGAACCCTCGGCCTCCCCCATGCCAAGGGGGCGATCATACCAGGCTGATCTACCGGCCCATCTGTAAGTTTTTACTTACACTGGTTTCTCTTAAACTTTTCAGCTGGCTTGATGGTTGGGCTTCGCTTAACTTTAACGTTAAAGCTTAACTACTTATCTACATTAGAGGTTGTGGAATTATGAAGATTGGTTTAAGAGTTAGTTTCTCAAAGCCTGAACGGGGCGGAGAACATCCTTTTGAGCCGGCTTTAAAGTTTGTATCTAGGCTTGGATTGGATGGTGTTGAGCTTTGCCTAGACCCTAGATCTCCGTGGGGTGATGATTTCGGAGCTTGGTCTGAAGACTTATCTACTGAAGATAGACGCAGGATTGTTGAGCTTTGTAGAAGTTACGGTGTTGAATTGGCTAGTTTATCTTCTGACCGGACTTGGGGCTACTCTCGATATTGCCCTAAGCTTAAACATTGGAGTAGAGGCTTGGAGATTCTAAAGGAAGATATAAAGTTAACGGCTGACCTAGGTGGGAGGGTTCTACTTATACACTTTGGTGTGAGTAAGGCTGAGAATTGGGATGAAGCTAAAAGCATGCTATTGTCTCTAGTAGATGTTGCTGAAGCCTATGATGTAAAGCTTGGTCTTGAAGGGGGATTTGGGCTCGTTTAGGTTTAGGTGGGCTTTTAGAGCTCTGTAGAATGGTTGATGAGATAGCCAGCGACCATTTAGGCGTTTATGAGCACTGTTACTGGCCTAGGGGGACGATGAAGCCTCACGAGGAGATAGAGCTTGTCGAACGTCGTATAGTGGCTTTACACTCAGGTAGGATGGATTTGGAGAACGTAGACTATGAGGCTATGTTTAAAGCGTTGAAGAAGTACTACGACTGGTACTGGATGTTTGAGATAGATGAGTGGAGTAAAGTGGAAGAGAATCTAAACCTTCTAAGAGAACTCATGAAGAAATACTGGTAGAGGAGGTTCCCATGCCTGTTAGAATAGGCGTAGTCGGTTGTGGAAGCGTATCTCAGAGGGGTATACTTCCACATCTCTCGGCGGAAGACATAAAGGATAAGGTTGAGCTCGCAGCGGTCTGCGACGTGGTTGAAGAGAGAGCTAAAGCCTGTAGAGAACGCTTTAAAGCTGATGAATGGTACAGTAGCTATGAAGATATGATTTCCAAAGCTGGTTTAGACGCCGTTACCATAGCCACTCCAATACAGCTACACTACGAGCAGGCTTTAAAAGCCGTTAAAGCTGGAATACACGTCCACTTGAACAAGCCTATGGCTTTAACAGTTGAAGAAGCCGATAATCTTCTAAGTGAAAGAGATAGAGCCAAGGTTAAGCTTGTAGCTTCACCTGGAATAGCCTTCAGAAGAGACGTTCAAAGGGTTCGAAGCATGTTGGAAGACGGTATTGTAGGTAAAGTCTATTGGGCTAGAACAGGCGCAACAGCTGAAGGACATGAGTTTGAAGACTTCCGTAGACCCGGAGATGTTGTCGTAGAAATCGACCCCTCCTGGTACTATCGGAGAGGCGGGGGCCCGTTTACGACATGGGCGTGTATGCTCTACATCTAGTAACTGGAGTATTGGGGGTCCGGCTAAGAGGGTTGCAGCTATGTCTGGTATAGGGCTTAAACGTAGAGTGATCTTAGGTAGAGAGGTTGAAGTCGAAGTAGACGATAATACTGTTATACTGTTAGACTTCGGAGATTCAACTTTCGCCCTTCTACACTCAGCCTTCTGCATAGGCAATGGAGAATCCTTCTCAGGATTACACGTAGCTGGTAGTGAAGGCGCGTTAAAGTTAGAGTATGGCCGTATAGAAGTTTGGAGTCGTAAAATAGACGGTTGGCATTACATTGAAGAAGTCCCCAATAGACTTCCATACGTTTCAGGAATTCACGTAAAACTACCTGAAGCACACATATACTCAGATATAATGCATCTAGTAGACTGCATACTCAACGATAAAGAACCAGTGATATCAGGCGAACACGCTAGACACGTAATAGAAATAATCGAGAAAGCATATTTATCCGCAAAACAGAGAAAACCCAACACCTTAAAACAGACTTCCAATTAAAACCATTGAAAGAATGGTGAAAATACTTGCTCATCTTTAAGTCTCTAACGTCTATGTAATGAATAATAGAAGTTGGCGCCGCCGGGCGGACTTGAACCGCCGACCAACGGGTTAACAGCCCGCTGCTCTACCGCGCTGAGCTACGGCGGCAATAGATCCTCTGCCCAGTTATTGTTTAAAACCGATTATTTTAAACTTTACCTTTAAATCGTTAGTAGATGGAAGAAAATCACTTTGTATAGTTTACCAGTATTTGAATCCTTTAAACACGCAATTGCCCATGTTGAAAAGCACTGGTTTATCGTCTTCAGAAACATAGGCTGTTAATATTTCACCTACGAAAATTGTATGATCTCCTGTTTTAATAGCATTGACGACTCTACACTCCATATTCACTGTAGCTTCACCTATCAGCGGAGGCTTTACGTACTTAGCCTTAACGGGTGTTAAACCTGTCGCTTTAAATTTATCTACGTTTCTTCCAGAGTGTGTTCCACAGAATAAGACGGCATCTTCCATGCCTTCACTTGGAAAAGCTAAGACAAACTCTCCACTTTCACTTATGAGTTTGTGACTATACCTTGAGTTTCCAACGGATATTGCCACCATGGGAGGTCTTACAGAGGTCGGCATATTCCAACCGAGCGTCATAATGTTGGGTCTACCGTCTCTATCCACTGAAACCACTAAAACAGTTCTCTCAGGATATTTCCTCATCCAAGCCTCTTCTACCGAAACCTCTCTCAGCAAAAATGCTCACCTAAATTCATCATGAGAGACATCAAGTTTTAAGCTTTAACATCTAACGTTACATCGTACTATTCACGAGAGAAGAGCGGTTAAACCGTTTTCCATGCCAGTTATATGTTTAAACCGATACATTGGTCTTCAAAGGCTATAAGTACATTTAAAAAGGTTGCATGTAGATTTGTTATTCGGTGTCTAGTTGTTAGATTTTACAAGGTTTAAACCTTTTGAGGTTTGGGATTGTCACGTCCACTTTAGATCTGGAGAAGATTTAAATCAGCTTAAACGTTTGACTGATAAATACCTCAAGATCGTTGAAATCTCAAAGCTTAATCGGATTTACGCCTCAGCTGATGGGCTAGGCCTCTATCTTAAAGCCGTCAATTCCGAAGTCTTCTACGCTGGTGCTGAGCCACCGGATCCTAAGACTAAGCCAAACTGGTATAAGTTTGTAGAAGACGCATTGGAGGCGGGTTTTGACGGCGTTGGAGAAATGGGTTCTAAACCAGCTCCTAGAGCTCGAAGAACTCCATTAGATAGCCCACTTTTCGAAGGCTTCTGGTCTGCATGTGAAGAGTTTAATTTCCCAGTTCTATGTCACGTTGCGGACCCTGAAGAGTTTTGGTGTGAGGAAACATGTCCGGATTGGGCTAAGAAGAGGGGCTGGGGACCCTACGGAGCTGACTACCCAGCTAAAGAGGAGCTGTACAAGGAGATGGATAATGTTCTAGAAAAACATCCCAAGCTTAAAATAGTGTTCGCTCACATGTACTTTCTAACGGCGGACATTGAACGTACCGAAGACTTCCTTAAAAGATATGGGAATGCAAACTTAGACCTCTCCTTAGGTATAGAGCTTATGTACAATATTTCTCGTAGAAGGGATGATTGGAGAGAACTCTTCATAAAATACAGCAACCGTATATTATTTGGAACGGATATAATGGATTGGCAGACCGTTGAGGAAGCTACTACAAGGGTTTGGATGATAAGACTCTTCTTGGAATCAGATGAGGAGTTCTACACACCAGACTCTGCCGACGAACTCTTAACCAGGTATAAGGAACCATTCATGGGCCTCAAACTTCCAGATGAAGCCCTAAAAAACATATACTCTGAAAACTTTAAGAGGATATTTGGTAGCTCTCCCAAACGTTTAAACGTCGAGAAAGCCGAAAACTTCCTAAGCAATATGGGGGAGAACTTCGCTCTAAAAGCCCTCAGAGAGTCGTTAAAACATAAACCCTAAATACTTCTAAACCCCCATATTTTATGGGGGTGGATGGCAGCTCTGGCCCTGGCGATTTAATGAGCGGGATCTTGAGTGTGCTAACACCCCCTTTTA
The DNA here is from genome assembly GCA_964463005.1 of uncultured Candidatus Bathyarchaeia archaeon. Lineage (GTDB taxonomy): Archaea > Thermoproteota > CALKCG01 > B24 > B24 > DTBU01. Next base: position 33,922 of record CAYWZZ010000006.1, on the reverse strand, counting down.
ACTCCGCACTCCAGTTAAAAATACAGCCAATCCTATTAAAGCGATGTATAAGAAGGCTAAGGTATTCATATACATTGGATAGTATTGGGCTATAGCCCAGAAAACCCCCAACACGACAACCATAGAGCCCCATAAGAGCATGTAGAAGCCCCAATCTTCACTTAGCTTATAAGACGCCGCTACCACACCTCCAATCGTTATGAGGATTATCGGGATGAGCACATTTAAAAGCTCAGGTTGCAGTGTTGTAAGAGCGGCTATAACCCCCATCACGGTTACTCCTAAACCTATCGCAGCGACTACTCTATTCAAGAGTATCTCAAAAGAATTTTAAGGAAGGTAAATCTGATAAGAATTTTAAACACTTAGAGCTTTAAAAACACGGCTTAAATCTTTACTTTTTTGCCTCTACTCTCTTAAAGATTCGTTACGGTTAAAGATGTCTGCTGAAATTTCAACTATAATGATAGAACCCACATAATTAAGTTAAAAAGGAGGATTGTTCTTCTACGATTTTCCAATGTTTTAATCGATTATTCGACGATTGTAGAACTGAATAGTCTTCTAGTACTGGAGGAGACTTCCCTCCATCCAATCACTTCAAACCTCCCAGTCAGCCTTATATCCTCGGAAGACCTACCCACCATAACTTTGAAGAAGCCAGGCTCTACTACAAGCCTCATCCGATCGTCGTAGAAAGCCAACTGATCCATTGAAATCTTAAAGTTGACCCTCTTCACTTCACCCGGTTCAAGTGTGATCTTCTTAAAACCTTTAAGCTCTTTCGCAGGCCTCGCTACACTAGCGTATTCATCTCTCACGTAGACTTGTACTACTTCATCGCCTTTCAAACGGCCAATATTCTTAATGCTACAGCTTATGGATACTTCACCATCCGGTTCAACTCTCTCAGGAGTTATCTTAAGCGAGCTGTACTCGAACTCCGTGTAGCTTAACCCATGTCCAAACGGGAATAGCGGCTTAGCTTCCGTAAAAACATAGTTTCTAATAGAGGATGGCTTCATAGCAGAGTATAGAGGGATCTGCCCCGAACTTCTTGGAAATGTCACGGGCAATCTTCCACTTGGATTGTAGTCGCCGAACAATACGTCTGTAACAGCCCTTCCGCCCTCTTCTCCTGGAAGCCATGCCTCGACAATAGCTGCACACCTATCGACAATTCTACTCAAGGTTAGAGGTCTACCGTTTACGAGGACTAGAACGAGGGGTTTACCGAGCTCAAGTAAAGCCTCTAAAAGCTCTTCCTGAACGCCTGGCAGACTTATGTCATCTCTATCACGCCCTTCACCTGAAACATCGAACTTCGAAAGCCCAGACCTCTCACCCATGACCGCTACGATAACGCTGGATTTTCCAGCAACTTCCAAAGCCTCCTTAAACCCGACTTTCGAGTAGTCTGAAATACCGCATCCTTGAACATAGTAAACTTTAGTTGTAGCTGAAACTTTAGCCCTAATACCTTCAAGTATACTGACGACTTCGACTGCGGGTTTTTCAAGAGATAAGTGAGCCGTGTAGCTGTAATCTCCGAGGAGATTTCTAGCTTCAGCTGCATTAGGCCCAATGACTGCTATGGAATCTATGGATTTGCTCAGCGGGAGGACGCCATTATTTTTAAGGAGGACTATTGATTCTCTCGCTGCTTGAAGGGCTAAGCTTCTATCCTGAACTGTATCAAAGACTTTAGACGCCTCTTCAATATCTACATATGGGCTTTCAAACAGCCCAAGTAAGAATTTAATCCTTAAAACCCTTGAAACAGCGGTATCTACAGTGGCTTCAGATATCAATCCATCCTTCAAAGCCTCCAGTAAAGGCTCCATGTAGCACTGAGCCATTGGTAGCTCAACGTCTACACCAGCCTCTAAAGCTTTAACAGCAGCCTGCCTCAAATCAGAAGCTATCATGTGGAAGCTATGAAGCATATGTATAGCTCCATAATCTGAAACGACTATTCCCTGAAAACCCCACTCACTTCTAAGAGTATCAGTCAGAAGAGCTTTAGATGCTGTACATGGTACTCCATCAATATCGTGGTAAGCGCTCATTATAGACAGTGCTCCGGCCACTCTAACGGCTGCCTCAAACGGTAGTAGGAAAACTTCCCTAAGCTCTCTAACACCGACGTGTACTGGTGCGCAGTTTCTCCCACCTTCTGGAAAACCGTGAGCTGCAAAGTGCTTCGGTGTAGCTAAAACTCTAGACTTCCAATCTTCACCCTGTAATCCCCTAACGTATGAGACGCCCATGGACGCTACAAGATACGGGTCTTCCCCATACGTTTCCTCAACCCTACCCCACCTCGGGTCTCTTGCAACATCTAAAACTGGTGCAAGACCTTGATGTGCACCTACGGCTCTCATCTGGCGTCTTATTGTTGAAGCAATCTTCTCAACTAAGTCTGGATTCCATGTACTAGCTAAACCTATGGCTTGTGGAAACGTAGTGCCTCCCCAAGCCATAAAACCACTTAGACATTCCTCATGTATTATGGCTGGTATGTGAAGCCTACTCTCTTCGATTAGAAAACGCTGTATGGCATTTGCCGCTTCGGCAACTTCTCTAGGTTTTAATTTAAGCACGTGGTCTCCGGCTAAACGGGTTATCTGCCCAATACCATCTACGAGAATGCTACGAGCCTTCTCAAGGGAGAAGCGTCTTCCCTCAAACAGAGCATTAGCAGGTATCGAACACAGCTGAGCAACCTTCTCTTTTAAAGTCATCCTTTTAAGAAGGTCTTCAACCCGCTTCTCTACTGGAAGAGATGGATTTAAATACGGAATTTCGCTCATGAAAAGACCAAGGTAAAATATCTAGTTTATTTAACTTAACTTTAACTGTGAAGACTCAGTAGTATTCATTTTATTCATTGATAAAGTCTATTGCGCTCATTCAGGGTTATTGGGTAAAGCTTATATTGTCCATCATGTAAGGTGGAAACCGTGAGCTTCCTTTGAAGCTGGGTCTTGTAACTTATAATCTAGCTAGGAGTTGGAGCATCGAGAAGATAATTGAAATGTGCAGCAAGACTGGTTTTGAAGCTGTTGAACTTAGAACTACGCACGCGCACGGAGTTGAACCGACTATGAAGCTCGAAGAAAGACGTAGGGTTAGAGAGGTTTTTGAGAAGTCTCCAGTTAGACTCTTAAGCTTGGGGACAACTTGCGAATATCATTCGCCCAGTAAAGCTGAAGTCGATAGAAATATAGAGACCACTAAGGCATTCATTAGACTAGCGTACGATGTCGGAGCTTTAGGCGTAAAAGTCAGGCCGAATAGACTTATGGAGGATTATGGCATTCCGAAGGAGAAGACCATTAAACAGATAGCTGAAGCTCTTAGACAATGTGGAGATTATGCTGAGCAGTACGGCGTTGAGGTATGGCTTGAAGTACATGGATATGGAACAAGCGACCCACGTTGTATACGGGATATTATGGAACTCTCAAACCATCCCTACGTAGGCGTCTGCTGGAATTCTAATGAAACGGATTTGATAAACGGCTCTATTAGGGAAAGCTTCAACATGCTTAAAAATTGGATAAAATCAGTCCACATACATGAACTATACGATAAAAACTATCCCTATAGGGAGCTGTTTCGACTCCTGAAAGATGCAAATTACAACAGATACTGTCTGGCTGAGATAGATGAAAGTCCGGATCCTGAGAGGATAATGAGATACTATAAAGCCCTATGGGAGGAGCTTACAAAGTAGTTAAAGTAAATTGTGAGGTCGTTAAAACTCAACGTATCCTTTTAAACTCCATATCTGCAAGTAGTGGAAGAGCATATAAGCAGGTTTCCTCTAAATAGGAGGAGGTGGCTCAATTTGTGTGATGTGATAAGAGTAACGGTTTGGAATGAATATCTCCATGAAAAGATGGACCCCAGAGTAGCTGAAATCTATCCGAAAGGCATACATAATGCTATTGCAGAGTACCTTAAAAAACAGCCAGGCCTAGAAGTTAGAACGGCAACTTTAGAGGAACCGGAACATGGATTAACCGACGACGTAATTAACAGTACGGATGTCCTCATATGGTGGGGTCACATGGCTCATGATAGAGTTAGCGATAAGGTAGTCGATAAACTGTACAAGCGTATAGTGTTAGAGAGTATGGGACTTATAGTCTTACACTCAGCACATTTCTCGAAAATCTTCAGAAGACTTATGGGTACTTCTTGCAACTTAAAATGGAGAGAAGCTGGTGAAAAAGAGAGAATATGGGTTGTAATGCCCAACCATCCAATAGCTGAAGGGCTCGGCGAATACTTCGAACTTGAACATACCGAAATGTACGGCGAATTCTTTGACATACCTCCCCCAGATGAGCTCATTTTCATAAGTTGGTTTGAAGGGGGTGAAGTCTTTAGAAGTGGGTGTTGCTTCTACAGAGGGCTTGGAAAAATCTTCTACTTTAGGCCAGGCCATGAAACTCTGCCGATCTACCATGATCCCAACGTGCTTAAAGTGATATATAATGCTATACGTTGGGCTGCGCCGGCAAAAGGACCGAAACCTACGTTTGGAAATGTAAAACCTCTAGAGAAGCTTAAATAAAAATGGAGGGTTAAACGGTAGAGCGCTCATATTAGTTTCTTAATAAACTCTATATCTCTCTTTAAGACTTCCAGCCTCTCATTGCCTTTAAACATGTCTAAGGATTCGTCCTCTATCGTTAGGTCATAATTGTATCCCGCTTTTCTCAAAATTTCCACAATACTTTTAAGGTCTATATCTCCTTGATAGAGGGGAGCCATTTTAACGTCCCCAGGCTTCCTAAATATTTCACGTTTACTTGCTTCAACAACCGCGTTTTTAACATGCGTATGTTTTACTCTGGAGGCGAACTCTTTCACAATATCATATACTTCACTTAATGGATAGCCGAACCAGTAAAAGTTTCCAGTATCTAAAGTTAGGCCTAAATGTTCATCATCAACCGTATGGAAAAGCATCCTCAGAAACTCACGCTTATTCGCGATAACCCCGTGGTTTTCAACGGCTAGATTAACTTCAAGGTCGTGGCAGATCTTCATACAACTTCCAATAGCGTCTGCAACTCTTTTAACATGTTTCTCCAAATCGTAGCCCGGTATTGGACGCATTACTGCGTTTATCCTGACAACGTCCACTTCAAGTTCTGAAGCGACTTTTATAGCTGAAATTACGTAGTCAACTTCCTTGTTTAAGTCTTCTGAGGAGAAGTCGTTTTCCACAAGGATCGCGCATACATTTAATCCCTCATCTTTAAGCCGCTTTTTCAAATCTTCTCTAGCTTCTCTAGATGATACGTCAAAACCGAGTTCAGTAGTATAGCCCATGTCTAAGTAGGATTCAACCTTCAGTTCTCTACTCACGAAAAGTTCGAAGCTCGCTATGCCTAAAGCCTTCAAGCCTCCAAATACCGTGTCATAGCCTACCCATTTAACAGTAAAGTCCCTTATGGCTAGAAACATACCGCTCAATAACTCTTACTTAGACATTTACTAAAAAGCATTACGCTACTAGTAGGTTACTTAATCTTTAGTGACGTTTAAAACCCCCATCTTCTAATTATGGAGTTGAGTACTATGATAACTATACCGGGAGATATGCTTGAAGGTGGCGGTCAGATACTCAGAATGTCTATGGCTTTGTCAGCCTTACTGGGTGAACCTGTTAGAGTAGTAAATGTTAGAGGTAAACGCAAACCGCCTGGTTTAGCGAGGCAACATATGACGGCTTTAAAAGTCCTATCCTCCCTATGCAACGGTTACGTTGAAGGTTTACAATTAGGCTCTACGGAGGTTACTTTTAACCCTGGAAAGCTTAAACCTGGGTCTTATAAGTTCGACGTAGGAACGGCTGGAAGCGTAACTTTAATCCTTCAAGCCGCCATGCCAGTCATGGCCTTTACACCAGGTTACACAAAGCTTACGCTCATAGGAGGTACGAACAACCCCATGGCCCCTCCAGTAGACTACATCGACAGTGTTTTATTGCCGAATCTTAGACTCATAGGAGTTAAAGCCAATCTGAAGCTGAACAGGAGGGGATTCTATCCTAGAGGTGGTGGAGAAGTGGAATTCTCAACAGAGCCTATTAGAAAGCTTGAACCTATAACTCTTGATAAGTTAGGTGAGATATCGGAAGTTAGAGGATTAGCATATAGTTGTAGACTTCCAGATCATATAGCCAATAGAATGGCTTTAAGCGCTTCAGAAAAACTTAATGCAATTGGTTTAAAGCCGATTTTTGAGAAAGAAATCCTCCATCCTCTAAACCCCAAGTGTAGCTTAGACCCGGGTTGCGGATTAATCATAACGGTTAAACACACTTACGGATATCTAGGTGTAGATCGATTGGGTGTCATAGGTAAACGGGCTGAGCTTATAGGCTCGGAGGCGGCTGAAGAGCTCATCAACATAATTAGAGGCGGCTATCCTGTAGATAAACACCTCTGCGACCAGCTCATTATATGGGCTAGTCTAGCAGATGGAGTAAGCAGATTTAAAACCGTAGAGCTTACAATGCACGCCCTCACCTGTATAGAGCTTAGCAGAATGATTCTGAAGGCTGATTTTAAAATCAACGGAGGCTTAGGTAAACCAAGCGAAATAGAATGTAAAGGAATAGGTTTTATGACTTAAAATATCACTATAGTTTGAAGCTACCGGCCATGTGACGCCACTTTGTAATGATGCGCTCCTTCTTAAGACTCTTCTTTATAATCTTATAATGCTCTTTGCAAACATAGACTCTATCCTGGCTCGTTAACTCTAGACCTGAACCTGCGGCTACAGTTTTTTGTAGGGATCTTACAGCGGGTCTATCGCATCCTTTAACATCACATTGTTTACCTTTAGCTACTTTACCCACAAGATACCTCATAAAGCTGTTCAATTTAAACGTTCACTTGATGAGCGAAACCAAAGTTAAAATAAAGTCTCCTATCGGAAGGAAGGCTAAACCCAGCATTATGAACGTTATAAACGGTATCGTAGGTGAAACAAGAATTCCATCTTGATAGAGCCCTTTGCTAGCATAAGGTTCCAATTTTCGAAGTAACTCTTCTTTATCTGTTTCAGCCTTCATGAAGTATATTGGGCGTCTGAAAACTCTTCCGTTTTCTTCATGAGGTTGCTCAGCGGGGTAATATCCAACCTTTCTTCTAAGCTCTTCGAAAGACGTGCGTCTAACAGTTAAAAATAGCGCAATCCTCTGAAACACTCCTCTAATATGCAAACCCCGCAGAGGATCTCTTCCTTCAACAAACTCTTTAACGTTTAGAATGGCTATAGCTAATGGGTAGCATAGAGATAGCGTAATGGCGTTATTGAATACCGTAATCACCGGTATGTTTAGGGATGCTCCGAGCTGTCTAATTAATGTTGGATTTTCAGGCAATATGAAGCTGAGGAAAATTAAAGCCTTTGAATCAGCTCCTCCAAAAAAACCGATGTAGAATAGTGAGAAGCCCACTATACAGCCTATAGCTAAAGATGTCAGAAGTTTCAAAATTTCAAGATGACCAGTTAAAACCTCTACAATGTTTATAGTTAATCCTAAAATCAATCCAACAATCCAAAACTCATCGGGAACTTCTCTAAACTTTACATCTAGAATTGTAGATGGTGCTAGGATGGCGAAGGACGATAGTAGCCTTAAGATGGATAAGTCCATAGCCTTAAACCTCAAATATGTTCTTCGGTAGAATTAAATGCTTTTCTCAAGCCTAATACTCCTCAATCTATCTAAGTCTTCCGGTATCTTAAACACACCCATCTCAGTTATTATAGCCGTTACAAGCTTTGAAGGAGTTACGTCAAAAGCTGGATTTAATGCTTCAACGCCTTCAGGAGCTATCCTATGACCGTGAATTTTAACCACTTCCTCTTCACTTCTAAACTCTATAGGGGCATTATCGCCGCATTTGAGATTAGGGTCTATAGTAGACATTGGAGCTGCTACGTAGAATGGTACCGCATGGTGGCTTGCAAGAACAGCCAAGCCGTAAGTCCCTATCTTATTTATAACATCGCCGTTTAAAGCTATTCTATCGGCGCCAACTACAACCTTATCTATAAGCCCCCTACTCATCAGAAATCCGACAGCATTATCTGTTATGAGTTTAAATGGTATTCTATCCATAAGGAGTTCGAAAGCCGTTAACCTAGCACCTTGGAGTACTGGTCTAGTTTCAGTTACATACACTTCTATGTGTAAACCCCTAGCTATAGCTGACCTTATTACTGCCAATGCGGTTCCATAGCCAGTAGTGGCTAGTGCTCCCGCATTCTGCTGGCTTAAGCCATTTACAGTGCGTGAGCACCATATCCCCATTTTCAAGTAGTGTAGCTCCATGCTCTCCTATGCGTCTATTTACCTCATAATCCTCCATCCATATCGTCTTAGCCTCTTCTATAATCATTTTCTTAGCCTCTTTAAGGTCTTTTGCCTCAGAAATCTTCGCTACAACCCTGTCAAGAGCCCAAAATAGGTTTACAGCTGTAGGCCTAGTAGATTTAAGCTTCTCGTATGCATCCATAACTTCCCTTTTAAAATCGCTTAGATTTTCCGCTTTAGATCTATATGCAACCAATGCCAATCCAAGAGCTGCCGCAACACCTATGGCAGGTGCCCCCCTTATGGTGAGTTTTTTAATGGCTTCAGAAAGTTGGTCTACACTACGTATCTTAACGTACTTGAACCTTTTAGGTAATAGCCTTTGATCTACTGCAACTATGGCTCCGTCCTCCCACAGTATCGTCCTAAGTGTGAAAAAGCTTTCACCAATCATCATTATTCAAAAATTCCAAATTTTACTATAAGAATTTTAACATGAGGATGGCAGTCTAAACTCCATATCCACCTTACGCTATTCCGTAGATATGGTCTCTCAAACGTCTCTGAAATCAGTGATTACTCTTGAAATTATCCACTAATGCGTTTTTAACAATCAAGCCCTATATTGATTAAGTCTAGAGAATACTGTAGACATTAACTTTTCTAAGTTTAGCTTTTTCTCAGCAGATATGGGTACGACAGGCGTCGGGTTTACGTAGTCGGATATTATTTTCAAACGGTTGAGAACTTCATTTTCATTCAAAAGATCTATCTTGTTTAAAGCTATAACCATTTTATTAAAGTCTACATTAAGGTTTTTCAACACGTCTAAACACGTAGATAACCTGAATAGCATTATAGGTTGAGGGTCCGAGCAGTCTACGACCAGAATTACAGCATCTGAAAACCTTATGTCGTTCAGAGTTAATTCAAAAGATTCAAACATTTTAGGGTCTAAATCGTGTACAAACCCTATGGTATCTACGAGGAAGACTTCTCCATATCTGTTAGAAAGGTAATATTTACTTGAAAGGGTTGTAAAAGGCTTGGGGCTAACTGGTTTATTTAAACCAGTTAAAGCATTAAAGAGGGAAGTTTTACCGCTACTGTAGTAGCCTGTTATACATATTATTGGCGAACCTATTCTACGCCTCTTAAATATCTGCTCTATCCTAGCCTTCTTCCTCTCCTCAAGTTCATCGTAGACTTTAGCCATCCTCCTCCTCAGCGTGTTTACAATGGAATGGTATATGTACTCCCCACTAGACCTCTTCCAAGGATGCTCTCTTCCAACTCTATACTTGAAGCTCGCTTTAAGCTTCTCATATGGGTAGCTTTTAATAAGTCTGGCAAGCTCTATCTGAAGCTTACTAAGCTCATCTGAGCTCGCCTTATCAAATATCTCAAGAGTAACTTCATACCTGTCTAAAACACTAACTCCGAGGTAGCTTTCCAAGTTATACTTCTGCTTACTAGTTAAAATGTTATATACCGCGAAGACGCTGGCCTCTTTCTCTTCTATAAGATTCTTAATCTCCTCAACCTTTCCTCTACCAAATGCGTAGTTTACACTCTCCTTGGATCTAACTTGAACAACAACTCCGCAGACCTCATAACCAGCGGCTTCGACAAGAGACTTGAACTCTGTAAGCTTAAGCAAGTATAAGTTATGATCATGCGGATTCGTCTTAATCATGCCTATTAAAGCCCTAGGCCTAGACTTCATAGACTTAAACATATTTTAAACACATCCCTAGGCTTTTTTTAAACTTAAAAAGCCGTAGGAGGCGTTTAAACACATAATCTACTATTTGAATAGCAAACGTCTATAAAAATCCTTTTCATCTTGCAGATTGGTTGTAGGACCGTGTCCAGGGTATACTTTCAAGTCGCCTTCAAAACTTAAAATCCTCCTAAGACTGTTTATCAACGCGGTGTAAGATCCGCCGGGTAAGTCCGTCCTACCGTAACCCATTTTAAACATTAAATCGCCCGTGAAAATTAAGCCATAGCCAAATAGGGAAATGCTTCCGGGTGAGTGGCCGGGTGTATGTAAAACTCTAAACCTTAAACTTCCAACCTCAATGGTTGAGCCTTCATCGACATAAACATCCGGCTCAATAGGCATACCCATAAGGCTTGCAGTTTCCAGATCCAATTCATGCATAATGACTTTACACCTTAAAGCCTCTTTAACGTCTAAATAGGCTGAATAGTGGTCTGGATGCCCGTGGGTTACTAAAATCGCCCTTACTGCTAATCTACGTTTTAATACATAGTTAATTATAGCGTCTGGAGAACCGCCTGGGTCTATTATTAAACCTTCACTGTTATCCTCAACTACGTAACAATTCGTCTTCAATACTCCAACGATTAAACGTTCAACATTCAAGCCTTAAAATTTAGTAAACTTTTCAAGAATATAAGTAGTAACGTATACATATGCTTTTAACGGTTAGCTGAAAGATAATGCTATTAATTCTACTCTTAGCAACAAGTTAATAGTCACTATGCGAACCCAAGAATCGGCTTTAATGGTTTCAGTGGCAAGTTTATACGCCGCTTTGACTTTAGCTTTAGCACCCGTATCCTTTGGTCCAATCCAACTTAGAATATCTGACTGCTTAATAACACTATCCGCCCTCTTAGGTCCACCGGTTATAATTGGAGTCACAGTAGGCTGTTTCATTGGAAACCTACTTTTTTATGTTTCAGGTGGCGCATTTACCATGTCTTTAGGCCTAGTGTTTGATGTTACACTCGGACCGTTAGCTAACTTAGCAGCCTCCTTAACGTTGTTCAAGTTTAGGAAAAGGGTTAAAATAGCCTGTCTACTGGCGGCGTTGGAAATCGGCGTTATCGTCGGAAGCTACCTATGGTTGATATTTCCAACGCCTGAACTAACGCCTGGATTACCCGCTTGGTTGTACGTGATGGCTAGCGTAAGCTTGAGCAGTTTAATATCAATAGCCGTTTTAGGTTACGCTATTCTAACATTGTTTAAACGTGAAGCTTTAAGAAAGCTTTTGAAAAGCTGGGGTTTAAAACTCTACCTTTAGTAGGAAGATTTATTGGGAGGACTGAGTGAAGAAATTCAGGTGTCTAAATTTGAGTGATACTGAAATTCCCCCAGCTGTTCAAGAACAACTCATTAGGTTTCAGCAGATTCAGCAGACTCTTCAAGCAGTAGTAGCTCAGAGGCAACAAGTTGAAATGGAGCTTATGGGCGTTGAGAAAGCTTTAGAAGAGCTTGAGAAAGCCGACGATAATACAATAGTCTATAAGTCTGTCGGAAGCCTACTTATTAAGGCAGACCGTCGAAAGCTTATAGATGAGCTTAAAGATCAGAAAGAACTTTTAAACGCCCGATTGACTATTTTGAATAAGCAGGAGACTAGGGCTAGAGCTCAACTTAAGGAAGCTAGGGAAAAGCTCCAGGAAAAACTTAGAGGAGTACAGATACAAGAGTAGTCACCTGTTTAAGATGAGTTTAATCGTAAATGTCAACTCATATGTCTACGTATTAGTGATCTCTAAGATGCTCAATAGTCCTAAATATCATTACGAAGTATTGTAATGCGAATACGGTAGACTGATCAATCATCCTTCAATTTGATTTGAGGATGATTCTGACACCTACATATCCAGTATATGTTATCTTCACCAACTTTATGGAGCCCTGTTAAGAGCATAATCGAACATAAAACGTCGTCCTAACTTTGCATATAAATGAGCCTTCATCATAGTATTTCAACTAGAGGGTCATCCAGTTAGGCTAAAAATACTTTTAAGTATATACCGTCCCTAAAGATAGTCTGGGATCTTACAATGAAAGTATTCATTATGACCGACCTTGAGGGAGCATCGGGAGTGACCGGACGCTGGTCAGACATAGACTTCGGCGGTAAAGACTATGAAACTGCTAGGAGACTTTTAACTGGCGATGTTAACGCGGCTATTGAAGGAGCTTTCGAAGCTGGTGTTGATGAGGTTGTTGTTTTAGATGGTCATGGAGGTGCATCAACCATTCTAATAGAAGAGCTTGATCCAAGGGCTCAATTGATAAGGGGTCGAAGAGTTCTTGAACTTGAAGGTTTAGATGAGAGTTTCAATCTGATGTTTGCTATAGGTGCCTACTCCATGGCTGGTAATCCAGAAGGGCTTCTTACACATACACTATCCACAGCCATAGACAACGTTTGGTTGAACGGTATTCCAGTTGGAGAGATAGGATTGTGGGCTGCTCTAGCTGGAGATTATAATGTTCCAGTAGGCTTAGTAACTGGTGATTACACCGCCGTCCGTGAAGCTGAAAATCTTCTGAAGAATGTATGTACTGTCGCCGTAAAGAAAGCTACGAGTAGGTTTGCAGTTAAGTGTCTACATCCAAAAGTTTCTCAAAAGTTGATAAAAGAAGCGGCAGCCACAGCCATTAGAAGAGTTGGAGAATTTGCCCCATTTAAGCCTGAAAAACCGATCGAGCTTAAAGTAGAATTCCACGATGCTGAAAGAGCCGAACAGTTATCTCATAGAAAGGGCGTTGTCAGATTAAACGGAAGAACTGTTTCAGCTAAAGGCATGACCATGCTTGAAGTCTATTCGCTCCTACTTGGTTGATTCATATTGGAAAGTACGGAGGAGTTGAATAAAGTCGCATCAGATGTGTAAGGCGGGAATAAACCCATCTACGCACGATTCATAGTCCCCAACTCAGTAAGTAAGAGAGTAATGATAGACCATGTAGTCGGTTAATCTAACATGCTTATAAGAGCGGAGGAGACAGCTCCAAACTTGATTAAACTCATACGCTTAGTTTGAAGGCTGATCTATATGTTGTATGCTGAGAGGATTCTAAGTAAATGTACCAGATGCGGTGTTTGCGACGAGATCGTAGCATGTCCTGGCGGTGGAGTAGGTCAAGTTGAGAGGTGTGTGGGGTGTGGGGCCTGTTACCTAGCATGTCCAAATGAAGCCGTAGTTATGAGGGGGAGACCTCAAGGGAGAGATGTTAAAATCAAAGTTAATGGTGAAAGCTTCTTCGTTCCGGAAAACATAACAGTTAGAAAGGCTCTTGAACTACTCGGTTATAGAATTGGTAGATTTCCGGGAGAAGGGGATCTACTAGTTTTATGTGAGGTTGGGGGTTGTTACAGTTGCATAGTTGAAGTCGATGGTATTGTAAAACCTAGTTGCATTACCGCTGTAAGAGATCATATGGAAATTGAAACAAGCCTTCCAGAGGACTATATCCCAAAGAGGCTTATCCACGGTTGGATGGGCCATCCAGTCGGAGGTGTTGGAACACCTTGGTGGCTTAAAGGTAGACGTTACGTTGAAGCCGCGGTTTTCGCATGCGGTTGCAACCTTCGCTGTCCTCAATGTCAAAATTGGACTACAACATATAATGGTAGAGAATGTGCGTACACGCCTAGAGAAGCGGCCATTATAATGACGGAGACTAGACTACACTATGGTGTGGATAGGATGGCGATTTCCGGAGGTGAATGCACATTGAATCGGCCATGGCTAATCCAATACATTAGAGAGTTGCGGAGGCTTAATACTGATGCTAAAGCAAGATTTCATGTAGATACAAATGCAACACTATTGACGAGAGACTATATTGATGAGCTGATAGAGGCGGGTGTAACGGATATCGGTCCAGATTTGAAAGGCCTATACGTGGAAACTTTTATGAGGATAACTGGAGTAAGGGATAGAGATTTAGCTATTAAGTACCACTCAACGGCTTGGGAAGCATTCAAGTACCTCGTAGACAATTATAAGGGTAAAGTATTCATCGGTGTTGGAATACCGTACAATAGAAGTCTAATATCCCTTGATGAAATATCTAAAATCGGCGATGAAATATTTAAAATAGACCCAGAAGTCCAAGTTTGCGTATTAGACTATAGACCAGAGTTTAGGAGAAGAGACATTTCAAGACCTAGTTTCAAAGAGATGGTTAACGTCTGGAACATATTAAAGAATATAGGTCTTAAAACGGTGATTTGTCAAACAATTTATGGGCATATAGGACCGAATAAACCCACTCTGGAGTGAGATATTCTAATGAATAAATAATTAATTATGGGAAGCTTTATTTACGGAATTAAGATGAATAGCAGAATAACGTGGAGATATGTGTACTTCTACCCGTGGGGTTCTACCGTGGGTTACAACTTGGGGATCTATGATTTTCTAGAGTATGAGTCTGATACGTCTGGCAAAGACGGTGAGGCTAAGTTTTTAACTGCGTTAATTGTTTTTATCGCACGATCAAAGACTTGGATGTCTAAACTAAAATCCGTCATATGGAGCTACATCCGTAAATCCAAGAAGGATGTGGTATGACAACCTCCACGACTATGTACTACCTTGTGCATTAACATACCCTTTAATGGAAGTTCTAATTCGTTTTTGGCGGTAAATTTTTTACCCCGCGTCCTTATTAATATCTCTGCTATGTCTAGAGAGATTAAAATTAAAGAAGTTGAGGCGAGAAGAGCTGAAGCTAAACACCTCGGTATTCATAGCCATGTTACTGGCCTTGGGCTTGACAAGAATTTGAGGGCTATTGATGTTGCAGATGGGCTTGTGGGTCAGAAGGAGGCTAGGGAAGCTGCTGGAATAATAGTTCAACTTATTAAGCAGGGTAGAAGGCCGGGACATGGTTTGCTCCTAGTCGGCCCTCCGGGGACTGGTAAGACTGCTATCGCTATTGGCATGGCTAGAGAGCTAGGTCAGGATGTCCCCTTCGTTGCATTGTCCGGTTCGGAAATTTATGGATTAACCATTAGAAAGTCTGAATTTCTTAGGCAGGCTATTAGAAGGGCTATCGGCGTTAGGATAAAGGAGACTAAAGAAGTTTATGAAGGCGAGGTTGTAGAGCTGGATATTGAGAAAGAACCATACCCGTACAATCCATATATTCAAATTGCTACTGGTGCAATAATAACGTTGGCGACTAAGGATGAGACTAAGACGCTTGAAGTTGGTGAGAGCATAGCCAATAAGCTCTTAGAGTTGCCGATTAGAGTTGGTGATGTTATCGAGATTGACGCAGAGACCGGCTGGATAACTAAGCTCGGTAGAGTTGCTAGCAAAGGTGTAACCACTAAGGGTAGGACTGGTGAATATAGGGTTGCAAAGATTGTTGAGAGACCGAGTGGTTCAGTTAGGAAGACAAAGACTATAACCCACACAGTTACTCTACATGATATAGATATTGCAAACATAAGGCTCCATAGAAGCCTGCTATTCAGAGAAGAGGAGATTTCAGACGAGATTAGGCAGAAGGTTGATGAGTACGTGAATGAGCTTATTAAAGATCGTAAGGCTGAGCTAGTCCCAGGTGTCCTCTTCATCGATGAAGTTCACATGCTCGATATTGAGTCATTTGCATTCTTAGGTAGAGCTTTAGAGGAGGAGTTTGCTCCAGTCCTCGTATTGGCGACAAATAGAGCCATAACAACTGTTAAGGGTACTGATATTAAGTCACCGCACGGTATACCGATAGATATGCTTGATAGGTTGCTCATTGCTAGAACGAGATTCCCAACTAGAGACGAAATCATAAAGATACTTGATATTAGAGCTGAGGCTGAAGACTTGAAGATTTCTAGAGAGGCCATTGAAGCGCTTGCAGATATAGGTGAGAAGTACTCTTTAAGACATGCAGCCCAGCTAATGCTACCAGCTAAGGTTATTGCTGAAACTATGGGCGACAGCATTGTAGAGCCTAAGCATATAGAGCGTGCCAGGTCAATATTCATAGACACTAGAGAATCCGTAGAATACTTAAAGAATGAGCTAGCTAAAGACGCCTTCCTTGCCGAATTCTTAAGATAGTTTTACCGTAATCTTCACCACTTAATCCCTCAAGATCACTAAATTACAAGATCATCCCCAATTTTGGCTCAATAGTGCGTACAGTTAACTGTTGGTTGTAAAGAGCAATTAGAATACCGTCTAAGTTCAGCATTTACGGCAAGCTTGGAAGATTATCGGTATGTATAAGGGTATTCAGTGAGTAGAAAGTCCGTATTCGCTAGATCGTAAGGAAACAATAAAGGACTTGAACCTAAAAGTAGTGGGCCGGGTCGGACTTGAACCGACGACCACCACCTCGTAAGGGTGGTATCCTACCAGACTAGACGACCGGCCCTCTAAACACTTTTTATTAGTTTAAACTAAAAAGCATTACTCTACTCTGTTAAACGCCTTAACTATTCAAAACCAGCTCTAACCTTTTCCTCCGTTAATGCTTACGTTGTAACTTTCCCCAAGGTCTGTGTGTCTGAAAATTCCATATTTCCGTCAGAGTATATGAAATGGATGGTATTAGTGAAACTGAACGTGGGTCTACAGATGGAATAAAATCTTTGAATTGTTAAAATTTATCTATGGATAATATTTCTGATAGCGGTTTTCTTGGTCCAGGTTCTCTAAAGTATTCATCTTTAGGATAGCCGAGTGGTGTTATTGCAACGACGTTTACATCCTCTGGTATTTTTAGAATTTCTTTAACTTTCTTATTGCTGAAGGAGCCTATCCAACATGTTCCTAAACCCTCAGCTCTAGCCGCTAAAATGAGATGTGTAAAAGCTATAGAAACGTCGATGAGCATGCTTAAATCGCCCATGTATTCACCTCTATTCCAGTGAATGTTGTATCCGCAAGCTACTATGACTATCGGTGCTTCTGCAATAAACATTTGATTATGACATGCCTCTGCCAATTTTCTCTTTAACTCTTCATTTTTCACTATTATGAACTTCCACGGTTGACGGTTCGAGCCTGAAGGCGCTATTCTAGCGGCCTCTAAAATTCTCTTCAAAACGTCATCCGGTATTGGATCAGGCTTATAAGACCTTATACTCCTACGCGTTCTAATGACTTCGTAAAAATCCACGTCTACACCATAAATCACATACGTGTTAGAAAGATAAATCTTTCATAGCATACATGAAGGTTTTCAGCCGCTTAAATATGGAAATCCTTTTAGCAAGGTTATAGTCTTAAAGGCATTTAATAAGGATGGCTTCGGAGTCTGATTGATATGTCTCTAACGCTTAAACGTAGGGTAGAAATAGCCGACTACATCTCGGTGGCAGGACAACTGGCAACGGCGCTTGAAGTCTGCGGTTGGCCCAAGCCTGGAAACGTTCATAGAACCTCAGACTTTCAAGATACTAGGTTTGAACACTTCGTAGCCGGTTCAATATCACTTGGGCCAATCCTCCGGGAGACTGTTTTGAATACTTTTTCTCTGAAGTTCGGTGAAGTACGTGAGTTGAAGATTGGAAGCCTGATTAAACAGGTTGTTTTAAACGTAAAAGCTTGGCATAAAGGTGGGAACACACACCTAGGCGTAGTGCTTCTATTCATACCGATGGCTGCCGCAGCTAGTATGACATTTGCAACGATAAACGGCATGAATATTTCCGTTTTACGTGAAAACTTCGCAGAGGTCATGAAGTCTACGACATGCGAAGACGCCGTTGAAACATATGAGGCTATTGGCTTGGCAAGTCCAGGAGGGATGGGTAAAGTTGTGAGCAAGAAAGCGCCGGATTTAACGAGTAGTGAGGCGAAGAAAATGATTTTGGAAAACAATTTAACACTTTATAATGTTATGAAAGTTGCAGCTGAATGGGATACTATAGCTAGAGAGCTCGTCACAGCTCTACAGATAACTTGCAATGTAGGATTTCCAACAGTGGAAAAGCTGTACTTTGAAAACTACGATATAAATGTCGCAACGGTTCACACATATTTGAAACTATTATCCATGTATCCTGATAGTTTCATAGCTAGAAACGTTGGATTAAAGTACACATCTGATATATTGGAAGCTGTGAAAATAGGCATGAAGACGGCTGAAGAGGTTTCAGAGAAGGCGCGTGAAATACTTCAACTTGGCGGTCTTAAAACTCCAGAAGGACGTAGGGCGCTCTTTAAATTCGATGGCGAGTTGAAAAGGAGAAGGCTGAATCCAGGTACTACCGCCGACTTGACAGCAGCTTCTCTAATGCTAGCCATTTTAAATGGTTTACGCTTCTAAATATAATGGTCTAGGAGATTGAATCGATATGGATACGAAAAAAGTGGCTTTAATTTCCATTATGACCGCTATGTACGTAGTGTTAAGCTATTTACCCGGTTTTCCAGTTATAGGAGTAAGCGGTGCTAGAATTGGAATAATTTCTGGAATAGCTCCACTCTACGGCTTCATATTAGGTCCAATGCTCGGTATGTCGATTACGTTTCTCGGAGCCCTCATAAACCGTATTTTAACGGGAGCCAGTTTATTTGAATGGCTTACCTTACCCTCTATGCCCATTTCAGCCTTCATTGCTGGTGCACTCTCAAGAGGTCGTTTAAACGGCTTGTCAGGCTGGAAAATTTCAGCAGTAATTTTAGCGATTCTAATAGCTACTTGGTATGCAACATATGTAGGTCGAGCCGTTCCACTGTTCGCAATACTGCATTGGGCTGGCCTCATAAACATCCTATTACTGCGTTCAAAACTTGCCAAACTATTCTATAGCGACCTTAAAAGAAATCTGACGCTTTCAATACTGCTATGCAGTTATGTTGCAACTGTAACCAGTCACATGTATGGCTGTTTAGCTTTCATACTGGCGGCTGAGCGCCTAATCGTAAGCACTTCAGACCTTCCATCACTCTTCACCATGTTGATTCCTATTGCCACCTTTGAAAGACTCACATTCACGGCGATATCCACAATCATAGGTGTGCCGCTAATTTCAACGCTTAAAAACATAATTCCAAAGACTGCAGATGACGATAAAATACCTACACATCCATCTAAATCCAACTAGTATCCAATGCCTCGATCGTGTCAACATACGTGCTTTAAACTTCAGTTAAACTATCCGCCTTTTGCACCTATTAGAGATTTCACGGAAAGAGTCGATAGCTGTATTTTTAAATTTAAACTTAAATGATAAAAAATGTTTGGTGTCGATTTGAGAAGCGAATGGTATAAGAAGACGCTTCTCAATATACACTTCGACCACCACGTTGGACCAAACACCCCAGTAGGAGGTGGAGCAGACTTAGATGAATTAACTTCTCTAATAGCACCTATAAAACCGGGTTTTATACAGTATCATTCTAAAGGACATCCCGGATGGACAAATTATCCAACGCGTCTAGGCGGTTCTCCTCCCGCAATAGTGAAAGATGCTCTAGCCATATACAGAAGGGTTGCTGAAAAACTCGGCATAAAGTTCACGGTATATTACAGTGGTTTGAAAGATGAATATGCGGCTAGAGAACATCCTGAATGGCGTAGACGTAATGCTAAGGGAGAGTTCATAGGTGAAGATGTTTTATGCCCTAATAGCGACTATGTTGAGGCTAGAGTTTTACCACAGCTTAAGGAAATAATTGAAGCTTATAATCCCGACGGCTTCTGGTTTGATGGAGATTGTTGGAGCGTAGCTCCATGCTATTGTAACTCCTGTAAAAGGGCATTTATGGCAAATTATGGTAGAGAACCGCCTGAAAATCCACAAGATCCACTGTGGAAGACGTGGATGAGCTTCCACAGGGAAAGTTTTGTAAAGTATTTGAAGAAGTGCGCGGACTTCATACATAAGCTTAATCCAAACTGTCTGTTTACAAGTAACTGGTCTTTTACGATCAGGATGCCAGATCCGCCCCCCGATTTCATAGATTGGATATCGGCAGACATATCTCCAACACACGGCCCTCTTCAAGCAAGCTTTGAGGCAAGGTTTCTATCGACTAGAGGTAAACCGTTCGATTTAATGACGGCTTTACAGACTTTTACTTGGAGCAATACTACACCTTATCCTAAGTATCCGGTACACTTATTTCAAGAGGGAGCTGTAATTATGGCTAATGGTGGTAAATGGTTCATATGGGTTAACCCTCTTGAAGACGATTCTCTTCAACCTTCACATATGCGTATAGTAGCTGAATGCGCGGAATTTGTGTGTGCTAGGGTTGAGGCTTTTGAAGAGTCTGAACCCTTCCATGAAGTCGCTTTGCTACACTCCGCCTTAAATTTCTACGAGGTAGGTAATGGCCTCTACGATTATGGAAGAGTTTTAGATCCGCTGAGGGGTGCACATAAAGCGTTGCAGGAGTTACACTATCTGTTTGACATAGTCGATGAGGAAACCTTGCTAAGTAGATTGGACAAGTGTAAGGCTGTAATCTTGGCTGAGCAATCAATCATATCTAAAACGACATTGGAGAATTTAATGGGTTTTGCTCAAAGGGGAGGGGTTTTAATAGCTACTGGAAAATCCCTGATCAATTACCGGGACGAATTCGTAGAGATATTCGGTTTAAAACATTTAGAATTTGATGCGATACCTAAGGGTTGGATTCCATTTAGAGGAGAGAAGATACTGATAAATAAGCCTTGGCATAAGATTTCACTTAAAGAAGCTTGTAAAATACTTCCCCTATCAATGTCTGAGAAGGAGTCTTTAGATGAAGAGGGAGCAGTTGCGGTTTCAATGAACAAGTATGGATCTGGGAGAACGGTATACATAGCCTCGGATGTTTTTGGAGCTTACTGGTTTGAGCAATATCCTAAGATAAGAGAGATCATAGGGTTTATTTTAGACTCTGTAATGGCTAAATCGCTGGAATTGAAAGCCCCTCCAACAGTTGAAGTTGTCTTGAGAAGACGGGCGGATTCTATTATTCTTCACTTCTGCAACTTATCTGTTTACAAAGACCTTTCAGGAAATTCCTTCTATGTAGAGTGCACACCCCCGATAAGAAATGTAGAGTTTAAACTCAAGCTTGAGAAGAAGCCGATGGAATTGAAGCTAATTCCCCCAGAATCTTCAATCAGATGGGTTTACCGGGACGGCGTCTTAGAAGCTATGCTTGAAGAGATTAAAGTTCACTTAGCCGTAAAGATTAAGTTTTAAAGATCTGAGGTAAACATAGACCTATATACCAATTGCAGGTAGTGTCCAACTATGCGCTCGTACATAAACGACGTGGATTTTGAAACAATTAAACAACGTTTCGACGCATTTTGGGAACGCGAGGTTTTAGATAGACCTCTAATCCATATAACTGCGCCTAGAAAACGTCGAGTTGAGGTGGAAATTCCAACAGTTGAAAAGCTTGAAGATAAGTGGACCAACGTAAACTATATTCTTAAACGGCTTGAGCACTACTTTGAAAACACTATTTTCCTAGGAGATGCAATTCCACAATATTGGCCAAACTTAGGTCCAAACTCTCTAACGGCCTTTCTAGGAGGTGAGTTGGTTTTTCTCGACGAGGAAACATCTTGGGTGAAGCCTTTCATAGAGGACTTAGAAAGCTATAACCCCGTTTTAGATGAATCTAACGTGTGGTGGAGAACTATGAATAAGATCTTAGATGCCGTGTGTGAAGTAGCGAAGGGGAATTTCTTAGTCGGTATTCCAGATCTACATTATGGTGGGGACTCCTTAGCAGCCGCTGTTGGTACGCAGAGGCTTGTAAGAGCATTGTATAATCAGCCGAATAAGGTCAAGAGGCTTATCGGGAGATTAACGGAAATATGTATTCAGGTATTTGAAGTATACTATGGGAAGATATCACAGGTTCAGAAGGGTTCTATAAGCTGGATACCTGCTTACTCTAGAGGAAAGTTTTTCCCGTTGCAGGACGACTTCTCGGGGCTTGTTTCCCCAAAAATGTTTAAAGAGTTCTTTTTAGAAGAGCAGATAATCCTATCGAGGCATTTAGATAATTCGATATTCCACTTAGACGGACCAATGGCGTTAAACAACTTAGACATACTGCTTGAAGTAGACTCCATAGATGGTATTCAATGGGTTCCGGGAGCCGGAGCATTACCGATGTCTAAATGGGTGAATGTATGCCGGAAAATATTGGATGCTGGTAAATGTCTTCAAATATCCTGTGAACCTTGGGAGGTTGAGCTCTTGCTATCTAAGCTTAAACATGAAGGTTTATTCCTTCAAACTTGGTGTCGTAGTGAAGAGGAGGCGCAAAGGGTTTTAAAAATTGTGGAAAAATACGGGAGGGGGTGTTTCTAAATCGTTAGAATCAACCGTCATTGTAAGTTTAAATCTATTCTTCCAGCAGCTCCCCAGAGTCTCGTAACTATCAACTCTAACCCTTCAGGCTTCCTCTCAGAAAGCCATAGTTCAGAGTATAAGTGGGCTAAAGTTATATAATCTGAAACCTTCACCCTTCCCTTAAGTCTATTAAGGCCGACTTCAAGACATTTCCTTATAAATTCAAGGTCTTTAGGTAGAACGGTATCTTTTAAAGTTTCTAAAGCTGTTCTCCAGTTTTCAGCAATTTTCTCTAATCTTTCACTTCCAATCCTCTTAAAAATGGGCGTAGAGTATAAGACGTGTTTAAGAACATCTGAAACTTCTCCACGTCCGAATATTAACCTAGCTTTCAAAACAGCCTCGCTCTCCTTAGATAACGCCATCCACTTCTTCTCCCAATCTCCAGAGCCTTCAGCTATCTCCATAGACGCAAGTATTAAAGGTGTTAGGAATGAGAATAGACACTCTTCTCCATCGTCTCCCCAAGCCGTCACCATGAAACCTAATACGCCCTTTTCCTTGGCTGCTGTGAGGAAGTTTCTAAGGTTTGTAATAGCTACTTCGAAGTTCGGGTAAAATCTATCCCAGTTTGAAAACCCTGGGCAAACTATCTGTTCAAGCCCTCTATTCTTGAAGATGTCTATTTTCCTTCTAAAGTGGTCTATGGATTCTGGGCTGTAGTCCCAGTTGGCTATTATACTTTCCCTCCATATATCGCTTTGAAGCACTTCAGCCCACTTCTCCCTATCGCCAACTAAGTACATTCCAGATATCATGTCACCCCATAGTAGGGGAGTCTTTCCTCGGCTTCTAACGATTTCAACAAGCCTTCTATGGTGTTTCTCATATAGGCTTGGCCCCTCAAATCTCCACGTTTTATTTAAACTAGCTCCTCTTCCAAGCGCCCAAGTCTCATCTCCACCTATGTGCACATAATTTGAACGTGTAAGCTCTAGGGCGTCGCTTAAAAGTCTATATGCGAACTCTCTAGCTTCTTCGTTGCTGACGTCTAAACACCCCTCCATAGGCCTATGCCACTCGCTGAACCGTCTAAACTCAGGCATCGATAGTATATGCTCCATATGTCCACATAGTTCAAGTGATGGGAAAACTTCAACCCCCAACTTCTCACCGTAGTCGACTACTGCACTCCACTCTTCCTCTGTTAGCCTCCCCCTCGATACACCTATTTGAGGGTAGCTTTTCCAAGGAAATAAGTCCTCCACGTAAACTGCAAAATAGTTGTATTTAAGTAGGTAGAGCCATCTTATGATCGACTTAAACGTCTCAAGTTTAGGGACTCCCCCTCTAGCTATGTCTAAGTGGAACCCTCTAAATTTAAACGAGAACTCCTCCTCAATAGTGGCTTCCGGGATCTGCTCATCACCCTGAGTTATCAACTGTATGAGTGTAGCGTAGCATACCTTTTCATCCCCCCAAATTTCAACAACCCCCTCTTTGATTTTAACGCCAGTCCCATTGCGGTCGACTTTAACTATCCTCCATCCGCCTGTGGGTACTTTAAACTCTTCAGCTATAAACTTTGGAAAGTTTTCAAAACCGTCAAATTTAAACCATCTACCTGTGAACTCCAACTTCTTTGGTTCGGGAACTACATATACCTGCTTCACAAAATGATTATTTAACACCACACAATATAAGCGTTTGCTGTAAGCCGTCGATATTTAAAAATGAAAGGTGGGGCTAATCTACTTAGCAACTATCATGGTTAAAGTGCTTCTAACCTTATTTATCCTACGTATTTTCACAGTCACTATTTCCCTAAGCTCCTCCATAGAGTCGGCATGTGGGGGTTACATAACCCTTTCCACCCGAGCAACTATATCGTAAACTCCGTAAACGATGTACGCCTCTTTAACATTCTCCATATTCTTGAGAGCATTTAAGACCTCTTCTTCGGCCCCTATCTCAGAATTTATGAGTACAAATGCCTGAGGCATAAACTCTATCACCAAAATAATTATAACTTCGAAGATACTAAAAAGAGTTTTTCCTCAAAATCATGGGGGATTTCACTAATCTCTTATAGGGAAGACTTCTAGCTCGCCGATTATATTTAAAGATTTTCAGTTAAATTCAGCACATTATGACATAAGATTGAAAACAGAGGTTTTTCAAATCTAACTAGGCTGAATATTAAACAAGTTCAATTTTTCTAAGTCTAACTCCAAGTCTATCCAACGTATAACCGCAATTTCTACACTTCAATTTAAGAAGTTGTTTCGTCGTCGTCTTCGCCTTCCTCCTCTGTTCTGGGAATTTTTGACCACCATATCCATGAAGCTCCCATTCATGATGCCTAGCCCCACGACGTAGAGAGCTCTCTTTACCCTTACGGTATATTGACACTGTGTGCTCTGTCTTAGCATTACATTTAGGGCAATACGTATTAATGATTTTTGGGGCCTTCAAACTCTTAAACCTCCATTAAGTGGATGGATAAGGAATATATAAGCTTAGCTCCTCTTCAAGTATAAGCTGAGGGTTTTGAGCAGTCTACTATTAACCTCTGACGGAGAGCCGAAACCGTTGACGACAACCGCTTGACCGACAATCCCTCTAAAAGATATCTCAAGAAGCTTCTCTCTAACCTTTTTCAGAAAATCCAGTTTTTCATATTTGTCTTTCTCCCTAGCTCTTATCAAAGCCTCTTCCGCAGTTATATCAATGACTAGTATCAGGTCAGGCTTCTCTATATTCCTCTCAAATCTCAATATTCTCTCTTCAGATATCCCCCTAACTGTTTGATAGCATATGTTACTTTCAATCCACCTTCTAGCCAGTACGAAGTGGTTTCTACGGCTAAGCCAGCTTTTAACGGAATCATTGTACTGGGCTCTATCTAGGCTCCATAGAATCCACGCATACTCCTCTGAAATCTCTCCGCTTAATTTGACGTCAACTTCTCTGACCCCTAGATATGCCCCTACCAGCGACCCTAGGAGAGTTTCATAGCTGGGTAGAGATATAGATAATACTTCACCTTTAAGCTCGACTAAGAAGTCTCTTATGGATTTAACGTTCGGTTTTTTCTTGGGGTTGAAGCACTGCGTTTCTTTACCTGCTTTATCAATGCCTGTTACAACTATGAAGAAGCCTTTTCTAGAAATTTTAATTGGGTTTAAAAGCCCTCTTAAAGCCTTTAATAATTCATTTTTCAAATTTGCCGGAATCTCCATACATTTAACTTCCCTTTCAACTTCAACGTTGAAAACGTCATTTAAATCTACTAGCCGTTCAATTTTTCTAAGTGTTTCGTTGATCGTAGTTGCGTTGAAAATCAAATTTCAACCTCCAAATGTTACTAGGTTGAACATATATATGGCTGTTTTTCTAGTATATACTTCGGGTTTGAGTTTTGTCTCTTCGAAAGTACTGGGGCTTCATTAAAGACCCAATATATGGTTATATAAAGATTTCCGAGTCTGAGAAGTCAATCATAGATACTAAAGTCTTCCAGAGGCTTAGAAGGATAAGACAGTTAGCTGGTTCAGAGTACGTCTACCCCGCTGCAAACCACACTAGGTTTGAGCACAGCCTGGGAGTTATGTATCTGGCAGGCTTCTTCGGAGAAAATTCTATGATCGAGCTATCTGAGGAAGACCGCGAGCTTCTACGCGTAGCCGCTCTACTTCACGATGTAGGTCACGGCCCCTTCTCACACGTCTACGAGGGTTTATTGATGAAATACAAGGGTAAGACGCATGAAGATATGACTAAGTGGATAATAGAAGGCTCAGCGTTAACGGACGTTTTAAAAAACCTGTCATATGACGTTAAGAAGGTGGCTGCTTTAGCTGTGGGAGAACCCGTGGGCGATAAACCGTATTTAAGCCAGCTTATTAGAGGACCCGTAGATATCGATAAGATGGACTTCATAGTGAGGGATAACTACCATACGGGAGCGGGGTACGGGTTTGTAGATGTCTTCAGAATACTCTACACTATGGACGTTTTAAACGGTGAACTTGCTGTAGATGCAACGGCGATTTCCGCGCTTGAAACATTCATAGTGGCTAGAGTGGAGTCCTTTAGGTCTATATATTTTCACAAAACTTCAAGAGCGGTTCAAATAATGCTTCTTAAAGCTATGGATATGGCTAAAGACAGCATTGGACTTTTAGACTTCAATTCTCCTGAAGAATATCTAGTTATGGACGATTATAATGTTTGGACAGCCCTCATAAACTCTGAAGAGGCTAAGCAGATAATGAACGATATTGTGGAGCGTAGGCTTTTAAAATGCGTATATGAGAAGACGCTTTTCATGGAATCCTCCCTCGTGAGTTCTCTACTGATGAATGAATCCGTGAAAATTAAGCTTGAAGAGGAGATAGCTTCTGAAGCTAAAGTATCACGTGATGATGTTTTCATAGACTCCCCCAGCCTTCCATCAGTATCGCATCGTTATTCTTCAGGCTCTGATGTCATGGACATACCGTGTTTTAAGAGGGGTGAAAACGGTGAGAAAATCCCTCAAAGACTCGGTATGCTCTCTAGGCTTTTAGACGTAATGAGAAACGTTATGAATATAGTCAGGGTGTATTCTAAGGAGGAGTATAGGAAGCCCGTAGCTAAAGCCGCTGAGAGGATATTCGGTAAACCGACACTTTCAGACATCATTTCATATTAGCTTCGTCAAGTTTATATCATATTCAATCTTTAAAGTTAGAGGTACTCCTAATGATCGATCGTGAAGAAGCTCTGAAAATTTTAAGGAAACATGTTAGGAATGAGAACATAGTTAAACACTGTATCGCTGTTGAAGCGATCATACGTAAAATAGCTAAAGTTTTGGGTGAGGATGAACTCATTTGGGGTTTAACAGGACTTCTACATGACGTGGATTATGAACTTACTCAAAGAGAACCTGCTAAACATGGTTTAATAGCTGAAGCTCTTTTATGTGGAATGGTTCCTGAAGAGGTTTTGAATGCTATAAGAGCCCACAACTACGAGAATACTGGTTTTAAACCTAAATCTAAACTCGATAAGGCTTTAATAGCGGCTGATGCTACTTCAGGGTTACTAGTAGCATGTGCTCTAGTGATGCCTTCTAAGAAGATGCAGGAGGTCCAGCTTCAAACAGTTCTCAGAAAGTTTAAATCGAAAGACTTCGCAAGAGGTGTGAATAGAAGCCGTATAATGTTGTGCGAAGAGATAGGGTTAAGTTTAGAAAACTTCCTTAAAGAGGCTTTGGATGCGTTAAAAGAAGTTGCAACCCAGCTGGGGCTTTAAGTAAAAGAAAACGTCATCTTAAAAGTTAACTAGGTTTTCAGTTTACCGTAAGTATAAGCTTGAAAGCGGAAATTTCAAATCTTCATTTGCAGCATCTCATACGGCAACTTCTTTGATGCATTGATTTAAAGTCTCTAAAATACTTCTAAATTGCTTCTGGATATGCTCCTCCTCCAGATTTATAGATAGTAGAGTCATTAAACCAGTTTCAGAAGACGCCTTCTCAGCGAATACTCTAGCCTGAATGCTTCCCCTCCAGCCGAGTAATACTGTACTTCTGGAAGCCCCCTCCAATCCTATCATAGAAAATATGAGAGTTCCCAACTTGAAACCTTGCTCCGATATGAATACAAGTAGTGCATTATCAAACTTCTCTACGTAGATGTAGATTTTTAATCCATCTATATCCAGAACTCTTACGGAATGCTTTGGAATTTGCTCCACGTGGTGATTCTACATCAAACTCTATAATAACTATTAATAACTATTTTGTAAAATCAAACAAGCTGTATTTCAAGCCATATTCATCGCATATACGTTTAACTTTATCATGCAACGCCTTCAAATACTGCGAATTGGGTTTAAGTATAACGGGAAGTTTCTCGGCAAGCTTTGGCTTATACTCATCTAGAAAAGGTTTCATACAATTTAAAACCCATCTTCTAAGATTTAATTTATCCACTATAAGCTCGCTCTTCGTCTCGTAGGCGACTTCTATGACTTCACGTATACTCTCTTCTGAATCATTCAACTCAGGGATTATAGGTCCTAGGAAAAGCCAAGTCTCAACGCCTTCTTCAGAGAGTTTTCTCAACGCTTCAGCCCGCTCAGATGGTTTAGAAGCTCCAGGTTCTATCAATGAAGCTAGATAATCGTCCATGGTCGTGATGGTTAATCCAACGTCTAATTTCCCAAGCTTGATTAAATCTAAATCTCTAAGCACTAGTTTAGACTTTGTCTGTATTGAAACGTAGAAACCTCTTCTAATGAGAACCTCTAAACATCTTCTACTGAGTTTCATCGCCTCTTCAATAGGCTGATATGGGTCTGTAACAGTGCTTAAACCCACTACGCCTTTAGGTTTTCTTAAAACTTCTTTTGCAAGTGTTTCGATTAAACCCCTTTTAATTAGGACAAATTTTCCCCATTTTAGAGCTTTAGCTTCATCTCTGAGTGTGGCTTTAGCGTAGCAGTATATGCATCCGTGACCGCAACCGACATACGGGTTTAAACTATAGTCTAAGCCTGGAAGCATACTTTTTGAAAGAGCTGTTTTACATTTGATATATCCGTATTCTATGGGGATTTTGCTCACTCCTTTTCCTCAGGAGGAATTTGAGTTTGCTCTATCTTTTTAAGCTGACGCTTGTACATTTCGATTATTTCAGAGACTGTTGTAGAATCTTCGGGAGATTTATCATCTCTAAATTTTACAAGCCTTGGGAATCTTATGGCTAGGCCTGAGCCGGGTCTTATAGCATTCATACCGCAGGTGTGCATAGGACTTAAAGTAATTTCATCCCCTATCACTTCTAACACGACGGCTGGTGTAAACCAGTAGTCCGCCTTCATTATAGTTTTAACTCTAGGATGCGGTTCTCTTCTCAAGTAAGGTTTGAATATTTCTGGAAGCTTGGCTAAATCTTCATCTGTGAATCCACTACCCAGTTTACACACGGTTTCAAATACGTCTTCATCTGGGTTATATGCAGCCATGAGGAGGGCACCGTAGGTTCCAGCTCTCTTACCTTTACCCGCGAAAGCCCCAACAACCGTTAAGTCTACAGTATCCGTCATCTCAGACCTATAGCTTCTCTTCCACTTTATCCAAGCCCATCCCCTTTTACCAGCCTCGTAGAGGCTATGGGGGGATTTACACAGCAGTCCTTCACTACCTTCTTGAACGGCCTTGTGGAAAAACTTCTCAATTTCAGAAGCATCATCTGAAACGATATACTCTGCAAGCTTCACTTTCGTCGTTTCTTCAATAACTGTTTTAAGCCTCTCTCTACGTTCAAAGTAAGGTTTCATAGTTAAATCTTCTCCATTAACGTAAAGTAGATCAAATACAAAGTAGATAACGGGAATCTCTTCCATCATCTTCTCAACATCATATTTACGTCCCCTCCTATGTGCGACTACTTGGAAAGGTAGAAGTTCACCCGTATGTGCATCTACCGGGACGCATTCACCGTCTAAAATGGCCTCTCTAGCTTTAACAGCCTCTTTGAGAGCCTCAACTACGTCTGGAAACTGCTCAGTGAGGTTCTCTTGTCTTCTTGAGAAGAGTATCACTTCACCTGATGATACGTGAGCTTGAATTCTTAAACCGTCATACTTATACTCGGCGTAACACTTCCCACCTATTTTCTCTAAAATCTCTTCTATAGTTGAAAGCCTCTCAGCCAGCTGAGGCTTTATGGGTCTACCTATAGTCACTTTAAAGTTTTTAATGGCTTCAATACCTCCTTCCGCTAGTGTTTTAGCTACAAGCCCTATGTCACTGGATAAGTTGTAGGCTCTCTCTATAATCTCTCTGTAGTCTTTGCTTCCGCAGAAGGTTATGGCTAATGCATCTAGAATCGTCATATCGGCTATCCCGAGTCTAAGCCTTCCCTGAGCTATTCTGAGAATATACTTAGCTTCTTTGGGCTCGGCGTTTGTTAGGAGCCCTGCTAGGTATTTGATTTTAAGCTCCTGAGCACCCTTACCCGTAGCTCTACATATCTTCTCTAGGGTAGTGTAAACCTTATCGACTGTAAGAGGTTCTTTGAAGAAGAGGGCTCTAGATTTACGATTTAAGAATATGTTTTCACCAGTCTGACCGAGGTCGCCGGTCTTCTTCAAATCCTCAATTATAATTTCTTCCTTAACTCCCGTTGCCAGTGATAGAGCTTTTACAGCTAATTTTTCAGCCAAACCCAATTCTAAACCTATGAAAGGTGGATATATCTCTCCCAATGTTAGAAAGACTACTTTATCTATATCTTTGCTAGGTGTTTCTTTGAAGAGTGCTACTAGGATGTCCGTCATTTCGAGTCTTTTAGTAGTCGATTCGAGTTTTTCGAAAACCTCTGCAAGCTTTCTAAACAACATTTTCCTCATAAAGGGGAAAATTGCTTCAAGTTCTTAAACTTTAACAAGTAGCTCTTCGATAATTTAATCGTATCAAAATCGACTTTTTTTAACACGTTATTTTAAACAACACCTCTTAAAGTAAGCTTACCTAGTAGAAAATAGTTAAGACTTATCTTAAAGGATGCTATGCTTTAAAGTGAAATGGCCACTCCAGGGCTATCCAGTCTGAGCCGCGTTGAAAGACTTTCAACCGGGGTAGAGGCTTTAGATGCTCTACTTGCCGGTGGAATTCCAAGGGGTTTCCTAGTGGCTGTTACAGGTGAACCTGGTACTGGTAAAACAATACTCTGTATACACTTCATAGCTCAAGGGGTTAAAGCGGGGGATAAATGCATATACGTTACCACTGAAGAAGCAAGAGAATCGATAATGAGGCAGGCGGCACAGTTCGGTATAGACTTTAAAACAGCCATTGAATCGGATAAGTTGATAATCATAGACGCTTTAATGTCTACTGAAGACCCTTGGTCTCTTAAAACCCTAGATGTTGAAGAGCTTGTGAATAAGGTTGTTGAAGCTAAACGTAAGCTCAGCTACGGTAGAGCTAGGCTAGTATTAGATTCTATGTCCGCCTTCTGGCTAGATAAACCTGCTATGGCTAGAAGATACAGCTACTATATTAAAAAAGTCTTATCCAAGTGGGATTTTACAATATTAGCTACTTCTCAATACGCTGTTACGACAGCTGAAAGTTTCGGATGGGGTATTGAGCATGTAGCCGACGGTATAATAAGGTTTAGAAGAAGCGTCAGAGGAGGAGTTCTAAAACGGTATATTTTGATAGAGAAAATGAGGCATACCCCTCATAGCTTAAACCTATATGAAATAAGCATAGTTGACGGTAGAGGTTTAGTCATACTAGGTCCTACTGTAGAGAGGAGGGAGGATACAGTCCTCCCCAGGAGAGTAGTTAAAAAAGTTCTTAAAGCTAAGAAATCTAGGGAGGAGGAAATTCCATAAGGATCCAGTCACAGTAAACCACTCATAGCTGTAAGCCTATGCTCTCCTACATCATAGATGAACCGCAACGTCTCCAACAACCTAACGTCGCCTTAATGATCATAAGGTTTAAAGTTGAGAAACAGTTAGTAAAGTTTTTATACCTAGATATATTTTATACATAAATAGGGATCTTTTTGGAGAAAGAGGAAGAACACGATGTGATGGTTCCTAAAGGATATGGGCATCCGCATCACCATTGCCATCACCCTCATCCGCCTATACCTCCGGGACCGTTTATTGAATTTAAGGGGACTCCCCTTAGAGGGCTCCTCCATATGGCGATTTTAAGCATAGTCAAATCTAAGCCAACACATGGAGGCGAAATTCAGCAAACGTTGAAAGATAAATTTAATATAGACGTCCCAAAGCCTCTAGTCTACGGGCTTTTAAGAATTATGGAGCATCAGGGGCTTCTAACTTCAAATTGGGAGATTAAGGAAAGTGGACCTGCTAGACGCGTCTACACGATAACAGATGAAGGTTTAGAATATCTAACCACGACTTTAGATAGGCTTAAGAAAGCTAAGAACATCATAGAACAGATAATTGCTGAGCTCTCTAAATAACCCTCATACTTTTTTTTGACATGCTTCATGGTAGTATTAGTAAAGAGTAGCGTAAACCATATATAGGAGTGCTGGTTTAAGAGATTAAGCTTCTGAAGGCAAATATCGTCTTCAAAGTGGATATAGTTGATTTGTCATTTCTAGAGTATTGCATACCCATCCATACCATAGTTAAATTTTCCCAGAAACTACTGTTATAACGACAACAGTAGCTTTTCATGCCCAGAGTGAACTTGCATTATTCAAGTCTGTCGTCATTAGCAGATTAACAGAATCCTGTCAATAAAAGAAAATAATCGGAAACCATTTAAATTTCCTACACAGTGTTGAACTACGGTCTCTCAGATTTAGCCTCCACACACTACGCTAAACTAGAAGTTATCAGGGAGATTTTAGCATTCTCAAGAGGTAGATGGATTGCTACATATTATACTAATGGATCTTTCCGTAGATATGGAGATTCTGGCACCCCTCTGACTTTGAGAAGGTTGGAAGACTTTGAAAGATTAAAGGCTTTTAAGGAGGCTATATTGAGAACTGTTTATGCCTCAGCTAGAGTTTACCGGAGAATTAACGTTAAAGAAGACGTCTATGATGATTACAACGTCGTCGCCTGCACCCCCTCATGGGATATAGACAACATACTTTCAAATTGGGAGATAACCATAAAGGCTGCTGAGATAATCGTGAGCTTTCTCAGAGACATGGGTGTTAAAGAATCCGTATTCGTCAAATGGTCTGGTGAAGGCTGTCATATTCACGTGCATGAAAAAGCCTTATCTAGGGAAGCTGCTTCAAAATTCAACCCCTTCGATGTAGCATACGCTGTAGTTGAGTATGTGATTTTGAAAACCTCCCCCCTTCTTGCGGAATTAACGAGTAGATCTCCAAGCTTAAAGGTTGAAAACCTTATGGACCCTCAGAGAGTTTTCACATGCCCTCTAAGTCTCCATAGAACACTTGATGTAGTATGCGTATGTATAGCTCCATCAGACCTCAGACATTTTAATCCAAGTTGGATAAATCCAACAGCTTTTAAACACTATGATAATTGGAAGTCTTTTAGGGAAGGAGAACTTGACCAATTAGCTGAAAAGGCGCTAACGGTTGTAGGATCATACCCGGCTAGAAGACGTAGAACTCGAAAACATCCACCTTTAGATAGACAGATAACCGATACGTTAGAAAGACTTAAAAAACTTTAAACTCTCTCCGCGTAAGCTATAACGTATGATAAGCTCCTTTACGTTCTATACTCCTACTAAAATAATATTCGGTAGAGGTAGGCTTCAGGAGCTTGGCAACTACGTAAGCCGATTAGGCGATAAGGTCTTACTTGTAACTGGTAGGACATTTGCAAGGAAATACGGATACATAGAGCTATTAACTTCTAATATGGAGAGTTCGGGTGTTAAAGTCTTCGTCTTTGATAAAGTCGAAGAAAACCCATCGATTGAAACGGTGGAATCAGGCTCATCCCTTGGTAGAAGTTTAAACGTCAACGTAGT